>JANPBY010000112.1:0-59278 GCA_031430645.1 Actinomycetes bacterium
CTTTCCCTGCGCTCGTGCAGCCCATGAAGATGGCTGCTGGCACTCTCACTCGTAGACTCAGGAGTATCTGAACTTGGCCTTCACTCGGCGCCGATTCACACTGCAGCTATTGAACTCTGCGGCGATCGCTTCACCTGCCCCGAAGCGATGAAACCAGTCAACCACCGCCCACCGACAGTCCCCACAATGCGCGGCCGCGCGAGCACCTGACGGAGCGAAGTAAGCTCAGCGTGATCCCACGGGCGAGTGCGCGAGTCGAACACCCCCGAGCAGGATCCGGCGTCAGGCAGCGGCGGCGCCAGCCCCCTGGCCGCCTTGTCTCAGCTGTCGCTTCACGGCTCTTGTCTCGTCTCTTGGCCTGTCGCGCAAAGCCAGCGGCCCTGCGCTCTGCTTCAAGCCTGCCGGCAACCGTCGAACCGACGCGCCAGATTGCCGCATGGCGCGATCGCATTCGTCGGCCGCCCTTTCACGCTCGACGCGGCCCCTTTCGCGCCTGACCTTCGCCCTCAGTCCTGACCGGACCGGCCCCGGTTGGCGTGCTTGGCCTTGTGCTCCTTGTGCGCCTTGGCACGCTTTGTGCGGTCATCGCTCGTGGCGGTGTCGCCTGAGGCTTCACTGTCCGATCCGGGGTCATCGGTCGGTTCCGCGGTTGGATCGCCTGCCTTACCGCAGTCGGTGTGCGCGGCCTCTGAGACTGCCGCCCCGTGACCTGGCCCCGACGCAGCGGTGTGCGCCACCCAGGACACGTACTCGCCATGGCTGGCCGCCCCCGCGCACACCTCCTCGGCCGTGGCGTCTCCAGGTGCAGCCGATTCGCTGGGGTCCGCTGACTCGCTCGGGTCCGCTGACTCGGAGGGTGCGGCCGACTCGGTGGGGTCCGGCAGTGAAGAACCTTCTAGGGCGAAGGCCGTGCCACCGACCGCGAGCACCGATGCAACCGCGAGCGGCAACGACTTGATCAGTAGGGCACGCATGGTCTCGTCCTCCCCAGACTCTGGACCCCTAGAACACCACGCAAGCCGGCCGGTTGGCTACGGAGGTGCACCAAGTTCACTCTTCTGCAGCACGGGGATGCCATCGGCGATCGGCGCCGTAGGGGTACCGGCTAGCCGTGGATGGCTCGCAGCGACGACCTCAACGCCGCGTCCCTAGGCGCGCCCACGCTTAGGTGCGGATATGGACTCAGTCCCTGCAAGTAGCCGGCCTTCGGCGAACTTCCGTCACCCGAAACGGCTCAGGCGTTGCCGCGGGCGAGGGCGATGAGGCGGTCGAGGACCTTTGGTCCGCCGGCGGCGATGCCGTCGTGCTGGTACTCGTTGGTGATCCACGGGCGAAGTCCCCGGATCCGGCGTGCGGTGTCCTCGGAGTAGGCGCGCGGCACGTACATGTCGTCGACGTAGATCGCCGCCGCGCACGGCACCTCGTTGGCGGCGAGGACCTCGGCGTCGTACAGCCGTGGCCACGGTCGGGCTGCGAGCAGGTGCGCGGTCTCGCGGAAGGGCGCAAGCCCGGCCATATCGTCGAACATCCACGGGTAGATGTGCTCGCCCGTGAGCAGCGTCGGGTCACCGGCGTAGGTGTCCGGCAGCCCGCGCTCGGCTGCCCATTCGGTGGTGATCCCCGAGGCGTAGCAGGACTCATGGATCACGGCGTACAACGGGTTGCGGGCGAACTCGGTCGCGCGCTCCACGTCATGCAGGAATGCCGAGCTCGTCGGTGGCAGCTCGAGGATGTGGTGCAACCGTTCGGCTCCCGGTCCCATGCCCAGGAGGATCCCGAGCTGGCGGAGGCGTGCGTGCGTGAGCCGGTCGCCGCTGGGAAGCCGGATGTCGTCGGAGGCGATAAGAGCCGCCAGCGCGGCCATCCGATCGCGGTCCTCCGGGTAGCGCTCGTAGAAGCCGGCCGTCTTCTCAGCGGCCGCGCGATAGGTCTCGCGGTAGACCTCGTCGATCCCTGCGTCCAGCGGCGGCAGTCCACCGGTGACGAACGCCTCGCGCAGCGACTCGGGGTGTGCCGAGAGGTAGGCCACCGAGCAGAAGCCGCCGAAGCTCTGCCCAAGGATCGACCACTGGTCCACGTCGAGCGCGACCCGGAAGCACTCAGCGTCACTAACGATCGCGTCCGCGCGGTAGTGGGCCAGACGATCCGCTAGCGCTGCCGGGGTCGAATCGAGCGCGTCTCGGACGCCGATTGGCGTCGAGCGGCCCATGCCGCGCTGGTCGAGCAGGAGCACGCGGTAGTCCGCCAGCGCACGAGTCAGCCACTCCGGGTTGGCTACCGAGTCCGGGCGTGGTCCTTCGAAGCCGGGACCGCCCTGGAAGAAGACCAGCCACGGCTGAGCGTCCGACGCCTTGTCCACCGCCACGACTGCACGCGCGAATACTTCGATCTGCTCATCGTCCGGCGCCGCGTGATCCAACGGCACCGACAGTGCGTGCTCGGTAACGACCAAGCCGGGTTGACGGAAGGTGCGCGACTCCATGACGCCTCCTCGTGACGGTACGACGCAGAAGCCGGAAGGCTGTTCCGTCCCACCGTCGGTCGTCGATGCTCAGCCAAGCATGGCAGCGGGCGGCCTGCCGCGAGCAGACCTCGTGCCCGCGTTGGGACGTCGAATCGGTCGGTGGCGTTGATCCTCACCCGTTTGCGACTTCGGCCCGCCCCCAACCGGAGCCCCAACCGGAGCCCCAACCGATGCCCTTTGCCACTCCACCTACCCTCAAGGGCCAAGATGGTTCCGTGGAACCAAGACCCCCGGACGAAACCACTGCCGCGAGAATCCTCGACCTCCTAGGGACAACAGGAGTCAAGACGAGCTTCGGCCTTCCGGGAGTCCACAACCTCCCGTTCTGGCGAGCCGCACCCCGACCGGGCCGGCCCCGCATCTTGCCCGTGAGACACGAGCAGACGACGGTCTACGCCGCCGACGGCCTGGCCCGAGCCACGGGCAATCTCGGCGTCGCCCTGACTACGACCGGCCCTGGCGCGGCCAATGCCGTCGCCGCATTTGGCGAGGCTTCAAGCGTCCACTCCCCCGTCCTTCTCGTAGCGAGCGAGGTCCCGCTTCGGGTCAGACGAGCCGGCATCGGCCGCGGCGCCCTGCACGAAATGCCGGACCAGAGCGCATTGTTCGCCCCGCTGGCCAAGGCCGTCTTCAGCGCCAGCACCCCAGATGAAGCCGTGGCGATGGCGGCCGACGCAGTTATCGTCGCCCGTGCTGCTCCGGCAGGTCCGGTCTATCTCGGCATCCCTGCCGATGTGCTCGCAGGAGCCGCGGCTGAAGGGCCATCGGTGCGCGAACCAGGGCGTACGACTCCCGACCTGCGCGCAGTTGAGGCCGCGGCGGGGCTCCTCGGGAGCGCTGCCCGAGTCGTGATCTGGGCCGGGGGCGGCTGCGTCGCGTCCGGCGCAGAGCAAGCCGTGACCGACCTCGCTTGGCGCCTCGGCGCACCGGTGGTCACGACGTACGCCGCCCGGGGGCTGCTCGGCGTCGACCACCCGCTGCTCGTCGACGCACCACCGCACGAACCCCTCGTGTCGGCACTGATCGCCGAGGCCGACCTCCTGCTGGTCATCGGCAGCCAGCTCGACGGGATGACCACCCGCAACTGGGCGATGCCGCGACCGCCCCTGCTCCTGCGCGTAGACATCGACGAGCGAACCCCTCAGCAGGGATGGCCGCCGGACGGGGTCGTTGTCGGTGACGCCGCGCTGGTTTGCGACGCCCTGGCCACGCGCGTGGCTCCGCGTGAGCCCTGGGCGGACCAGGTATTCCGGATCCGGCACTCGATCCGAGCCGAGGAAGCCGCGGACCTCAAGACTGCTGAGGCGGCAGCCTTCCTGGAGTCGATCGAGCACGGCTGGCCGGCGGGCGGAGACATCGTTTGTGACATGGCCGTGGCGGGCTACTGGGTCGGTGGCTATGCCGGACAACCAAGGAGCCGGCGGCTGCAATACCCCGTCGGGTGGGGCACGTTGGGCTACGCCCTACCCGCTGCGGTCGGCGCCTCCGCCGGTTCCGGGCGGGCGACCCTCGTGGTCGCAGGTGACGGCGGCGTGCCCTTCGCGTTAGGGGAGCTAGCGACCCTCGTCCAAGAGAACCTCCCGGTCACCGTGCTCGTCATCGATGACGGCGGCTACGGCATGCTCCGCTACGACCAGTTGGTCGCCGGTGACCCCGAACGAGGCGTCGACCTCCAAGGGCCGGATTGGGTGGCGCTGGCCCACGCCTTCGGGCTGGCCGCGTCCGAGGTCGAGTCGGTCGGAGAGCCCCTTCGCGAGGCGCTGGCCGTCTCCGCGGACCGGGCCGGCCCCTCGTTGCTGCACGTACGCGCCCGCCTTCACCCACCGCGCACGACGTCGCCCCGGTGGAACGAGCCGGCTCCATAACGGCGGGAATCGCGCCCAGCCCCCGAATCGACGACGATAGGCAGATGCCGCTGCCTAGAGTGCTCGTCATCCTGGGCTCCGGGGAGACCAGCCCGATCATGGTCACCCCCCACCAACAAGTCTTCGCGAGCCTCGGCGCAGATGTTGCTGCGGTCACCCTCGATTCGCCGTACGGCTTCCAGGAGAACGCCGACGAGCTGACCGAGCGCGTGCGCTCCTTCTTCCAGGACTCGGTGGGGCGGCCGGTGTCACCGGTGCGGTTCCGATCGCGCGCCGAGGCCGACGCCGACCCTCTGACACACGCAACCGAGATGGCTCGCCTGATGGCCGCGCGCTGGGTCTTTGCGGGACCGGGCAGCCCTTCCTACGCCTTGCGCCAGTGGGCCGGCTCCCCCGTCCCAGCCGCCTTGGATGCCCGACTCGCGGAGGGCGGCGAGGGCGGAGCCGTCGTCTTCGCCTCCGCAGCAGCTTTGACTCTTGGTCTGGTGACCGTGCCGGTCTATGAGATCTACAAGGTCGGCGCGGACCCGGACTGGCTCGACGGCCTCGACGTCCTCGGTCGAGCGACCGGCTTGCGGGCGGCGGTGATCCCGCACTTCGACAACACCGAGGGCGGCACCCACGACACCCGCTTCTGCTATCTCGGCGAGCGCCGGCTCGAGATCCTCGAAGCCCACATGCCAACGGACGCCTTCGTGCTGGGCATCGACGAACACACCGGTTTCATTCTCGACCTCGACTCGGGTGAGTGCCGCGTCGTGGGCCGAGGGTCCCTGACCGTTCGGGTCGCGGGCACCTCGTGGAGCTCACCGGCGGGGTCGACCGTCACGCTCGACGAACTCGCCGAGCGGGGTCGGTCCACGCGCATCACCGCTATCCCGGCCAGCTCGAACGGGGAGGACGGGGTGCCGGACGCGGCATCGGTAGACGCAGCGCTGGCGGTGGGAGACGTACGAGGTGCGGTGGCCGCCCTGCTGACCCTCGAGGCGCGTGCGACCTCGGAGGCAGACCGTGAATCCGTACGTGCCTGCGTCGCCCGGCTGGGCGCCTATGCCGCGGACGCTCCCGTCGACCGTGCCGCCGAGGTCGGGCCCTATCTCGACCTTCTCCTCGAGCTGCGGGCATCGGCCCGCGCTGACAAGCGTTTCGCCGACGCCGACGCCGTGCGCGACCGACTCGACGCACTCGGCGTCGAAGTGCGCGACACCCCGGACGGGGCGCACTGGGAGCTCCGCTCATGACCGGGCCACTGGCTCTGGTCGGGTCCGGCGAGTACCTCCCCGTCATGCAGCCGATCGAGGCCCTGCTGCTCGAAGGACGAGCGCCCCGCTATGTGCAGCTCGCCACGGCGGCAGCACCCGAGGGCGACGAGAGTCTGACCCGCTGGCACAGCCTGGGTCGCGCTCAGGCCGAGCGGCTCGGCGTCGAGCAGGTGGTCGTCGATGTCCGAGTGGCCGCAGACGCTGATGACCCAGAGCTGGCGGCACTTGTCGAGGGGGCCGGCCTGGTCTATCTCTCCGGCGGGAGTCCGCCGTACCTCGCGCAAACCCTGCGAGGAACGGCCGTCTGGGCAGCCGTCGAGCGGGTCTGGCGCGACGGTGCAGCGCTGGCCGGCTGCAGTGCTGGAGCCATGGCGATCACGGGTTGGGTCCCAGCTATGCGCGACCTCGGGCGACACCCTGACCCCGGGCTAGGCCTCCTGCCGCACGTGCGGGTGATCCCGCATTTCGACCGGATGCTCGGCTGGGTCCCCGACATCCTCACCCGCGCTTTGCTGCGCGCGCCGGAGGGCGTGATGGTGCTCGGGATCGACGAGGACACAGCGCTGGTCGGTGGTCCCGAGGAGTGGGTCGTGCATGGACGTCAATCCGTGTGGGTGCTTGGGGACGGACATCGCCAGGAGTACGCCGCCGGCGCGGAGCTGATCACTCCGCTGCTCCCCTGACGTACCTCGAATTGAGCAGTCGCTAGGGGGACGCGAGGGCGGCGCGTCCAGCCTCGAGACGGGCGATCGGCACCCGAAACGGCGAGCAGGAGACATAGTCCAGCCCGGAATTGTGGAAGAAGTGAATGGACTCGGGGTCACCTCCGTGCTCCCCACAGACGCCCAGGTGTAGGTCGGGGCGGGTCTTGCGCCCTTGCTCAACAGCGATCTTGACGAGAACACCAACACCATCGACATCGAGGCTCTCAAACGGGGACACGGTGAAGACGCCCTTGTCGAGATAGCTCGCGAAGAACGCTGCTTCGACATCGTCGCGCGAGAATCCCCAGGTGGTCTGGGTGAGGTCGTTGGTGCCGAAGGAGAAGAACTCCGCCACCTCAGCGATCCGATAGGCCGTGAGGGCTGCCCGCGGAAGCTCGATCATGGTCCCGACCGGAATAGTCAGCGAGACGCCCTCCCGTGCCGCAATCTCCGCAACGATGCCGTCGGTCTCATCGCGAACCAGGTGCAGCTCCATCACCGAACCAACCAGCGGCACCATGATCTCCACCTTGGGATTGCCGCCAGCTTTGATCCGCTCGACCGCGGCCTCGGCGATCGCCCTCACCTGCAACGCGAACAGACCTGGCACGACGAGCCCGAGACGCACTCCGCGCAACCCGAGCATCGGGTTGGTCTCGTGCAGTCGCTCGACTTCTGCGAGCAACCGCAGATCGACCTGCTCTGGTGCGCCGCGTTCCTCGGCGACTGCGACCCGCACCATGAGATCGGCGCGGTCAGGCAGGAACTCGTGGAGCGGAGGATCGAGCAGCCGGATGGTGGTGGGCAGACCATCCATCACTTCGAGCAGCTCGAGGAAGTCCTGACGCTGAAGGGGCAGCAACGCCGCCAACGCTGCATCCCTCGCTTCGCCCGGGCCAGTGAGAATCACCCGCTCGATGAGCACCCGGCGGTCGCCCAGGAACATGTGCTCGGTTCGGCACAGCCCCACTCCTTGCGCCCCAAGATGACGAGCGCGGCCGGCGTCAGCCGCAGTATCGGCATTGGCGCGTACCCGCAGGCGTCGCACAGAGTCTGCATGCTTCAACAACCGGTCGACAGCGCTGACCAGCTCAGTGGTCTCGAAGTCAGCGCTCGCCATCGCGGCGGCGAGCCCGTGCTCGAGATACAACGCGACCGGTGACGGGACCACGGGCATCGAACCGAGGAAGACCTCGCCGGTGGACCCGTCGATCGAGATCACGTCGCCCTCGACGAACGAAACCCCACCGGCGACCGCCGTACGGGTCGCAACATCCACCTCAAGGTCTTCTGCACCGCACACGCAGGTCTTGCCCATACCGCGAGCCACGACTGCAGCGTGTGAGGTCTTCCCGCCCCGGCTGGTCAAGATGCCGGCAGCAGCGATCATCCCTTCCAGGTCATCAGGGTTGGTCTCCCTCCTGACCAGCACCACTTGCTCGCCACGGGCCGCCCACTCGACCGCAGTCGCCGGGTCGAACACCGCTGAACCGACTGCGGCACCGGGCGACGCAGCCATCCCTCGGGTGAGCAGCCGGCGTTCGGTCGAGGCATCAAACTGCGGGAACATCAGCTGCGCGAGCTGCGCGCCGGTGACGCGGACCAGGGCCTCGTCCAGGGTGACCAGGTGCTCGTCGACCAGTTGCGTCGCGATCCGAAACGCCGCGGCGGCCGTGCGCTTGCCGACGCGCGTCTGCAGCATCCACAGCTTGCCGCGCTCAACAGTGAACTCGATGTCGCACAGGTCGCGGTAGTGCGTCTCGAGTCGGCGCATGACCGCGCGAAGCTCGGCGTAGGACGCCGGATCCAGTTCGGCGAAGTCATCCAGCGACAACGTGTTGCGGATCCCCGCGACCACATCCTCGCCTTGAGCATTCGACAGGTAGTCGCCATAGACACCGGGTTGGCCAGTCGCCGGGTCGCGGGTGAAGCACACACCGGTCCCCGAGGTCGGACCGAGGTTGCCGAACACCATCGTGCAGACGTTCACCGCAGTCCCCAGGTCGTGCGGGATGCGCTCACGCCGGCGATACAGCCGCGCGCGATCGGTGTTCCAGGAGTCAAAGACCGCACGCACCGCCAGGTCGAGCTGCTCGCGGGGGTCCTGGGGAAACGCCCGTCCCGAGTGTTCGCGAACGATCTGCTGGTACGTCGTCACGAGCTGCTCGAGGTCGTCAGCGTCGAGGTCAACGTCGCTGCTCACGCCCTTGGCTTCCTTCGCCTCGTCCAACGCCGACGCGAAGAGCGCACCGTCGATGTCCAGGACCGTCTTGCCGAACATCTGCACAAGCCGGCGGTAGGAGTCCCACGCGAACCGCGCGTCCCCCGACACGGCCGCCAGGCCGCGCACCGACGCGTCATTGAGTCCGACGTTGAGGACCGTCTCCATCATTCCGGGCATCGAGAACTTCGCCCCCGAACGCACGCTGACCAGCAGGGGGTCCACCGGGGCGCCCAGCCGGCGACCCACCGCGTCCTCGAGCCTGCGCAAAGCCCCGGTGACCTGGACCCGGAGCTCTGCCGGCTCCTCCCCACGCTGCAGATAGGTACGGCAGGCTTCGGTCGTCACGGTGAAGCCCGGAGGCACTGGCAAACCGAGCCGCGTCATCTCCGCGAGGTTCGCGCCTTTGCCCCCTAGGAGATCCTTCTGGTCCTTGTCACCCTCAGCGAAGTCATAGACGTAGCGAGCCACAGCAGCGGGTCCTCTCAGGCGGCCAAGGTGCCCACGGTAGCGACGCGTCAGCAGCAAACCCTAGCCTCGGACCTGTGTCCGCCTCTCCCGTCGTGAGCGCGCGCGAGGCGCTGTCGCTGTGGACCCGGATCGGTTGGACGTCCTTCGGCGGTCCGGCCGGCCAGATCTCGCTGATGCACCGGGCACTCGTCGACGAACGACAGTGGGTGACCGAGGAGCGATTCCTCCACGCGCTCTCGTTCTGCACCCTGCTCCCCGGACCCGAAGCCCAACAGCTCGCGACCTACCTCGGCTGGGTGACGCGCGGCGTTCGCGGCGCGGTGGTCGCTGGCAGCCTGTTCGTCATCCCCGGCTTCCTCGTCATGTGGCTGCTCTCGGCCCTCTATGCGGTGTACGGCGACGTCAATGCAGTCGCGGGAATCCTCGGGGGCCTGCAGGCGGCGGTCATCCCCATCATCATCGACGCCGTCATGCGGGTCGGTCGACGGGCGCTGAGTGGTCGACTGTCCGTGGTCCTCGCAGTTGCGGCCTTCGTGGCTGTGACCTTTCTCGGCATTCCCTATCCGGTAGTGGTGGTTATAGCCCTGGCTACGGGTGCGCTGCTCCTGCGCCCCTCGGGACAGGACGCGAACACGACCTCGGCCCCAGCGCTCGACCATGACGCATCCGAGGAGGTGACGGCGGCGCAACGTCGCACCGCCCTGATCGCCGGCGCCGTCGCCGCAGTGCTGTGGCTGCTTCCCGTCGTTGCGTTGGTCGTCTTCTTGGGACGTGACCACGTGTTCTCCCAAGAAGCGCTCTTCTTCTCCAAGACTGCTCTGATCACCTTCGGCGGTGCCTACGCCGTCCTCGGCTACGTGGCTCAGCAAGCAGTGAGCACCTACGGCTGGGTCACCCCGCGTGACATGGTCACCGGTCTTGGCCTCGCGGAGTCCACGCCAGGGCCGCTCATCATGGTCGTGCAGTTCGTCGGCTTTTTGGGTGCCTATAACAACCCTGGCTCGCTTCCACCCCTCGTGGCGGGCACGATCGGCTCGGTCATCACCGTCTGGGTGACGTTCCTTCCCTGTTTCATGTTCATCTTCTTCGGCGCTCCCTACGTCGAGCGCCTCCGCAACCAACCGCGGATTGCCGCAGCACTGCGCGGGGTCACGGCGGCTGTCGTGGGGTTCATCGCGTCGCTGGCGCTCGCCTTCACGCTGCTCGTCGCCTTCGGGACGGTGAACGTCGTAGAAGTCGGACCCTTGACTCTCCCCGATCCGGTGTGGTCGACGATTGACTGGGGGCAGCTGTTCATTGCCGCACTCGCGGCAGTGGCGTTGTTCCGACTCCGATGGGGTGTGATCCGAACCATCGCAGCGGCAGCCGTACTCGGCCTGCTCGGTGCCCTGCTCAGCTGACTTTGGTTCGGGCGCCCGGATGGGACACTGAGAACTGAGTCACCAGACCCGATACATGAGGAGGTGGGACGAATGGGGACGATATTCGCCCTGACTCTTCCCGGCCTTGTCATCCTGCTCATCGGCGTCGCGCTCGTCGAACGAGCGAGCCGCGGGGTGGGGTCCGGCCACCGGAACCACGCAACGGCTTCAGCCGGCTTCGACGTGCTCGGCACGGCCCTGGACCCAGGCAACAGGCACCGGATCGAGGAGCAGGAGAGCGAGCTGCTGCGCCGCGACGACATCGAGGACGGAGCCCCACCGCGGAGCCGCGTGGACCTGTCAGCCGGCACCGCGCACCTACGGATCCCACGCCCGCCGACGCCCTGATCAAGCAAGACCCCCGACTCAGTTCTCGGGTCGCGATCACGGCCACAGGGTCTTGCGGGAACCGAGCGCTAGCTCGGCCGTACGCCTGCCGAGCGCGGGCACGAACTTGAAGCCGTGCCCGGAGCAGGGGGAGCACACCACCACCCAGCCATGCCGCTCGACCAGGAACTCCTCGTCGGGGGTGGAGGTGTAGAGGCAGCTATCGACCTCAACTGCTCGCGGAGCCAAACCCGGAAGCCAATCGGCAACGTAGTTCTCCAACCGAAGCACCCCGGCAGGGTCCAGGTCGACGCGGTCATCCGGGGCGACCTGTGGGCCGGTGCCATGCTCACCTACCTTGACCCCGTGTCCAGGGGTGAACAGCCCGTAGTAGGCGATCGGCCGGCTCACGCGTGCATCGTTGAAGTCACGTAGATGCACGAAGGAAGGAAGGTCCCCCACCGCCTGGCCTTCACCGTCGCCGTTGCCGACAAAGTAGGCAGGTTGCTCTTGGGTGACCCGCAGCCTCGGGAGCGTGGCTAGTGAGGGTGCGGACTCCGTCCACTTGTTGCCTCCGCGCGCGAGCAGTCCAGGTAGCCAACCACCAGCGGCTAGTACGACAACCGATCCTTTGATGACTCCCTGGTCGGTGACGACCTCGACTCCGGAGTCGGTGACCCGAACGTCGCGCGCCGCACAGCCGACCCGCACATCGGCGCCGAGCCGAGCCGCCTCGCTGTGGAGCGAAGCGACGGTTGCCTCAGCGTTGGCACGACCTGCCTCGGGCTCGAACAGAACCGATTCGTCGAAGCGCAGAGTCGGCCAACGATCCGTGGCCTCATCGGGAGGCATGACGTGATTCGGGACCCCACGAGCCACAAGCGCGGCGCGGATCGGTTCGATCGCTTCCGGCGGACCGTGGTCGACGCAACCGACCTGGGTGATGAGCTCCGCGCCGGATTCCCCTTCGAGAGTCCGCCACAGCGCCTGAGCCTGGACCCCGAGGTCGACGTACCGCTCGTCGTCGTAGGAGAACCGGAAAATGCGCGACGAGCCGTGGGAGCTGCCATGGGTGTGGCCTGGCGCGTACTGCTCGAGCAGAGTCACCGGGTGACCCGACCGCGCGAGCCACCACGCGGTGGCCGCACCCATGGCGCCGCCCCCGACAACAACAACGGGGCGCTCGCTCATGCCAAGCCCTCTTGCTCGTCACGTTGAGGAACACCGTGCCCAGCGTCGAAAAGGCGATCGATCACGACGGCTCCTGCTTCGGCAGCCGTGAGTCGGTCCACGTCTATCACTATGGGGGCGGCAGTCAGGTAGTACGGCTCCCGCCGGATCAGTTGCTGAGTGATCCAGACTTCTGGGTCACCGCCCAGCCAGGGCCGGTCAGTGCCGGATCCCACACGCTGCACGAGCACGTCCACCGACGCCCGCAAATAGACAACGCAACCGCTGTCTCGGAGGAGGTCGAGATCCATCGGTCGGTCACCCACGCTCGCCGCCACCCCGGCTACGAAAGGGGGCGGCAGCATCGCGGCGCGATGCAGTTGCGCGGACTCTCGGGCGTGCAAAGACTCAGCGCCGTCCGCGGCCAGCTCGACGACTGTTCTGCCCTCGAAGGCCTCTAACTCGCGATCGTTGTCGAAGAAGGACCAACCCAGCAGGTCGGCAACCGCAGAACCGGTCGCGCTCTTCCCCGCGCCCATCGAGCCGATCAACCAGATCCGGAGGGGCGGTGGGCCAGGCACAGCCCCAGTAGACCAGCCCGACCACCAGTCGAGGAATCAGGACACAGTGGCGACTTCCCGTTCGACACTGCCGACCAGGGAGTCGGCGATGTGGTCCGCCCATGCGGTGACGGCGTCCCGGCCTCGGAAGGCCTCGCGCGGCGATGGGATCGCAGGCCTCCTTGCGCCCTCTGGGGGCGGCGCCAAGTCAGCCCGGTCCGTCCGCCCAGCGAACACGTGGTGTTCGCGGGCCCCCGTTGCGGCCATCGCTGCCAAGACATCCGGATCGGTGTCCGGCATAGGGGGGTCCCCCAGTGGGCTGCATGAGAACAACCACAGTGGTCGACTTGCGAGTTCAGCAGATCGGTCCGTCACGAAGGAGCGGGCGCTGCTCAGCCACTTGCCGTAATAGACCGCACTGCCGAGGATCACCGCGTCGAACCGGTCAAGACCTGGCACCTGGTCTCGCTCCACGAGTGTGGCTTCGAGTCCTCGCGCCTGGAGCGTGCCCGAGATCGCCTCGGCGATCTCGGCGATGGCGCCGTGCTTGGACGCCACCGCCACGATGACCTTCAACGCTTCTCCTCGTCGGCGTCGGACTCAGCCACCTGGTTTTGCATGCTCATCCGGCGTAGCTGCCCTCGGGTCGCGCGCCCGCGGCCATCAGGCCCCAGCCAACAATGATAAAGACGACTCCGAGGCCGCCAGCCAAGGCTGCGATCCCGAAGGCAACGACTGAGGTGAACAGCGAGGCGCGGAGGAAGGACGCCGTGATGGCCGTCTGGCGCAGCGGGTCCTCGCGGTCGAGCTCGGCATAGGTCTTGCCGCCGGTGGACTCGAGGTAGTGGATCTTGATCATGTTGGCTTGCTGGTACGCCGCCAGCGGTCCGTCGACCTTGTCCCCGGCGAAGCGGGGCGAGTCGTCGGATACGGTGATGCGCTCGTCTGCCAGGCTCGATTGCACGGTGAACCAGGTGACCGTGCCGGCCACGAGCAGGATGATTCCGGCCACGATGGTGAGGATGGCGGGGATTCGGGTCTTGGAGTGCACCGTGCTGGCGGTCGGGGCGGTCCTGTCGGTGGTGCTCACAGCGGTATCCCTTCGGGAACAGACTCAACTGGCGTGCACCTCGGTTGAGGTTCCCCCCACAGTGGGGCACCTCAAGGAAGGAGAGATCGGGCGGACGACCCCATTTAGTAGGACCTAAGGCCTGCTGACGAAAGATCCGGACCCGTGGTGGACACTGACCCAGACGTGGACCACGACCCAGGCGCCGTTGCGGGCCGGCGCGAGCGCTTCGAGTTGCTCTTCGCGCTCGTGTACGAACCGCTCCAGCGCTACGTCCGCCGGCGCGCCGAGTCCACGCTCGTCGACGATGTGGTGGCGGACACCCTGCTGGTCCTGTGGCGCCGACTCGATGATGTGCCCGTTGCCAACGAACTCTCCTGGTCCTACGGCGTCGCTCGGCGCTGTCTCGCCAACCAGCGCCGGTCCGCCGCCCGCCCTCTCCAGCTCGTCCAACGACTCGAGACCGACCCGACGGCTCAGATCTCGTCGCACTCCACGGAGACCGCGGCCGAGGTCCAGGTCGACCTCTTGCGAGCCGCCCTCGCCGAGCTCGATGACGACGACCGCGAGCTGCTCCGGCTCTGGGCGTGGGAGCAGCTGGAGCCGCGCGAGATCGCCGTCGTCCTGGCGGTCACACCCAATGCCGTCAGCATCCGGCTGCATCGGGTCAAGCAGCGGATGCGTCAATCCACCCAACAACCGGACGTCGGAAAGAACCTCGACCCAGGCGGACACAAGCCACTCGAGGCAACGAAAGAGGAGCGATGACCGACGAAGACCTGCGGACCCAGCTGGCCAAGGCTGATCCGTGTCCTCCGACGCAGCCTGTGGATGGCGCCGGGTCCCCCCGCGCCC
Organism: Actinomycetes bacterium; assembly: GCA_031430645.1. GTDB lineage: Bacteria > Actinomycetota > Actinomycetes > DATJPE01 > DATJPE01 > JANPBY01. The sequence goes on from JANPBY010000112.1 coordinate 14,450, forward strand.
AGAACCTGCTGGAGGACGTCATGAGCACGCCGATCGATCACCCAGCCGCTGAACACCCCACGGGGCAGCCCTCGACGAACGCCCACCGATCTCGACGCTGGGCCGCCGTGCTGGCCGGCGCGGCCGGGGTTGCTGTTGCTGCAGCACTGGTAGCAAACGCTTCCCTGGGCAACAGCCCGGAGCTGCCACCGCTCGCCCTCGCCATGCCGGCCGCGGATTCTCTCGGGTCCTGCGTGGTCTTTGACGCGAGTCTTCTGGCAGCAGTCCCGGTGGCCTTCTCCGGCACGGTCAAGGATGTGACCGACGATGGTGTCGTCCTGGATGTGGACCGCTGGTACGCCTCCGACGCAGGTGAGCCATCTCAGGTCGAGCTCAGCATTGCGGACGGCCCGAACTCAGCCGCCCTCGATGGGGTGGACTTCACCACCGGGCAGCGCTATCTGGTCAGCGCCACCGGCGGAGTCGTCAACGGGTGCGGGTTCAGCGGCCCGGCAACTGCGGAGTACGAGGCGCAGTTCACCGCGGCCTTCGCCAACTGAGGGTCAGCTCGACCTCGCGGCGAGGGTCAACGCAAACTCGCCTGCCGGATCAGTCCACATCTCAGTGACCGCGAATCCCGCGTCAGCCAGCTCGTCCGTGATGCCTTCGGGGCGGAACTTGGTCGAGATCTCGACCCGGATCTCTTCCCCGAAGGCAAGGTCGAACTCAAGGTCAGCGCCAGGGATGCGGACGCGCTGCGGCATCTCGGCGCGGAGCCGACGATCCATGCGTTCCATCTGCGGATCCCAGAACGGGACGTAGGAGAACGCGTCCAAGTCGAAGTCCGCGCCAAGCTCACGGTTGAGCACCCGGAGTGCGTTGGTCACGAACTCAGCGGTCACACCGCCCGGGTCGTTGTAGGCCGCGATCAACCGGTCAGGCGACTTCACCAGGTCGGTGCCGATCAACAGCGAGTCCCCCACGTGGAGGGTGTCGGCCAATGCCCCGAGAAATGCGGCGCGTTCTTCGACGTACAGGTTGCCGATGGTGCCACCTAGGAAGGCCACCATGCGTCGGTCGCCGCGCGGCAACTGAGCCAGGTGAAGGGTGAAGTCTCCGACGACCGCCTCGACCTGTACGCCGACATAGGCCTCGGCCAGGGCTGTGGCAGCAGTGCGAAGGTCGCCTCTGAGACGTCGACCGGGACGAACTTCTCCAGTTGACCAGTCGCGGTGAACGCGTCGAGCAGCGTACGAGTCTTGTCGGAGGTGCCGCTGCCGAGCTCCACCATCGTGGTCGCCCCCGACAAGGCGGCGATGTCAGCCGCGTGCTCGCGCAGGATCGCCCGCTCGCACTCGGTGGGGTAGTACTCCGGCAGTCGGGTGATCCGGTCGTAGAGCTCCGAGCCCCGGTCGTCATACAGCCACTTGGGCGGGAGGCTGCGCGGGATGGCGCCGAGACCTCGGCGGACATCCTCGACGAGACCGCCCTGCGCCCAGTCGGGGTCGAGCAGCACCTGGACGACCGGCTCCTTCACCTGCGCCATCAGGCGATCCCCACCGGTGAGCCGCCATCGGCGAGACGGACCCCACTCAGCGCCCACCGAGCGGCGTGCGGAAAGAAGTTCCGGTACGTCGCCCGCGCGTGCCCCTCGGGCGTCAGCGCGCACCCACCGCGCAGAACCATCTGGTTGGACATGAACTTGCCGTTGTATTCACCGATCGCACCCTCGGCGTGGTGATAGCCGGGATAGGGGTGGTAGGCGGAAGAGGTCCATTCCCAGCAGTCGCCGTAGACCTGGCGCAGCCGCCCGTTGCCCGGTCCGGCCGCCCTCGGGTGGAACGTCTCGGAGTCGGACAGGTTGCCAGCGACCGGTTGACCGTCAGTGACGACCGCGTGCTCCCACTCCGCCTCCGTCGGCAGTCGCTTGCCGGCCCAGGTGGCGTACGCCTCCGCCTCGAAGAAGCTGACATGACTCACCGGCAGGCCGGGGTTCACCGGCCAGGTCCCGTTGAGGGTGTGCTCGAACCAGACACCGTCCAGCTCCACCCAATACAACGGTGCCCGCCAGGTGTTGGCCTGGACCTGCCCCCACCCGTCGGAGAGCCACAGGTCGTGCCTGCTGTAGCCGCCGCCGGCCATGAACTCCAGCCACTCACCGTTGGTGACCAAGCGGTCGGCAAGCCGGAAAGGCTCCAGCCAGACCCGGTGCCGGGGCTCCTCGTTGTCGAAGCGGAACCCATCGCCGTCGTGACCAACCTCGACCAGGCCGCCCTCGACATCGACCCAACCCAGCTGATCCGGCGTCGCCGCGGACGACGGGAGCCCCGAATAGACCGGGCGCAACGGGTTGCGCGAGAGCACGTGCTTGATGTCCATGAGGAGCAGTTCCTGGTGCTGTTGCTCATGGTGAAAGCCGAGCTCCAGCACAGGAGTCAACTTGTCGAGCGTGCCCTCGTCGACGGCCGTGACCAAGTCCCGAAGCCGGTCGTCGACGTTGCCGCGATAAGCACCCACCTCGTATGCCCCGGGGCGACTGATCAGCCCCCGGTCCGGACGGGAGTACCGCGGTCCAAGCGTGTCGTAGTAGCTGTTGAACAAGAACCAGTAGGTGTCCTGGAACGGCGAGAAGCCAGCCTCGTGCTCGGCGAGAAGAAAGGTCTCAAAGAACCACGTGACGTGGGCCCGGTGCCACTTGGTCGGAGACACATCCGGCATCGATTGGACCGTCTGGTCCTCTGGGGACAGCGGCGCCGCAAGTGTCTCGGTCTGCGCTCGTACGTCCTCGAAGCGGTCGAGCAGTCGGGCTGAGTCCCACTCGATCGTCGTCATGGAGCCGACCTCCTCGGGGCCGTCGAGCGGTCCAGGGCGACCGCCGAGAGCACCTGTCGAGGCTAGCCCGCAGTTCCTACGGGGGCATCCCCCGCGAGCCAACCGTCACCTGCTGTTCATCGTTTCGAGGAACGTGACAATGTGGCCCTCGCCACCCGCCCGGTGGAACGCTGCCAGGAGGACTTGTGACCACCGACGAAGCCATCGCCTTCGAGCACGAGCACTGCGCCCACAACTACCACCCCCTCCCAGTCGTCATCAGCCACGGTGAAGGCGCGTGGGTGACCGACGTCGAGGGACGCCGTTACCTCGACATGCTCTCGGCGTACTCCGCGATCAACTTTGGCCACCGACACCCAGCCTTGGTAGGCGCAGCGGAAGAGCAGCTCGGGCGAATCACCCTGACCAGCCGGGCGTTCCACAACGACCAGCTCGGTCGGTTTTGCGACGACCTCGCGCGGATGTCACGACACGATGCGGTGCTCCCCATGAACACCGGGGCCGAAGCCGTTGAGACAGCCCTCAAGGTGGCCCGCAAATGGGGCTATGAGCGCAAGGGCGTGCCGGGCGGGAAAGCCGAGATCATCGTGTGCGGCGGCAACTTCCACGGCCGTACGATCACGATCGTCTCGTTCTCCGACGACCCGTCCGCGCGCGACGGGTTCGGTCCCTACACCCCCGGGTTCGTGATGGTCCCCCACGGCGACATCGATGCCCTGGCGGCCGCGATCACCGAGCATACGGTCGGCTTCCTCGTCGAACCGATCCAGGGCGAGGCGGGCATCATCCTTCCCCCGACCGGGTTCCTGGCGGCGGCACGCGCGTTGTGTGCCGAGAACAACGTGTTGTTCATCGCCGATGAGATCCAGTCCGGCCTAGGGCGCGCGGGAGCGACCTTCGCCTGCGACCTGGTCGACGTGCAGCCCGACATCCGGATCCTCGGCAAGGCCCTTGGCGGCGGCATCATCCCGGTCTCGGCGATCACAGCCGACTGGGAGGTGCTTGACGTCATCCAGCCGGGCAACCACGGCAGCACCTTCGGCGGCAATCCCTTGGGCGCTGCTATCGGCACCGCGGTGATCGAACTCCTGTCGACCGGGGCCCTGCAGGAGCGATCGAAGCGGCTGGGCGAACACGTCCTCGAGACGCTGCGCGGCGCCGAGCTGCCTGGGGTGAAGGAGGTTCGCGGCAGCGGTCTGTGGTGGGCTATCGAGCTCGATGGGACGACCCGCACGGGCCGCGAGATCAGCCTCGCCCTGCTCGCCCGCGGGATTCTGGCCAAGGACACCCACACCTGGACGATTCGCTTCGCTCCCCCGCTGGTCATCGAGGAGGCGGACCTCGACCACGCCCTCGCCACGATCATCGAGGTGGTCAGCGCCCCGGCCCACTGAAAGCGCCTGACCTCAGGCCGCGGCCGTCGACTTCTCGCGACTTGCCAGGAGTTCGAGAGCGTCGACCCCAGCAGTCTCAAGATGCTCTTCGGTCATCCGTCCCGCGAGTGCCTGCGCCTGAACGCGATACGCGGGCGTCGCCAGTACGTGCTCGGCCGCGCTGCGGGTGACCGTTGTGCCTTCCGGGCCCCGGCGATTCCCGCGGTGGCCCGTCGTTGGCATCCGGCAGCCGGGGGCCGACGTACTCGACGTTGTCGGGCTGGCGAGTGGGTCGCACAGGAGAGGCAGCCCGATATCGGAGCGGATCGCTTCTCCTCCCATCCAGGCGCAACCTTCTCTCTCACCCGTCCCGAAATCGTTACGACGTCCGCGGACGCCGAAACATCACCAGGTGACGAGCTTCCAGACCTCCGGGCGAAGCCTGGCGTCGTCGACCTGGGCGAACGCCGCGGCCGCCGACTTGAGGTGTGCCATGGCCTCCTGCTCTCGTCCAGCTTCGTGGAGGAGGTCAGCGACGTGGTCGTGCAGCGCGGCAACTCGGTGCAGGTCACCGTGCTGGGTTCCCAGGGCCAAGGCTTCCTGGGCAGCAGCCAAGGCCTCGTCGATGCGATCTTCGGAGGCGTACAAACGGGCGAGATTGTTGAGCAGGGCAACCGCGGCTCCCACATCAGCCAGGCCCGCAGCATGGGTTCGGCCGACCTCGAAGTGCTGCGCGGCGCTGAGATGGTCCCCCTCTCCCGCCGCGACGACACCAAGCACGTTGTGGGCCTGCGCGAGCGCCGAATCGTCGCCACTTCCCTCGGCAAGCTCCAGCGACTGCCGAGCGATGAGACCCGCCTCGAGTTGCCCTTGGCGATGCAAGACAAGAGCCAAGTCTGCTCCGACTTGGGCCCGCATCTGTGACGAGCCCTCCAGATGCAGCAGCTCCGCCGCACTCTCCAGATGCGCCTGGGCCACGGGCCAGTCCCCCATCCGGTCGTGAACCTCGGCCAACTTGTGCTCCACCACCGCAAGGTCGATGGTGTCGCTCGGGTCGATGGCCGCCGCCGCCTGCTCATAGGCCACGGTCGCCTCGCGATAGCGACCCAGCCGCAGAAGGACGTCGCCGGTCGCCCGATGCACCCGGGCGGGGTCGAAGCCGAGGCCGAGGGCAGAGCGCAGGTGGTCCAAGGCCTCCCGGTGGGCGTACAGCGCCATGGAATCCATGGCCGCAGTCCAGGACCACGGCCCCGACTCGGCGTCTCGCCCCGCAGCGGCAAGGTGGGCCGCCACCAGAGCCGCCGGCGTGCTCCGCCGGTCAGCAGCGTGGCGGCGAGTGAGCACATCGGCAGCTCGACCGTGGAGTAGTCGCCGCCGGGCCAGGCTCGTGCGTTCGAGCACCAGGTCGCGCAGGCTGTCGTATGGCACGTCGTAGCCACCGCGGCTGAAGTCTTCGACCAGGAGGCCACGAGAGACGGCGTCCTCGACGGCCTCGACAACTTCGGCTTCCTCGCGCCCACTCGTCTGCCGCAGCAGCTCCGGGTCGGCCACTGACCCGAGGACCGCCGCCGTCCCCAGAAGCTGGCGCGTCGCAGCGGGCGCATCGTCAAGCCGCGCCGAGACGAGGTCCCGCAGCTGGGCCGAGGGCGACGCGCCGCCCTGGGCACTGGCGAGGGCGTACTCGACGACGAGCCGCGGGATACCCCCGGTGCGCTGGTAGGCCTGGTGGTCATCGAGGCCCGCAGGACCGAGCTGGGCGAGAAGTGACCCCACCTCCGCCGGCCCGAGCGGGCGCACGACGACCGTCTCCGGCAGGTCCGGTCCGGCCACTGGCGCCCTCGCATCGCTTCGCCAGGTCGCGACAACCAGAACCCCTGCCGGTGGTCGTCGCACGAGGTAGGCCACGAGGTCGGCCGAGGTCGGGTCGAGGGAGTGGGCATCGTCGATGACGAGGAGCCCGGGCACGGCGCCGACCAGGGCTGCCGAAGCCGCCGCGGCAACAGCCTCGTAGAGCCGGATCAACGCGCCGGGGGTCTCCACGGGTTCACCGACGATGGCGAGCGGTGCCGCTACTGCCGGGTCGACGGCGATGAGCGAGCGGACAAGATCGGTGACCCCAGCGAAGGCAAGACTGGACTCGCCGACATGACCCCGGATTGACACCACTGCCCCGCCCGCCACCCGAACCGCCCGAGCCAGCTCGGCGGCCAGCGCTGTACGGCCGTGCCCTGGCCCGCCAACGACAGCAACGGTCCGACCACCTGGGTCGGCTTTGCGCCACAGGGTCATCAGCCGGTCGAGTTGGTGTTCCCGGCCGACGAGTTGCACTGAGCCGGAGGCCTCTGCCGAACTGGTAGCCACCACTTCTGGACCGGCCGCGGCTTCAGGTCCCACCGGCGCAGGGGTGGTCGCTGGCGGATCAAGCCGGTTCGCGCGGATCGCGTCATACAGCGCTTCCGTGTCGGGGAGAGGCGCCACACCGAGCTCGCGGTCGAGGACACCGACGCACGCCCGGAACTGCCGCAGGGCGGCCGGCCGTTCTCCGGTCCAGGTGAGCAGCCTCATGACCTCGCGGTGAGCAGCCTCGCTGAGCGGGTCGTGCGCAACCCATCGCCGAGCGGTGACCAGGGCATCGGTCAGGTGGCCGGCCGCGGTGTCCAGGCCGGTGAGCTTGGACAAGGCCCCGGTCAGCCGGTTGGTGAGCAGGTCTGCCGTGGCTTCCTGCCAGGCGTCAAACTCGGGGCTGTCCCTGAGGGAGAAACCCTGAAGGAAAGGGTCACGCGCAAGCGCCACGGCGGCGATGAGGTCGGCAGCCTCAGTGCTGTCGGCCAGCCGTTCGAACTCCGCGACGTCGGTCCAAACCGGCGTCTGATGGAGGGCGACCGCGCCACGGTCGAGGAGCAGCGCCGGCCCCACAGCGCCCGCCACCGACAGCGTCCGTCGCAAAGCGGCCCGGGCCCGCGACTGGTCGGACTCCGGCCACAGGAGGGCGGCCAGGGTCTCTCGACGGTGCGGGCGACCGGTCACGGCGAGATAGGCCAGGAGGGCCACGGCCTTGCGGGTGTCAAAGGTCAGCGGGACCCCGTCCAGCGCCACCTCGGGCGCACCGAAGAGCCGAAGACGCAGTTCTGACACGGCGGCACCGTAACGCCCCCAGCGGGTCTAGCGTCCCTACTCATCAGGAATGCCGCTCAGCCGTAACGCTTTCGGAACGGGGAGACGTCCATGATCAAGCCGATACCAGCCCCGGCACCGCCGGGTCCGCTCCACCCAGGAGGCGACATGGTCCACCCGATCGAGGATGAGGTAGCTGACCCGTCGCGTCGAGTGTTCGGACGACGCAAAGCGCCCGTGCCCGTGTCCGTGGCCGTCGACCTACCGGCTGAGGTAGTCGAGAACAGCACCGAACTGACGTTGGACGTGGGGCCCAACGACCCGGTTCTCGCGTTCCTGCAAGGGGCCACCGGGCCGGTCGACGTCGCTACCTTGCCCCACGCCTCGCCGGCGGCGCAGTCGATGCGTGAGTCGGGCGTCGAACTCGTTGTCCCTCTCGTGGCTTCCGGCGAGCTCGTCGGTCTGCTGGCGCTTGGCCCGCGGTTGTCCGAGCGCGGCTACTCCCGCGACGACCGACAACTGCTCGACACCCTCGCCCGCTACGCCGCTCCTGCCTTGCGTCTGGGGCAGATGGTGCGCCAACAAGAGGTCGAAGCACGTGACCGGGAGCGCTACGAGCAGGAGCTCAAGATCGCCCAGCTCATCCAGCAGCAGTTCCTCCCGAGCTCGCTGCCCGAGCTCGCGGGTTGGCACCTCTCGGCGTTCTACCGACCGGCGCGAACCGTCGGCGGCGACTTCTACGACGTCATGGAACTCGAAGACGGCCGCGTCATGGTGGTCACGGGCGACGTCACGGACAAGGGCGTCCCAGCGGCCTTGGTGATGGCCAGCACACATGCTTTGCTGCGCGAGGCGGGCCCGCGGCTCGTCTCGCCCTCGGCCGTGCTCGCGCGTGTGAACGAGTTGCTGTGCGACGACATCCCCGCCCACATGTTTGTCACCTGCCTGGTGATGGTCGTCGACCTGACCACGGGGCAGGTCGACTTCGCCAACGCAGGCCACAACCTGCCTTTCCTGAGCGGCCCCGATGGCGTCCGCGAACTTCGCGCGACCGGCATGCCGTTGGGCCTCATGCCGGACAGCCCGTACGACGAGATGCGCGACATCATCCAGCCCGGCGAGGTCCTGCTGCTCTACAGCGACGGGATCACCGAACAACACGATGACTCCGGCGAGATGTTCGGGTTCGGCCGTACCGAGAAACTGGTTTCCGGGGCCACGAACGGCGCCGATCTGGTCGACGCGTGCGTCACCGAACTCGAGCGCTTCTCCGGAAGTCAGGAGCAGGAGGACGACGTCACTCTGGTGACGCTCGAGCGCCGCGGCCACGCCATCGAGGTGATTCTCGCGACGTTCTCCGTGCCGAGCGTGGCTGGCAACGAGCGCCAAGTGCTCGCCCAGGTCGCCGAGGCCGTCGCTGATTGCGGCCTCACCCAGGATGCGCTCGACCGTCTCAAGACTGCGTCAGCCGAGACCGCGATGAATGCGATCGAGCACGGCAACCTCGAGCAGGCAGAGGCGCCCGTCGACGTCGTCGTCTCTCGCAGCAAGGAACAGGTCAACGTTGAGATCACCGACCGTGGGGGCGGTCGGCATGAGCCGGCCGATATCCCCGATCTCGACCTCAAGCTTGCGGGGCTGCAGACCCCCCGTGGATGGGGACTGTTCCTCATCCAGAACATGGTCGACGCGCTCGAGGAGCGCACCGAGGGGGAGTTGCACACCGTGCGGCTCAGCGTGCTGCTGGCACCGCCGGCGGACCCCCGATCCGCGGATGGAGGCCCCGCATGAACCCCGACAGCTCCACGACCTACGCCGTTGACTTCTCGTCCGAACCACCGACGGCCGTACTCAGGCTCACCGGCCAGATCGACCGAGATGCCGCGTCAGCACTGTCCGCGGCCTACGACACCGCATCCAGCACCGATCCGCAGGTCGTCGTCCTCGACTTCACCGAGGTCGACTACATCAACTCCACGGGCATCGCCCTCGTGGTGGGCCTGCTCGCGCGTGCTCGGGCTGAGAAGCGGGCGGTTCACGCCGCTGGCCTCACCGACCACTACCGCCATGTCTTCGAGATCACGCGACTGTCCGACTTCATCAAGGTCTTCACCGACGTCGACGCGGCGCTCGCCGCCTCGACGAACTGACCGCACGCGAAGCGAGGGGAAGCATCATGACCGAACCCGACCTGACCATGACCGTTCACCAGCCGGCCCCAGGCACCGCCGTCATCGAGATCAACGGCGAGGTGACCGCCGCATGCGAGCCCGCCCTGATGGGCGCCTATGAGGAAGCAAGCACCTCGGAGACCCGTTTCATCATCTTGGACTTCAGCGGGCTCACCTACATGAACAGCGGCGGGATCGGGATGCTAGTCACCCTCCTCGTCCGCGCGCAGCGGCAGCAGCAGCGGCTGGCCGCAGTCGGCCTGACCGAGCACTATCGCCAGATCTTCGAGCTCACTCGACTGGACGAGGCCATTGCCCTGCACCCCGACGCCGCAGCCGCGCTCGCGACCGCCTGAGAGCGAGATACCCCATGTCTGCACCTGAATCGACCCCCGTTCCAATCCCACCAAACCCGGAAACCATCCCATCCACCACCCGAAGCGACGCCGGCAACTGGGCAACCAAGGTCGACCGACTCGCGGCACCAGAGGAGACCTCGAAGGTCGGCTACAACATCACTGGAAAGCGGGTCACTGGCCCTCAGCAGGGCTTCGGCCGGCTCTGGCAACGCACGTACTGGACCGACCTAGGGGACACGATCGAAGCGAAGGCCCTGGTCGCGGACTGGAAACTGCACTTCGGCGAGTACTGGCCGAAGGGAGCCACGTTCCATACCGCCCTCACGGGGATCGAGCCCGGTGCAGTCGCTCCGATCGAGGTGGGGCTCGCCGCTCACGGCCCGAAGGTCCAGACCGGCATCCTGGTGCTCTACTCCGACGATGACGCCTTCACGTTCATGACCCCGGAGGGGCACATGTTCGCCGGCATGATCACCTTCGGTGCGAGCGAGAAGGACGGGAACACCCGCGCGGAGATCACGATCCTCATCCGGCCGAACGACCCCATCTGGGAGCTGAGCTGGCCGATCTCCCGTCGCAAGGAGGACACCTTCTGGCTGGGCACGCTCCACAACCTGGCCACTCGACATGGCGTCCCCGACGCAGTCGCATACGAGAAGACGGTGTGCGTCGACAACAAGCGACTGTGGTCGAACTGGCGCAACATCTGGCACAACGCCGGCATCCGATCAGCGCTGCACCTCCTGACGGCCCCGTTCCGCGCCCTGCGTCGCTCCGGCTCTGACCCGAGCGGCTGACCAGCTGACCACTCTGGCCGTTCTCATCCGGACCGCGCAGCCGAGCGGCTCGGCTCCCTGGCTCAAGGAAGGCGCGCGATGACCGGGACGGCGGCGCAGCGGGTCGCTTGGTGGGTCCTGGTGCTGACGACCCTGGTGACTGTCACGATGAGTCTCGCCGTCGGGAGGGGGTGGAAGAAGGAAGACCTGGTCATCATCGCCTTCCTCGGCTACGCGCTCGTCGGTGCGGTCATCACGCGGCAGCGACCAGAGACTGGAATTGGCTGGGTCTTCCTGCTGATCGGAGTTCTCACGGGGTTCGCCGGCCTCAGCGATGCAGGCGTCCAAGCATCTATCGACGCCGGTGCTCCGGTGGCCTGGTGGGGCGTGCTTGCCGCGTGGTTCAACGGTTGGTTCTGGTACCCGCTCTTCATGCTCGCGACGACCTTTACCTTCCTGCTCTTCCCCAACGGCCTCCCCTCTCCACGTTGGAGGCCGGTCTTCTGGACGGCGATCGTCGCCACCGCCGCTGCGACTGTGTTTGGCGCCCTTTCCCCAACCCTTGTGCTCGACGACCGCCCTCGGTCCGAAACGGTCCTCAGCGTCGCCAACCCGTTGTCACCCGGCTTCTTGGCGGGCACCGGCGGAAGCGTGGACGAAGGCGCCTGGTTCCAAGTGCCCCTCTGGATCGGGGTGATGTGCGGATTCGCCGCCGTTGCCTCCGCAGTTCGACGAACATGGCGCGCACGTGGGATCGAACGCCTCCAGATGCGCCTCTTTGCCTTCGCGATCATGTTGGTACCTCTGCAGATCATCCTTGCTGAGACATTCCCTCAGTTCGGCGACTCGCTCCTCGGCAACGCGACTTTTGCCCTTGCGCTGACGTGCATCCCCGTCGCGTGCGGGATCGCAGTCCTGCGCTATCACCTCTACGACATCGACCGGATCATCGGTCGGACAACTGCGTACGCGATCGTCACCGGCATACTCCTCGGTGTCTATGCGGTCGTCGTTACCTCCGCAACGAGGTTGCTGCCCGGGACATCAAGCTCCTTCTCGGTAGCCGCAGCGACCCTCGCCGCCGCCGCCCTCTTTCGCCCCCTGCTATCCCGCGTTCAAGCGTTCGTCGACCGCCGGTTCAACCGGTCTCGGTACGACGCCCAACGGACCATCGAAGACTTCGCCGGGCGCCTGCGCGACGAGGTGACCCCGGAAGCCGTCACGGCGGACCTGCTCGCCGTGCTCCGAACGACCGTCCAACCCAGCGGCGCGGCCCTCTGGCTCAAGGAAGGCGCGCGATGATGCCTCCGCTGACCCCAGCCAAACAAGGAGCGACCCGCCGGGCAGCTGTCCATGCCGGAGTCGCGATCTTCGCAGCAGCGGCCGTCGCCACGCTGCTCATCTCCGGACCCACGCAGGGCTGGTGGTACGGGCTCGCCTGGGTGGGCTTCCCGATCATCGGCGCGCTCGTCCTGTGGCGGCGCCCGGGCAACACCATCGGCTGGCTCCTCGTGTTGACCGGATCCTGCTGGTCCGTCGCGCTGGCCGGCTACAGCCTGGTGGGAAGTGCGCCGGGTCGTGGTCCCGTAGGGGTTGAGCTCGTTGGCCAGATATGCGGCTATCTCGGCTGGATCCTTCTGACAGCCATCATCGTCCTGTTTCCCACGGGTCGAACCCAGACCCGAGCAACCCGCTGGCTCATCCGAGCGACCGCTCTGACGGGCGTGGTAGTCGTGGCGCTCGGTCTGGTCAACCCCGCTCCATTGGAGTCCAGCCAGCGCCGCAACCCATTGGGTCTCACTGAGTTGGAGGGGTTGGCAGGCTGGTTCATCGACCAAGGATTCGTCATCGTGCCGCTTCTCATGCTGGGTGCGCTCGTCAGCCTCGCCAGCCGTTGGCGACACAGCGTCGGGGCCACCCGGTTGCAGTACCGGTGGTTCATCCTCTCGGTGGGACTCGCCCTGGTCGCCGTCGTCGCTTCGCTTGCCATCGGCGAAAGGGAGGGGCTGCTCGAGATCCTGCAGACAGTCCTGTTCTCGTTTGGGTTGAACGCGATCCCGGTGGCGATCGGAATCGCCGTGACGCGCTACCGCCTCTATGAGATTGACCGGGTCGTGAGCCGTACGACCTCATACATCGTCGTCACCGGCGTGCTCCTGGCGGTCTACGCAGTCACCGTGACGGCCGTCCCACGGGTTCTGCCAGGGACCTCCAGCTCCTTCTCGGTAGCTGCCGCCACGCTCGCTGCCGCAGCAGTGTTCCGGCCGCTGTTGACCCGAGTGCAGGGCGTCGTTGATCGCCGCTTCAACCGGGGACAGTACGACGCGCAGCAGACGGTCGACGCCTTCGCCGGGCGGCTTCGCGACGAGGTCGACCCTGACGAGGTGTCCGCCGACCTGCTCGCCGTACTCAACCGCACGGTCGAACCACGCGGTGTCGCTCTGTGGGTCAAGGACGCGTCATGAAGCGATCGGGACTCATGCGGGCGGCGCGCTGGATGCTGATCGGGATGTTCCTCGGCGGTCCGGCGCTGGGAGTCGTGCTGGCACCCGGGGCAGCCCGCCCGGGGGCCCTACCGTTCACCGCTCTTATCTACGGTCTGGTCGGGATGGTCGTCACGGGGCATCGACCCAGGAACCCGGTCGGGTGGGTCTTCCTCGGAGCCGGGGCAGTTCAGGGTTTCGCCTGGCTGGCGGTCTCCCTTAGCGCGCGTGGGTCCTCAGCTGCCGAGTCAGCCCCCACGACAGCGAACTTCCTCGACGTCGTCGCCAACATGACGTACATCCCGACCATGTTGTTGTTCACCCTGTTCACCGTCCTGCTCTACCCGGAGGGCCTGCCCAGCCCCCGCTGGCGACCGATCCTGTGGGCAGCAGTGATTGCAGCCTCGGCCATGACCGTCGGCGCCGCCGTCGCTGGGACCGTCAGGGTGGGGGATGTCGCCGTGTCCAACCCCTACGGGTCAGCCGCGTGGAATGGCAGGCTTTTCGGGATCGGCGGCGCCGTCATCACCGCCTGCTTGGTCCTGGGCGTGATCTCCGCGGCCCTACGGATTCGGCGGTCGGTGGGGGTGGAGCGGGCACAGATGCGTTGGTTCGCATCGGCTGTGGCACTCGTCGTGGCGCTCTTCACGCTCTACCTCGTCGTTCCAGGGCTTGAGCAGTCTCGCATCGGCGAGGTCGCCCTGTTTGCGGCACTCTCCTGCGTCCCGGTGTCTTGTGGCGTGGCCATTCTGCGCTATCGCTTGTACGAGATCGACCGGATCATCAGCCGCACGGCGTCATACGCCGTCGTGACGGGTCTCCTGCTCGCGGTCTACTTCGTCATCGTGACCTCGGTGACCACGCTGCTGCCGAAGGCTTCCAACGGATTCGTGGTGGCGGCGGCCACGCTCGCCGCAGCCGCCGCGTTCCGGCCCTTGCTCTCGCGCGTGCAGAAGTCGGTTGACCGACGCTTCGACCGGGAGCGTTACGACGGACTGCAGGCCGCCGAGGCGTTCTCGGCCCGGCTGCGCGATGAGACCGACCCGGCCGCCGTGGCCGCTGAGATGACCACGGTGGTCCAGCGCACGCTGCAACCTGGAAGGCTGCTGCTGTGGATACCTGGGGACGTCGCCGATGAGCGGTGACCACGACGCCATCGTCGTCGGCTCCGGCCCGAACGGGCTGGTCGCTGCGGTCCGACTGGCGGAAGCGGGTCAGCGGGTCCTGCTGCTCGAAGCCGCATCTCAGGTTGGTGGCGGGCTGCGCACCGAGGAGCTGACGCTGCCCGGTTTCCGCCACGACGTCTGCTCGTCGGTGCATCCCTTGGCGATGGCCTCCCCTGCCTTTCGCGCGCTGGGGCTGGATCGCGAAGGGCTGGCTTTCGCCCACCCCGAAATCCCGCTTGGTCACCCGGTCGACGAGCGCAGGGTGGCCTTTCTCCACCGTGACGTCGACGCGACGGCGGCCGCGCTCGGACGCGACGGGCGTGCCTGGCGGCGCATCGTCGGTGGCGTCGCTGGGCTTGGTCAGCCACTCGTCGACACGCTTCTCTCACCCCTGGACTTCCCGCCCAAGGCACCACTCAAGCTAGCGGCGTACGGCGCTGTCGGGGCCTGGCCCTCGGACTATGTGGGCCGCATCGCGTTTAGGGAAGCACCGGCGCGAGCCCTGTTCGCCGGGCTTGCCGCGCACGCGGAGCTTAAGCTGACCTCGCTCACCACCGCCGGCTTCGGCCTGCTGCTCGGTTCCTTGGCCCACCAGGTCGGATGGCCGGTCGCCGTCGGCGGATCGCAGTCGATCGCCGCGGCACTGGTCGCACGCTTGCGCGGCGTGGGCGGGGAGGTGGTGACCGACCACCAGGTCGAGTCCCTGGCCGACCTCCCGCCCGCGGCGAGCGTGATCCTCGACCTGACGCCACGGCAGGTTCTTGCCGTGGGCGGCGATCAGCTGCCTGCCCGCTATAGGGACCGGCTCGCCAAATTCCGTTACGGCCCAGGAGTTTTCAAGGTCGACTGGGCACTGGACGGACCCGTTCCCTGGCACGACGAGCGCCTCGCGTCGGCGGGGACAGTGCACGTGTGCGGCACCGCCGCAGAGGTTGCCGCGAGCGAGCGGACCGCAACCTCGGGCGGGCACGCGGAGCGTCCGTACGTCCTCTTCGTCCAGGCCACGGCTGCCGACCCGACGCGCGCACCCGCGGCGAAGCACACCGGCTGGGCATACTGCCACGTCCCCAACGGCTCGCGGGTCGACATGACCGACCGGATCGAGGCCCAGCTCGAACGCTTCGCCCCCGGCTTCCGCGACCGCATCCTGGCCCGGCACACGATGGATACTGCGGCGCTGGAGGCCCACAACGCCAACGAGGTCGGAGGCGACATCGCCGGAGGATCCTCGGACTGGAAGCAGTTCATCGCCCGCCCCGTGCTGGCGCGCTCCCCGTGGGTGACGCCAGTCCCGGGGCTCTACCTGTGTTCCTCGTCCACGCCGCCCGGGGGCGGAGTCCACGGGATGGGCGGCTGGCACGCCGCCCGCGAGGTTCTGGCCCGCACCTGAGGTCGCGCCGGATGCCGTACCGACAGCCACCCGAGGGTGTGGCATTGTCAGCCGGGATTGGAGGCCACATGAATGAGCTCGTCCTCGGGGTGCTGGCAACTTCGAGCAAGGAGAATGAGTTCCGGCTGCCCATCCATCCCCAGCACTTCGACCGGATCGACCCAGACCTCAGGGCTCGGATCGTCCTCGAGCAGGGCTACGGCGAGCGCTACGGCGTCTCCGACGACCACCTGGCGAAGCAAGTGTCCGGGCTGCGCCCGCGCGAGGAGATCATCGCGACCAGCGACATCGTCCTGTTGCCCAAACCAACGCTCGATGATGTAGCAAGTCTCCGCCATGGACAGGTGCTCTGGGGATGGCCCCATGCCGTTCAGGACTCCGTCCTGACCCAGATCAGCATCGACAAGGAACTGACGCTCATCGCGTGGGAGGCGATGAATCACTGGACCGAGTCGGGGACGTTCGTCGTGCATGTGTTCCACATGAACAACGAGCTCGCGGGCTATTGCTCGGTCCTGCATGCGATGACGCTCATCGGCTCCACGGGTCACTACGGCCGGCATCTCACGGCCGCAGTCATCGGGTTCGGCAACACTGCGCGAGGCGCAATCACGGCGCTCCAGGCGCTCGGGGTCCATGACATCACCGTGCTGACCATGCGCGATGTCACGGCGGTGGCCTCCCCGATCCCCTCGGTCACGCTCGAGCACCTTGACCGTACGGCCGCCGACCTCAGCCACACGACAGTCGAGACTCCGTCCGGCCGAGTGTCCACGGCTGAGTTCCTCGCCGGGCACGACATCGTCGTGAACTGCGTGCTGCAAGACACCGACGCACCCCTGATGTTCGTCTCGGACGCAGAGCTGGCGCACTTCCCCGCGGGGAGCCTGCTCGTCGACGTGTCCTGCGACCTCGGCATGGGCTTCGAATGCGCGAGGCCCACGTCCTTCGAGCAGCCGATGCTCGTGGTCGGGGACGGAGTCTCGTACTACGGGGTTGACCACAGTCCGGCCTATTTGTGGAACAGCGCGACCTGGGGCATCAGCGAGGCCCTGATCCCCTATCTGCGCACAGTGATGAGCGGATCTTCAGCCTGGGAAAGGGATTCGACCATCCAGCGGGCCATCGAAATTCGCGAAGGGGTTGTGCAGAACTCCAAGATCCTCAGCTTCCAGGGCCGTTCGGCTGAGCACCCCCATCTAGTCCTCTGAGCCAGGTGGACCGGCAAGCAGTGCTCGCTGCGTTCAACGAGCAGATCCGGCGCCAGCGCCCTCGCGCCGAGCCTCAGGGTCGACCCGAGGCCGGCGCGGCGGCCGAGGACGTGCACCGATCGAACCCCTCCACCGGCGGATGGAGCGGCGTGCTCTGGAGCGACCTGGACGCAGAGACGGTTGATCGCGTCATCGCGGCGGAGGTCACACGGTTCACGCAGCTAGGCCGACCCTGGGAGTGGAAGTACTACTCCTACGACCTACCGCCAGACCTTCCCGAGCGTCTGCTCGCCGCCGGCTTCGTCCCCGAACCGACAGAGACACTCCTCTGCGCCGAGATCGCGGAGCTCGATCTCGACCTACGGCTCCCGCAGGGAACCCTCCTGGTGAACGTCGTCGACCCCCATGGGGTCGAACTGCTCACCTCGGTCCATGACGACGTCTTCGGCGGCGACCACTCCCGAGTGGGCCGAGAGGTGCTGGCGCATCTCAACGATCAGCCGGCCACGATGACAGCGGTCGTGGCCATGGACGGGCCTACGCCGATCTCCGCGGGTCGCGTGGAGTTCCACCTGGGCACCGACTTCGCCAGCCTCTGGGGCGGCGGAACAATCCAAGCCTGGCGTGGTTGCGGCCTGTTCCGCTCGCTCGTTGCTCATCGCGCGGCACTCGCGGCGGCTCGCGGATTCCGGTACTTGCAGGTCGACGCCTCCGAGGAGAGTCGTCCCATCCTCGAACGCCTCGGGTTCGTCAAGCTGGCCACGACCACGCCATACGTCCATCCGGGACACTGACCCCTCGACTCACTAGGTGCTCTACCGTCTCGGCATGGGCAACACCCAGCGGGATGGGTCAGCACGCAGCGGCGCGATCGTCCAGTCCGTTGATCGAGCGGGTCGGATCCTGGAGCTCCTGGCTCGGGAGGGGTCGCTGGCGTCAGCGTCTGCATGGCGCTGGCAGCCGCTGCTGCGGTGGCCGGCTTGGGCTTGGGCCAGCCCGAGCCCCACACATCCAACCGGCGGGCCGGACAGGAGGGGGAGGTTTCGGGAAGAACGCGGATCACCGCCTTGCGCGCCTACCCCGCCGCGCTGGGGCTTCTGTTGCTGATCGGCGTTGAGTTCCTCTCCGAAGGCTGCCTGAACCTGCTCAGCGTGGCCTTCGCAAACGACCAGCTTGGCCGGGGTCCGGCTGCTGCAGGGCTCCTGATCGGAGCGCTCGGCGCCGGGGCGATCATCGGTGCGGCGATCAGCATCGTGCTGGCGCTCTGGCGGCGGCTCGCCGTGGCTGTCTCCGCCGGTCTGGTCCTTGCCGGACTGCCGCTGTGGCCATGCCGTTCCTGCACTCAGTCCCCCTGGCGGTCCTCGCGTCCTGCGCGACCGGAGCGGGCCAGGCATTCTTCGCCGTTGCGGGGATCACCCTGCTTCAGCGGGCCGTCGAGCCGGGGATGATGGCCCGCGTTTTCGCGCTTCGCGAGTCCGCACTGCTCGGTGGCTACGCGGCTCCGTGCTCGGAGTCAGCTCCGTGGAGGGGCTGGTCAGAAGCGCGCGCGAGGTGCAGGTGCCTGCGCAATCCGTCGTCGTGCAGCAAGGCGAGACAGGCGATCTCTACTACTTAGTGGCCGAGGGGCAGCTGGAAGTCACTGACCTAGGGTCACCAGCACGCCGAAGTCTCGGCCCTGGCTCCGCGTTCGGTGAGATCGCCCTCTTGCGGGACATCCCGCGCACCGCGACGGTCACCGCCGTCGAGCCGAGCCGGCTGTGGACGATTGATCGAAGGACGTTCCTGCAGACCGTGGCCGGATCGAGTGGCGCAGAACTGGCAAGCCGGCACGTCGACTCGTTGCTCAGTCGAGGTGGAGCCGCGGGTACGTGACCTCTGGAGCGGTTTGCGCGCCGATCAGGACCTGGACTCGGCCGCTCTCAGTCTGGACGCCAGCACCTTGAGCATGGCCATGGCCATGGGCGGGTTCTCTTCGAGGATCGGCCGGAAAGCCCAGGCGGAGAGGGCGAATACCGAAAGTCCGTCCGCTCCGGCCACGACAGTCGCCGAGCGCGGCTCACCGTCGATGAGCGACGTCTCGCCGAAGTACATGCCCGGGACGAGTTCGGCCCGGAAGTCGCCGTGAACATCGACCTTCGCGGAACCTTCGAGGACGAGATAGAAGCAGACTCCCGCTGGCGAGAAGGGTGCCCAGCCACCGACGCTGGATCCTTCCTCGGTCACGTGGGTTCCGGCAGCGATGGTGCGCCGCTGGCCCTCCATGGCGATCCTGCGGAGCACCTTGTCGGGGAGACCTGCGAACAGGTCGACTGCAGCCAACTGCTGGACGAGAAGTTCATCGGTCATGGCAGCCAGGCTAATACTCAATCACCAGCCTCGGCAGGTCGTTTGGTGATCGGGGTGGGCGCCCGGCTCGGTGACGCGGGCCTCTCTCCGAGTACGAATCTTCTTCGCTGGAGTGGTCCGCGTCCAGCCAGTAGGGTCCCAAGGTCGATGCAACGCCTGGAGGCTGTAGATGTCGCTGGTCACTAAGTTCACACCGGAGTCCTTGCGCGGCTACCAGCCGACCTGGCTCAAGGGAGACATCGTGGCCGGCGTCACGCTGGCAGCAGTCGCGATCCCCGAGACCATGGGCTACACCTCGATCGCACAGACGCCGGTCGTCACGGGTCTCTATACAGTCATCTTTCCCACCATCGTGTTCGCGCTGCTCGGCTCATCCCGGCTGCTGGTGGTCGGGGCCGACTCTGCGACGGCAGCCATCATGGCTGCGGGACTCGCTGGATTGGGCATAGCGGGGCTGACGCCGAACTCCACGGAATGGTTGGCCTACTCCAGCCTGGTCGCCCTGGTCTGCGGCGGGCTCTTGATCCTGGCCCGGCTGCTCAAACTCGGTTTTCTCGGCGATTTTCTCAGCGCCTCGGTCCTCATCGGCTTCCTGACCGGCGTTGGCATCCAGGTCCTCACCGGCCAGATCCCCGACATGCTCGGAATCCCCAAAGGCACGGGCAACTGGTTCGAGCAGCAGTGGTACACGATCACCCACGTCGTGGATGCCAATGGTCCAACCGTGGCCTACGCCGCCGGCACCTTGATCATCATCATCGGACTCAAGAAGTTCGCCCCGAGCATCCCCGGTGCGGTGATCGCCGTGGTCCTGTCGATCTTCTTGTCCACGACCCTGGACTCCAGTGCCAACGGTGTGGCCGTCATCGGACCGGTGCAAGGCGGATTCCCGCCGATCGGTCTGCCCGAGGGGATCACCTGGAGTGACATTCCGGCGGTCATCGGGATCGCCCTGTCCTGCTTCGTGCTGATCATCGCCCAGAGCGCCGCAACATCGCGCAGCTTTGCCATGAAGCACGAGGAGCGCGTCGACGTGAACCGCGACATCGTCGGCCTGGCTGGTGCCAACATCGCAGCAGGGCTCAGCGGGACCTTCGTCGTCAACGGAAGCCCCACCAAGACCGAGATCCTCGACGAGCAGCACGGTCGAACTCAGGTCGCGAACATCACCATGTCTCTAGTCGTGCTGGTGGTCGTCTTGTTCCTCACCGGCTTCCTCACTGACATGCCCAAGGCCGTGCTTGCCGCCATCGTCTTCATGATCGGCCTCAGCCTCGTCGACATCAGGGGGCTCAAGCGGATCCGCGCGGGGCGCGCCAGCGAATTCGTGATCGCCTGCCTCACGGCCCTGGTGGTCTTCGGGTGGGGAGTCGAGCAGGGCATCATTTTGGCGATCGTGTTGTCCATCCTCGAACTGGTACGTCGCGCCTACTCCCCCAAGGACTTCCTCCTGGGAGTCAACGCCGACGGCGTGCCGACCTACACCAAGGCGACACCTGGGACCGAGAGCCTCCCTGGCCTGCTCGTCTTCCGGTTCGACGCCGAGCTCTTCTACGCCAACGCCAGCATCTTCGTCGACGACATCCAGGGGCTCATCGCCGCGGCGCCTACCAAGGTGCGCTGGCTCATCATCGACTGCTCAGCCATGACCGACATCGACTACTCGGCAGGCCTCAACCTCGCTGGACTGATCAAAGCCGTCCACAACGACGGAGGAGTCTTCGCCCTGGCCGGTGCAGACCCCGCGTTGCTGGCCACCCTCACGAAGTACGGAACCCTCGAGGACTTCGACAACGCCCACATCTTCCCGACCGTCCTCGACGGCGTCCGCGCCTTCCAAGCAAGCACACCCACCGCGCCCACCAGCGCCACCTGACCCGCAGGCCGGCCCCCGGAGCTCACCTCGGGGTACGGACTGCGGCCGCCTTGGCGAGCAAGTAGGCGCGCTCGGCCGGCGAAGTCGTCTGCCGGGCCGCGGCGAGATACTCCACCCGCGCCTCGGCGGCTCGGCCGGCCTCTTCGAGCAGGTGCGCCCGAACCGAGGCGAGCCGGTGGTTCGTCGTCAAGAACCCAGAAACGCGGAGGTCCTCCACGAGGGCGAGCCCCGCCTCAGGCCCTTCCAACCTTGCCAGGGCGACGGCTCTGTTCAGTGTCACTAGTGGAGATGGCGCCACCACTTCGTGTACGCGGTACAGCGCATGGACCTCGGCCCAGTCGGTCTCCTCGGCCGACCTCGCTTGGGCATGGACTGCGGCCACGGCGGCCTGGAGCTGGAACGGCCCCAACTGCCCGGTCGCCAGCGCCGTCTCAACGAGCGACGCACCCTCGGCGACTTGCGCCTGGTCCCAGCGGCTCCGATCCTGTTCGGCAAGTGGGACAAGGCGGCCATCCGCGTCCACGCGTGCCAGTCGTCGAGAGTCCTGAAGCAGGACAAGTGCGAGCAGACCCAGGGCCTCCGGGTCGTCAGGAGCGAGGTCGACGAGCAGGCGTGCCAGCCGTACGGACTCCGTGCACAGCTCCCGCCGCACCGGCAGATCGTTCGTTGTTGCGGCATACCCCTCGTTGAAGACCAGGTAGACCACGTGCAGGGCTGTAGCCAGTCGAACCGTGAGCTCCTCGCCCGTGGGCAGCCGAAAGGGGATTCGGGCCACGGCGATCTTGCGCTTGGCCCGCACCACCCGCTGAGCCATCGTCGACTCTGGAACCAGGAACGCCGCCGCGACCTCTCCCGTGGTCAGGCCGCAGACTGCTCGCAGGGTGAGCGCTACCTGGGCGTCCTCGGCGAGGGCCGGGTGGCAGCAGAGCAGGACCAGGCGGAGCTGGTCATCGGCCAACGGCCCATGTTCGTCGTCGTCGACGGCGACATCGACGTACGACCCTGAAGCCGAGGGGGCATCATCACCCTCCCGGAGTCCCAGCGAGTCTGCCTCCTTGCCCACCCGCAGCTTCTCCCGGCGCACTCGGTCGAGGGCGCGGTTACGGGCGACAGTGGTCAACCACGCCGCCGGGTTGTGGGGAACGCCATCAAGCGGCCAACGCTGAAGAGCCTCGACACATGCTTCCTGGAAGGAATCCTCCGCGAGGTCGAAATCGCCGAAGCGCCGAACCAACCCGCCGAGCACTCGCACCGACTCGGTGCGCATGAGATGCTCGAGGGCCGGGGCGGCGTCGTTCACCGAATCAGCCGGGAAGCTGCATGATCGGCCGTACCTCGACCCCGCCGAATCGGGCGTCGGGAATCTGCGCCGCCCAGTCCAGCGCCTCGTCCAGCGTGGCGGCCTCGACCTGGTAGTAGCCGACGAGGACCTCCTTGGACTCTGCGAACGGGCCGTCAGTGACCGATCGAGCGCCGTCCCGGACCCGTACGACCGTGGCGGTGTCGACCCCCTGCAGCGGGTCGCCGTAAACGAAGGCACCGGCGCTGCGCATCCTCGCCGTGTAGTCCATGTATTCGCCGAAGATCGCGTTCTGCTCGGCCTCGCTGAGACCGTCGTAGGACTGGGGGTTCACATAGATGAGGAGCATGTATTGCACGGCTGACCTCCACGCGTCGTTGGGCGGCCCGACGCCGCCCACCCATCATGGCGACGAACAGCCCACTTCCGCATCGACACCCACCCCCCACTTCACGCGCGACACGCCGTCCTCACGCGTCAAGTACCACGCTCAGCCGGCTACTTATCGCGCGTGAAGTGGGGTTCTGCTGCCAGCAGCTCGGCGATCTGCACCGCATTGAGCGCGGCGCCCTTGCGTAGGTTGTCGCTGCTCAGGAAGAGAACCAGGCCGCGATCGTTGGGCACGGTGGAGTCCTGGCGGAGCCGTCCGACGTAGGTCGGATCCTGGCCGGCGGCCTGCAGCGGCGTGGGTACGGCTGTCAGCTCCACGCCCGGTGCCGCGGCCAACAGCTCCGTCGCCCGAGCGACCGTCAGCGGCCGCTGGAACTCGGCATTGATCGACAGTGAGTGACCGGTGAAGACCGGCACTCGAACACACGTGCCCGACACCAGCAGGTCGGGGATGCCGAGGATCTTGCGGCTCTCATTGCGAAGCTTCTGCTCCTCATCGGTCTCGAGCGACCCGTCCTCGACGATCGATCCAGCGAGGGGCAGGACATTGAAGGCAATCGGCGTGACGTACTTCTCCGGCGTAGGGAAGTCCACCGCCGACCCGTCGTGGACCAGCTCGGTGGCCCGGTCGACCACCTGACGCACCTGCTTGTCGAGCTCGTCGACACCGGCCAGCCCACTGCCCGAGACTGCCTGGTAACTGCTCACGACCAGGCGGCTAAGACCCGCTTCGGCATGCAGCGGCTGGAGCACCGGCATCGCAGCCATCGTGGTGCAGTTGGGGTTGGCGACGATGCCCTTGGGACGGGACTTCAGATCCTGTGGGTTGACTTCGCTCACGACGAGGGGGACGTCAGGATCCATCCGCCAGGCCGAGGAATTGTCGATGACCACCGCCCCGGCGGCGGCATAGCGGGGTGCGAGTTCGCGCGAGGTCGATCCACCCGCTGAGAACAGCGCGATGTCCAGACCCGCGAGGTCAGCGGTGACCGCGTCCTCGACGAGGATCTCCTGGCCGCGCCACGGCAACGTCGAGCCAGCGGACCGGGCAGAAGCGAAGAAGCGAATCCGAGTCAGCGGAAAGGCGCGCTCGTCGAGCAAACGCCGCATCACCGTGCCGACCTGACCGGTGGCTCCGACGATGCCGACGGTGAGTCCGTCCCCCGAAGCCCCCGTCATCGACCGGTCCCGCCATAGATGACTGCTTCGCCCTGCTCGACATCGAGACCGAAAGCCGAGTGCACAGCGCGTACGGCGACATCGACGTCCTGCTCCCGAGTCACCACAGAGATGCGAATCTCCGAGGTCGAGATCATCTCGACGTTGACCCCCACATCTGCCAGGGCGGCAAAGAAAGTCGCAGAGACGCCGGGGTGGCTGCGCATGGCAGCACCGACGAGTGACACCTTGCCGATCTGGTCGTCGTACAGGAGCTGCTCGAACCCGACCTCGTCCTGGACTCGACGAAGGGCCGCAGTCGCCCGCTGGCCATCGGTCTTGGGCAGGGTAAAGGTGATGTCCGTCCGGCCGGTCGACGCGGCAGAGATGTTCTGCACGATCATGTCGATGTTGACCTCGGCATCAGCGACCGCGCGGAAGATGGCCGCGGCCTCGCCAGGCTTGTCGGGCACTCCCACCACCGTGACCTTGGCCTCGCTGCGGTCGTGGGCGACCCCCGAGATGATCGCCTGCTCCATGTCGTCCCTCTCGTTGGTGACCAGCGTGCCCGCTTGGTGATTGAACGATGAGCGCACGTGAATCGGCATGTTCGAGCGCCGGGCGTACTCAACACAACGCAGGTGGAGGACCTTGGCGCCAGCCGCGGCGAGTTCGAGCATCTCCTCGTAGGAAACGCGTTCGAGCCGGCGGGCTGTGGGAACGATGCGCGGGTCAGCCGAGAAGACGCCGTCGACATCAGTGTAGATCTCGCAGACCTCGGCCCCCAACGCCACCGCAAGCGCTACTGCTGTTGTGTCAGAGCCCCCACGCCCGAGAGTGGTGATGTCCTTGGTGTCCTGACTCACTCCCTGGAAGCCCGCGACGATAGCCACTGCGCCTTCGGCTAGTGCGCCTTGGATGCGCCCCGGGGTGACGTCGATGATGCGAGCACGCCCGTGCATCGAATCGGTGATGACCCCGGCCTGGCTCCCGGTGAAGGAGCGCGCCTCATGACCGAGGTCCGCGATAGCCATGGCGAGCACCGCCATCGAGATCCGCTCGCCAGCCGTGAGGAGCATGTCGAGCTCCCGTGGATGAGGCTGAGGCGTGACCTGCTTGGCCAGATCGATCAGCTCATCCGTGCTGTCGCCCATGGCGGAGACGACCACGACAACTTCGTAGCCAGACTTCTTGGTCTCGACGATGCGGCGGGCGACCCGCTTGACGCACTCGGCATCAGCAACGGAGGAACCGCCGTACTTCTGGACTATGAGAGCCACGCGGGTTCACCTCCTGCCGGGTCAGTCGAAGGCCTCGGTCAGGGGCTCAGTCTACCGGCGGCTCGCGAAGGGTCCTGGGACGTCCGAATCCTGGGACTTCCCACGGGCCACCAATGGGGCTCAGTCGCGGAGGAGTGCATCCACTTCTGCGGCCAGGGCGGACTCGTCATCGATGTCGAGACGCTGGTGGCCGATGATCGACAGCAACGCACGCTGGGCCTGCAAGGCGTGCTGGCCCCAGCTTGCAAGGTAGGAGAACTGCCACCACCACAACGCCTCGGCCACCCGACCCTCGTCGTAGTGACGCAACCCGTGGGCCAGGTCGACGGCCACCTTGGCCACGTCGTCGCTGATCCGTCCGAGGTTGGGCTCGGCGGGCAGGAGCGGGTCGAAGACGGAGACGTACTCGTCGAGACCTTCGAGCAACGTGGCGAGGCCCTCACGGAGGGGGTCGGCATCGGGGTCAGGGCCTGTGTCGGCCTCAAATCGTTCAGCGGGTACGACGTCTTGGACGGCAGCGAGCATCGCCCCCGCCATCGAGATCTGCGCGAGCTGCACGATCAGTGCCGAGATGGCCGTATCCGGCGCGCCGCCCGTGGCAATCTCACCCACGCCCTTGAGAAAGGTGCGGGCGTGCGACTCAACGTCGGACGCGAAGTCGGTGAAGTCGAAGTCTGCGTGGTCCTCGGGCATCAGTGCCTCCGGTTGGTGGATGGCACCGGCGGGAGACCGCCGGTGGAGGGGACCGTCTCAAGACGCCGGCCGCGCAGGGTCGGACCGAACGCCTGCTGCTCAGACATCGAGGAGTCGCCGCCCCTCAAAGGCTCGACCCAAGGTGATCTCATCGGCGTACTCAAGGTCACCGCCGACCGGCAGGCCACTGGCCAGCCGCGTGACGCGCAGGCCCATGGGTTTCATCAGACGGGCGAGGTAGGTGGCGGTCGCCTCGCCCTCGAGGTTGGGGTCGGTGGCAATGATCAGCTCGGTCACCGTGCCGTCAGCGAGCCGCACCATCAGCTCGCGCACGCGAAGGTCGTCGGGTCCGATGCCCTCGATCGGGCTGATCGCACCGCCCAGCACGTGGTAGCGGCCCCGAAACTCCCGGGTGCGCTCCACCGCGACGATGTCCTTGGGCTCCTCGACGACGCAGATGACAGCGAGATCCCGGCGCGGATCGAGGCAGATCCGGCACTCCTCGGCCTCAGCGACATTTCCGCAGGTGCGGCAGAACCGGACCTTGTCCTTGACCTCGGTGAGGGCATGGACCAACTGACGTACGTCTGCCGGGTCGGCGGCCAACAAGTGGAAAGCGATTCGCTGCGCGCTCTTGGGACCGACGCCGGGCAGTCGCCCGAGCTCGTCGATGAGGTCCTGAACCACACCTTCGTACACC
This sequence comes from Actinomycetes bacterium, assembly GCA_031430645.1. Classification (GTDB taxonomy): domain Bacteria; phylum Actinomycetota; class Actinomycetes; order DATJPE01; family DATJPE01; genus JANPBY01. The sequence continues at coordinate 41,047 of JANPBY010000112.1, forward strand.
CCCGCAGCCTACGGCCCGAGGCCGACGGCAGGCGGACGCCGAGCCAGCCTCGGATCAATCGGTTGGACGTCAGCGCGCCCACGCCGGGAGGATCGCCGGCATGCCGGTCGAACCGACGTACCCCACGGCAGCACCGCCGGCGGAGGTGATCCCGCTCGGGCCGCTCAACCTGCGCCGCTGGCGCGCCGACGACGTGGGCGAGCTCGACGCGGTCGTCCAACGATCGGTCGACCACCTCCGGCCGTTCATGGGGTGGGCGCCAACGAGCTCGCCGGAGGAGATCGCCGCGTTCCTGGATCGCACCCTCGCCCACTGGGAGGCACGTACGGCCTACGGCTTCGCGATGACCCTTCCCAAGACTGGCGCTGTGGTCGGGTCCGGCGCCCTGATGGGGCGCCTCGGTCCCGGCGCGCTCGAAATCGGCTACTGGGTCGCCGCCGACGCGACCGGTCAGGGCTTTGCAACCCTCGCGACTGCGGGCCTGACTCGAGCCGGGCTGGCCCTCCCTGACATCGAGCGCATCGAGGTCCATCACGACGTGGCCAACATCGTGAGCGCCAAGGTGCCGGCGAGGCTCGGTTTCACCCTCATCGGCGATGTCGAGGCGGAGATCGAAGCCGAGGCAGACACCGGTGTCCTCGGCGTCTGGGCGATCAACAGGGAGCAATGGGCGGGAAGCTCCGGGGCGCTCATGCTTGCCCAGCTGGAAGCCGGCTAAGGCACAAGTCAGGCGGCCGCCTGCGACCCCCCTGAGGCGACGTGGCTCAGCCGGGGCCGAACTCCCCGATCACCGTGCCACCAAGCTCGCGAGCCACCAAATCAGCCCCGGCCAGACCAGCGTCCTCAGCGTCCTCATCGTCGTCTGCGGCAGTGTCATCTTCCGGTCGCACGGTCGGAGTCACCAGGCGGGCACGCTCGGCGGAGGCCACGTCGACGGTTTCCTTGCCAGCCACCGGAGCGGGCGTTGACGGAGCAACAGCGCCTCGCGCCTGGACTGCTGGCTCCGGCTGAACCGACACCGGCGCGACAGCAGCAGCGGGGGCCGCGACCATTGCGGCGGTCGGGTCGAGCACGGCATCAACACGTCGATCGAGGCCGAGAACGTCAATGAGGGCCTGCTTGACGATCTCCTCGTGTCCGCTCGCCGAGAAACCGCGACGCTTGCCTTCGTTGGCAAAGGCGAGCACCAGCACCCGGTCGTCGACCGACGCCACCTGGACCTGGTCCATGAGCAGCATCCAGGTCACCCGACGGCTGTCTTTGACGCGCTCGAGTACGGCCGGCCACATCTGGCGTACGGCGTGAACATCGAGCCCGGACGTGGACTCGACACGGGAGGAGTCCGCGGCTTCGGCCGGCTCAGGGGCGGCCGGGGCCAACGCCTGTTGCGGCGGGGCAGCCCGCTGACTCTGGGAATCCGTGGCGGTGACTTGCTCGGCGTCCGCGGACGGCGATGCGGAGGGCGCACTCGACGGCGGAGGCATGGCAGCCGCAGGTGCAGTAGGCGCAGGTGCAGTGAGCGGACCGGACACATCCAAGCGCCGCTCGAGTCGGTCCAGACGTGCGTGGGCTCCCCGGGCATCCTCATCGACGCCAGGGAGCAGGACCCGCGCGCAGACGATCTCAAGGAGCAGCCGGGGCGCGACGGCCCCCTTCATGTCGGCGAGACCGTCGTTGATCACGTCAGCGGCCCTGGTCAACTGGGCGTTGCCGAAGCGGCCCGCCTGCAAGCGCAGCCGCTCGAGCTTGTCGGCCGGCGCCCGCACGATGCCGAGCTCAGCGGCGTTGGGCACCGACTCCAGGACGAGGAGGTCACGCAGGCGTACGAGGAGGTCTTCGGCGAAGCGCCGCGGGTCGTGGCCGGTCTCAACCACCCGGTCGATGGCGCTGAACATCTCGGCCGCGTCGTGAGCCGCAAAGGCGTCGATGACCTCGTCGATGAGTGACTCCTCGCTGAACCCGAGGAGCGAAGCCGCAAGTGCGTAGGTGACCCCCTCATCGCGGGACCCGGCGGCGAGCTGGTCGAGCACCGAGAGCGAGTCGCGGACCGAGCCGGCCCCGGCCCGGACGACCAGCGCCAGGGCCGCGTCATCGATGGTCACGCCCTCTTCGGTAGCGATCCGCCTGAGGTGCCCTTCGAGCACCCTGGGAGCAACGAGCCGGAAAGGGTAGTGGTGGGTGCGTGAGCGGATGGTCTGCAGGACCTTCTCGGGCTCGGTGGTGGCGAAGATGAACTTCAGGTGTTCGGGCGGCTCTTCTACGAGCTTGAGCAGGGCATTGAACCCTTGGGGAGACACCATGTGGGCCTCGTCGACGACATAGACCTTGAAGCGGCTCGCGACGGGCGCGAAGAACGCCTTCTCCCGCAAGTCTCGGGCGTCGTCGACTCCGCCGTGGCTCGCTGCGTCGATCTCCACGACATCAATGCTGCCGGGGCCGTTGGGGGCCAGCTCGACGCACGACCGGCAGGTGCCGCACGGCTCGGGGGTTGGTCCCTGCTCGCAGTTCAGGCAACGGGCCAGGATGCGGGCGCTTGAGGTCTTGCCGCAGCCCCGCGGCCCGCTGAACAGGTAGGCGTGATGCACCTTGTTGTTGCGCAGGGCCTGCTGGAGGGGTTCGGTGACGTGCTCCTGGCCGACCACCTCGGCGAAGGTCGCCGGGCGGTACTTGCGATACAGAGCGAGGGACACGGCGGCCACCCTATGCGCCGGGTGGGACACCCCGGGAGGGCGACCGGTGAACGGTCACCCGGACGTGAAGGGACCCCCCGCGTACCCGCCAGAGCCCACCTGCCCTTGCTGCCTTCCGGCCCTGGGGGAGTTCAGCAGGGTGACGCCACGCGAGGGGTCGGCGCTTATCGTACGGGCTCAGCCAACCCCGCCCTGCGCGGGGATTTCCGAGCCGCCGGGAACCGCCGGTATCCTCCTCGACGGAGGATTCGCATAGTGGCCGAGTGCGCACGCTTGGAAAGCGTGTAGGGGGAAACCTCTCGGGGGTTCGAATCCCCCATCCTCCGCCACCCGACCTTGCGTCCGACCAACCGTGGCGTATTACCCACCAGTTGGTCGGACGCAGGGAAATCGCGTCAGCGGCGGCGCTTGGCGGTGCCGAACAGCCCTCGGACGATCTCCCGGCCCAGGGTGGTGGCCGCTGCGGCCGCAAAAACCTTCACGGTCTTGCTCGTCTGCGATTCCGGCTCGCGTCGCGCCTGCACCTCGGCAGGTGCCGGCTCGGGAGGCAGCGGGGGGTACGGCGAGTCCGCCGGTGCTGTGTCCGCCGGTGCGGGTGCCTCCTCCACTTGCGCCGCTGCAAGACGGGAGGTGAGTCGCTCATAGGCGGACTCCCGGTCGATCGCCACGCCGTACTTCGGCCACAGCTGCGACGCGGCCACCATCTGCTGCATGACGGCAGCGTCGGTGGGAGCCATTAGGGACTGCGGGGCCTGCATGCGGGTCCATGCAACCGGCGTGGGCGCTCCGCGTTCGGACAAGACCGTGACGATGGCCTCGCCGATGCCGAGCTGGGTGAGCACCTCCTCGAGGTCGTACGTCGACCTCGGGAAGGTCGACACCGTGGCGCGCAAGGCTTTCGCGTCGTCAGGGGTGAAAGCACGCAACGCGTGTTGCACCCGGTTTCCGAGCTGAGCGAGTACGTCTCCAGGGACGTCCTTTGGGGTCTGGGTCACGAAGAACACACCGACACCCTTGGACCGGATCAGCCGCACCGTCTGGGTCACCTGGGTCAGGAAGTCCTTGGAAGCGCCGGTAAAAAGCAGGTGAGCCTCGTCGAAGAAGAACACCAGCTTGGGCTTGTCGACATCGCCAACCTCGGGGAGATCCTGGAACAGGTCGGCGAGCAGCCACATCAGGAATGTCGAGAACAGCGCCGGCCGGTCCACCAACGAGGGCAGCTCGAGCACCGACACCACCCCTCGGCCGTCCGGCGCCAACCGCAGCAGCTCGCTGGTGTCGAACTCCGGTTCACCGAAGAAGATGTCGGCGCCCTGGTCCTGGAAGCCGATGAGCTCGCGCAGGATCACTCCCGCCGTGGCCTTCGATAGCCCGCCGAGCTCGGTCAGTTCAGCCTTGCCCTCCTCGCTCACCAGGTGGGCCACGACAGCCCGCAGGTCCTTGAGGTCGAGCAGCGCGAGCCCGGCCGCATCGGCGTAGTGGAACACCAGGCCCAGGCATGACTCCTGGGTCTCGTTGAGTCCCAGCACCTTGGACAGGAGCACCGGTCCGAAGGACGTGATGCTGACCCGGATCGGGACGCCCGTCCCCTCTCCGCCGAGCGCATAGAACTCCACCGGGTAGGACATCCCGGTCCAGGCCTGACCGACCTCTGCGGCACGCGTGGCCGTCCGTTCACTCACGGCCCCAGGCGTCGCCATGCCCGACAGATCGCCCTTGATATCGGCGAGGAAGACGGGCACCCCGTTCTCGGAGAGTTGTTCAGCCAAGCGTTGCAGCGTCTTGGTCTTCCCTGTTCCGGTCGCACCCGCCACTAGACCGTGCCGACTCACCATGGCCAGCGGGATGCGCACCTTCGCTTCAGGGGCGGAGTCGGTGCCGTCGACGACCAGGGCGCCGACCTCGAGGGCGGCTCCGGCAAAGCCGTACCCCCTGGTCACGAGCTCGACGACAGAGACCTCGACATCCTTTGCGTCGGCCACGAAAACTCTCCTCGATTGGGTTGCGTCACAGCAAGGAACAGACTCGCCGCCCGGACCGCCACCCTAGGCCGCCGCCTAGACTGCGGCGCGTGATCTTCCTCCGGGTCGGTGACGGACGCCCCTATCCCGAGCACGGCCTGTCCGCGCGAGACTGGTCGGCGATCCCGCCCCGACAGGTGCGGTTGGCCGAGCTGGTGACCACCAAGCGCGCCCTCGATCTGGAGACGCTGCTCGCGGCAGACGCGACCATCTTCGGCGATTTGTTCTGCCACGTCGTGCGCTGGTCGGGGGACCTCTACCTCGAGGACGGCCTCCATCGCGCGGTACGTGCTGCGCTGCAGCAGCGCCACGTCATCCATGCGCGGGTGCTCGATGTCGATGCCCTGCCCGGCATCGTTGCGGCATCCGGCGCGGGGCGTCGCAACCCCTCGAGCGAGGGCACCACCGCGTAGATTGGTCGCAATGAGCACGCTGACACCGAGCGGTGGACGAACCAGACGACGAGGCGGGGCCGTACCCGTGATCTTCGTCGGTGTCCTCGCGCTCGTGATTGGGGCGGGCGTCGGGTGGTACCTCACCAACCGGGAACCCGCACCTGCCGCAGCACCCTCCGTGAGTGGCTGCCCATCACCCCAGACCTCGACGTCGCTCGAGGCATCGGGCTCTCCCGGGGTCTCGGGATCGCCCAAGGCCTCAGCCACACCACGCCCTTTGCCCCTGCCGAGCACCATCACTGTGGACGTCCTCAACGCAACTGATCGTCAAGGCCTAGCCAAGACCACGGCCAAGCAGCTCAAGGACCGCGGATTCATCATCGACGACATCGCCAACGACCCGAAGAACGGGAGCGTCAACGTGTCGGCCGAGGTCCGCCACGGCAAGAAGGGCAAGAGCCAGGCCACGGTTGTGGCTGCCCAAGTGCCCGGATCCACGTTGGTGCTGGACAAGCGCACCGATAAGACGGTGTCCCTGGCCATCGGGGAGGCCTACGACGGGCTGGCGACACCCGAGCAGGTGGCAGCAGCGCTCGCGCCTTCTCCCTCCCCCACCTGCTGACACCACAACGTCCGAGCCATCGAGCGCTATAGGCCACGTTTAGTCGGACGTTGGTGACGCTGAGGCGCGGCTAGGCGTCGATGCTGTCGCTCAGGCTCCCGCACAAAGCGTCCACGAACTGCGGCACCTCCTCGACGGTGAACGCCAGCGGTGGTCTGACCTTGAGCACGTTCCCGTGTCGGCCGCAGGTGCCGACGAGAACCTGCCGTTGTCGCATGCCCTCCTTGACCGCGGACGCCAGGCGGGGGTGCGGCTCCTTGCTCGTCGGGTCTGTGACCAGCTCGATCCCGTTGGCCAGGCCCATCCCTCGGACATCACCGATAACGGGAAACGTCTCCTTCAGGTGACGTACGGCGTGCCGGAGGGCATCGCCAGCAGCTTGCGTACGAGGGAGCACGTGCTCGTCGGCGAGGACGTCGAGCACGGCGTGTGCTGCGGCCACCGACACCGGGTTGCCACCGAAGGTGGAGAAGAAGACCGTGCCTCGGGCGAACTGCTCGGCGATCTCTCGGCGGGTGATGACCGCCGCAACCGGATGGCCGTTGCCCATCGGCTTTCCCAGGGTCACGAAGTCGGGCTGGATGCCGGTGCGCTGGTAGGACCACATCGCATCGCCCGTACGCCCATGACCGCCCTGGACCTCATCCGCGATCCACAGTCCGCCGGCTTCGCGGGTCATCCGAACCAGCGCTTGGACGTGGGTTGGGTCGAGGTCGCGGAACCCGTCGCTGGTGACGACCCCGTCGAGGATCGTCGCAGCGGGCGCGAGCCCGCGCAGGCTCAGGTTCTCCAGGGCTGCAGCGAAGTCCTCCGTCCCGAGGTGCTCGCCGCGGTAGTGGTCCTGTGGCATCCAGGTCTCGACGTGGGTGGGCTTGCCCTCGGGCCCCCAGCACTCCGGGGAGAGGGCCGCGATCGGCTCACTGATGCCGTGATAGGCGAAGTCAGTGCACAGCCCGCCGGTGTTGCCGGTGAAGGCCACAGCCATCCGCCAGGCGAGGTCGTTGGCCTCGGACCCGGAGTTGACGAACATCACGGTGTCGAGGTCGCCGCCGCACTCCGCGACGAGGCGTTCGGCCAGCTCGACGACAGAGGTGTGCAGATAGCGCATATTGGTGTTGAGCACGCGGGCCTGCCTGGCGATCGCTTCGACGACCCGCGGATGCGTGTGACCCACACAAGGAACGTTGTTGTAGGCGTCGAGGTAGGTGACGTCGTCGACGTCAGTCATCCACACGCCTCGCGCGCTGACCATCTGGATCGGCGCTTCGTAGGACAGCGCTTCGAGGGCCGGGCCCATCACCTGCGACCGACGTACGACCAGGTCGGCATCAGGCACCCGCATCCCGGCACCGCCCAACTCGGCCGGAAGGGCCTGCCAGCCTGTGGCGAGGAAGGTCTCCAAGGTGGCCAGGGACACGGGGTTGTAGCGCTCGGCGAAGTCGGCGTCCTCCAGCCCTCGGGCGGAGCGCCACGAGCTGATCGCGACGGTGACGGCGCAGCGGGCCGCCCACAGGTCGCCGAGCAGATCAAGCTCGACCGGCTCCAGCGGCGTGACCCGCTGGTAGCCGTCAAGGAGCAGTCGGGCGGCACGGTAGAGCTCGACGCCTTGGCGACCTACTGCGAGCGAGTCGAGGACCGGCGCGAGATCAGCCGCCAGCGCAGAGTGGCTCATGTCGCCGAAGTCGATGATCCCGCTGATGAACCCGCGCTCGTCGAGCAACACGTTGTCGAGGGTCAGGTCACCGTGCACCGCCTGGGCACGCAGGGAGGGCCAGACCGGGATGACCACCTCCTCGAACCGGTCGAGTACGTCGGCGACGATGCCGCGCAGCTCAGGGTCGCGCACGTCGGCCAGCATCGGCCGGCAGGTCAGTGCGTGCTGGACATCCCACGGCATGGTCCGCTGCATGCTGGGGTGGAAGAAGCCGCGCAGCGCTCTCGTGAGCCGGGCGCTCGTCTCTCCCCAGGCGATGATCGCCTCATCGGAGAGCTCGCTTGCCTCAGTACGGGCTCCGCCGGGGAGCACGTCGTAGATCCGCACCCAATGGGTGCCGCCGTCCCCCTCGACTGCGACGCGCCGCGTTGTCGGATCCTGCGGTGCTGAACTGTCGGGAGCCGCACGTGGCACGGCGACCGGCAACTCCGGGTCGACCCGCCCGATGTGCAGTACAGCCAACGCTTCCATGTCGAGGATCGCAGGGTCCTCGGCTGCGTTGGACACCTTCATCACGGCGACCGGGACCGCGTCCGGAGCGAGGAGGAGGAAGGTTTGGTCGCGCTCACTGCCAAGGTTGCGGGAGGAATCAGCCAAGACGCCAAAGGACGCGTCAGCCAGTCCGACGGCCTGCTCCTCGTTGAAGTCAGGTCGGGGGCTGGCCAGGACCATGTCGATGCTCTGCTCGCTGCTCACTCCGGCACGATAGGGCGTCAGGCCGGGGTGGGCGTTGCGGCGCCGGCGAACTTCTCCTTGAGCTCACCACCGACACCACACGCGATTACGTTCCACGAACGCCAAAATGAACGACACCTGGGCACTTGAAGGACAACAGCTGCCAGCGCCGCCGCAGGTCACAGGTCCGCCACAAACCGTCCCACGGCCACGGCGTGTGTGTAGCCTGCCGCCAACTGAACGGCGTACGACTCGACCAACCTGGAGATGACATGCGACGCAACCCCCTCCCGCTGATCGCCGCACTGACCACAGGTGTCGTCCTGGCGCTCTCGGGCTGCGGGAGCTCCGGCGGCACGACAGCCACCGGGCCAACGCCGTCGGGGTCGGGTGCCACGGGTGCAGCAGTCTGCGCTGGGGTCGACGCAGCGGGCACGGACGAGCTGGCCAGTATCTGCAAGGCGGGCAAGATCGTCGTCTCCACCGACCCTGCCTACCCGCCGCAGTCGTCCCTTAACGACTCCACGGGTGAGTACGAGGGCTTTGACATCGACGTTGCCAACGAGATCGCCAAGCGGCTCGGCGTCGAGGTCGAGTGGACGGCGCCGTCCTGGGACGTCATCACCGCGGGAGGCTGGAACGGTCGTTGGGACATGTCGGTCGGCTCGATGTCGGTGACCGAGGACCGGGCCAAGGTGCTTGACTTCTCCCCCGCCTACTACTACACGCCCGCTGCCGTCGCGGTTCACAAGGACAACACGACGGTCAACGACCTCACCACCGACCTGGACGGCAAGAAGGTTGGGGTCTGCGCCTCCTGCACCTATGAGTCGTTCCTCAACAAGAATCTCGCGATCCCGGGCTACACCTTCGACTTCGTCGTCGACGACGCTAAGGCCACCGGGTACGACACCGACACGACTGCCGTGCAGGATCTCGCGCTCGGCGACGGACAGCGCCTCGACGCGGTCATCTCGGCCCTGACCGTGCTCGAAGGGTCGATCAAAGCTGGGGCCCCGATCAAGATCGTCGGCGACCCGTTGTTCTACGAGCCGCTGGCCGTCGCCTTCGACAAGAAGGTCGACAGCACGAGCCTCACGGCGGCGGTCAGCAAGATCGTCGACGAGATGCACGCGGACGGCACCCTGACCGAGCTCTCGAACAAGTGGTACGAAGGCATCGACTACACGACCGCTCAGTGACGTGATGCTGCTGCACGGCGTGGCAGGACGACCGTGACGACCGTCCAGCAGGCTCCCATCGGCCGCTTCGAGCGCTTCCAGCTCGCCAGCGCACGCATCCCTTTCCGCGCGAAGGTCGCGGTGGTGTGGACCCTCATCGGCCTCGTGCTGGTGGGTCTGTTCGCGGTCGCCGACTTCGACGTCTCCTTCATGCTGGACAAGTTCGGCTACGTCCTCGCAGGACTGCGATCCACGCTCGTCATCGCCATCGGGGCCATAGCTCTCGCCTGCTTCATGGCTCTCATCGGCGCCTTGTGCCGCCTGTCCTCCAACCCCGTGCTGTACGGCGTCTCCGGCTTCTACACCTCGTTCTTCCGGGGGACGCCTCTGATCGTCCAGCTCTTCCTGATCTACCTGGCGCTGCCCCAGATCGCGGCGGGGTTCGGCAACGCGCGGTTCACGGACCTGATGACCATCACGGCGATCCAGGCCGGGATCATCGGCCTGGGGCTGAACTACGGCGCCTACATGACCGAGATCTTCCGGGCCGGCATCCAGTCGGTGCCGCATGGCCAGTGGGAGGCCGCCGAGGCGCTCGGGATGGCATACCGCCAACGGATGCGCCGGGTGATCCTTCCTCAGGCCATGCGGGTCATCATCCCGCCGACGGGCAACGAGTTCATCGCCATGCTCAAGGACACCGCCCTCGTGGGCTTCCTCGGCGTGGCCGCCGGCAACGAGGAGATCTTCCGCAGAGCCACCTTGGTGGGCAAGGCCGGCTTCCGGAATCTGGAGGCCCTGCTGATCGCCGCCCTGATCTACTGGGCGCTCACGGCAATCTTCACCGTGTTCCAGGCCAAGCTCGAGCGGCGGCTCAGCAAGGGTTACGTGCGGACCAGCATGGCCCCGACGGCTGTCACGGCAGCGGTCGTCGCGCAGCCCGGCCTGGCCGGGCCGTTCGCGCCCACAGGAGTCAGCGACGACATCGTGCACGACCAAAGGGGTGCGCCATGACGCCGCGCTCTTCCCAGGACGTCGTGGTCAAGGTCGAGGGTCTGCACAAGAGTTTCGGCGACCTCGAGGTGCTCAGCGGGGTCGACCTCGACGTCCACCGCGGCGAGGTCGTCGTCATCTTCGGTCGCTCAGGCTCGGGGAAGAGCACACTTCTTCGTTGCATCAACTTCCTCGAGGACCCGACCGAGGGGTCGATCGAGGTGGCTGGCCTCCGGCTGCAAGGCGGACACCGAACCCGTCACAAGCGGGAGCAGGTGCGTCAGCTGCGCATCAAGGCGGGCATGGTGTTCCAGCAGTTCAACCTCTTCCCGCACTTGACGGTGCTCCAGAACGTCGTCGAGGCGCCCGTCCGGGTCAAGGGGATGTCCAAGGACGCCGCCCAAACCATAGGCCTCCGGCTGCTCGACGTCGTTGGGCTCGCAGACAAGGCCCACGTCCACCCCATCCGGCTCTCCGGCGGGCAGCAGCAGCGGGTGGCGATCGCCCGCGCCTTAGCCATGGAACCCGAGGTGATGCTGTTCGACGAGCCGACCTCAGCCCTTGACCCCGAGCTCATCGGCGAGGTTCTCTCCGTGATGCGGAACCTCGCCAAGGCCCACATGACCATGATCGTGGTGACGCACGAGATGGGCTTCGCCCGTGAGGTCGCCAACCAGATGTGCTTCTTCCACGAAGGTCGACTTCTCGAGCAGGGCACTCCCGACGAGTTGTTCAATCACACGCGGCACCCGGAGACACGCCAGTTCCTCGAGGCGGTCCTGTAGGTCGTCCGAAGAGGGGCGGATGGAGCCAGCGAGCTGCCCTAGCCGCCGATGGTGGACCTCGGGCGGGCGGGGCCAACCTCGGCACCCTGAACACGGTAACCGCACCCTAACCAGAGCGACAGTGGGACGCCGGCCGTGGCGGTGGTGTCTGAGTTCAGGACATCGTTCGCAGGTGTCTCGGGACATCGTTCACATCCTGGAGTGAGAGGTGAACGGTGGGTATGCAGCTTGTGGTCGCAGCCGTGCTGGTCGAGGGCAGGTCCAAGAGCGACGTCGCCCGTGACTACGGGGTGAAGCGCCCTAAACCCGTATGACAGCGGCAGAGAACCTAGGTCGCTTCAACAAGCCAAAACGTGAACGATCTCGCGGGACACCTGTGAACGGTGTCCCGCGAGATCACAATGGCGGTGGCGGTGGGATTTGAACCCACGGAGAGGTTGCCCCCTCACACGCTTTCGAGGCGTGCTCCTTCGGCCGCTCGGACACGCCACCGTCGAGGAGGATACCGGAGCAGAACCGTCGGTCAGAAACCCGATGGCTGGTCACGACCCGTGGCACGTTGGGCCGAAAACCAGCCGGAAAGCAGCTCGGAGCACTCGGATTCGAGCACCCCACCGACCACCTCGGGCCGGTGGTTGAGGCGTTGATCGCGCAGCACGTCCCACAACGAACCGGCGGCACCGAGCTCAGGATTCCACGCACCGAAGACCACCCGGTCGACTCTGCTGAGCGTGGCCGCTCCCGCGCACATCGTGCAGGGCTCCAGCGTCACAACGAGCGTGCAGCCGGTGAGCCGCCAGCCACCCAGGGTCGCGGCCGCGGACCTGATGGCCAACACCTCCGCATGGGCCGTGGGATCTCCAGCCACTTCGCGCGAGTTCGCACCCGCGCCGATGACGGCCCCGGCGGAGTCGACGACCACTGCTCCGACGGGTACGTCTGCGTGCAGCGGAGCCGTACGCGCCTGTTCGAGGGCGAGCCGCATCCACGACTCATACGTCGAGAGCATCGCTGCGCCGGCTCAGCCGAGCGCAGAATCGACGAGCGCCTCGTACTGCTCGCCGAACCCGAGCCGCGCGGCCACAGACCCGATCTGCTCGTCGGGATAGAGGTCGAGGTCCTCGCACAGCATCGCGAGCTCCATCGCCGGCAGTCCGAGGTCGGCGAAGATCTCGAGGTCCCCAGCAGGAGACACCTCGTCGAGCTCCTCGCCCTCAGGCTGGTCGAGGCCAAGATGGTCGATCACGGCGGCTGCGAGCGGCCAATCTTGGGCGCACGTCACGTCGGAGAGCAACAGGCGTACGTCGTCGCCGAGCACCCGCGCGGCAACGAAGAAATCCTCCGCGACAGACACGAACCCGAGTGTCCCGCCTTCGCCCGGCTGCTGGCGCAACGCGTGCAGGAACGTCGACAACTCATCGCCCAGCCGGGTCTGCATGGGCTGTACCTGCCAGAGGCCGTCCTCGCGCACAGCGATCATGGCAAAGTCCACGCCGGCGTCGTCCATGAGCGCATCGTCGCAGACACCGCGCCCCGGCGACAGGCAGAACAGATCGTTGGCCGGGGCGCTAGCCTCAGCCCCATGCGAACGCTCGTCGTCGACCACCCACTCGTCGCCCACAAGCTCACCACCCTCCGCGACGAACGCACAGACTCCCCCACCTTCCGACGACTGGCGGACGAGTTGGTGACCTTGCTGGCCTACGAGGCGACCCGCGAGGTCCGCACCGAGCCGGTCGAGGTCATGACCCCGGTGGCGGCGGCAACCGGCGTACGCCTCGCGCAGCCCAAGCCGCTCGTCGTCCCGATCTTGCGCGCCGGCCTCGGGATGCTCGAAGGGATGCAGCGCCTGCTGCCGACCGCGGAGGTCGGGTTCCTCGGCATGGTGCGCGACGAGGAGACTCTGATGGCGTCGACCTACGCCAACCGGATCCCTGAGGACCTGACGGGCCGCCAGTGCTACGTGCTTGACCCCATGCTGGCCACGGGCGGCACTCTCGTGGCGGCCGTACGACTCCTGCTCGACCGAGGTGCCATGGACATCACCGCGATCTGCCTGCTGGCAGCGCCCGAGGGCATTGCCTACGTCGAGGAGGACCTCGGCGCCCAGGCCCCGGTCCGGCTCGTGACCGCCGGCCTGGACGAGAAGCTCAACGAGCACGGCTACATCGTCCCCGGCCTCGGCGACGCCGGAGATCGCCTCTACGGCCTCGTCTAACCTCGTCTTCACGCGCCAAATCGGGGCCGTGAGCGTGGTATTTCACGCGTGAGGACGGCGTGTCGCGCGTAAAGTTGGGGGTGGGGGTCGGGTTAGACGGATTTGAGGGCGCTGACGACTTTGGTGAGGGAGTCTTTGGCGTCGCCGAAGAGCAGGGTCGTGTTCTGCTGATAGAGCAGGTCGTTCTCGATGCCGGCGAAGCCGGGGCGCATGGAGCGCTTGAGGAAGATGACGTTTTGGGCCAGGTCGACGTCCAGGATCGGCATCCCCGAGATCGGCGTGCCGGGGGTACGCGCTGCAGGGTTCACCACGTCGTTCGCACCGATCACTAGCACCACGTCCGTCGTGCCGAACTGCGGGTTGACCTCGTCCATCTCCTTGAGTTGCTCGTACGGCACGTTGGCCTCGGCAAGCAACACATTCATGTGGCCAGGCATCCGGCCGGCAACAGGGTGGATACCGTAGAGGACTTCGACGCCCTTCTCCTGCAACAGGTCCGCGAGCTCGCGCACCGTGTGCTGGGCCTGGGCGACTGCGAGGCCGTACCCCGGCACGATGATGACCTTCTCGGCATAGGCGAGCAGGATCGCGACATCGTCGGGGCTGGTCGAGCGCACCGGACGGTCCACCCCACCGGTCGCCGCGCCGGCACTCGACCCACCGCGCAAGGCACCGAACAGCGTCGAGGTCACCGGGCGGCCCATCGCCTGCGCCATGAGCCGGGTCAGGATCGTTCCGGAGGCGCCGACCAGGGTGCCCGCGACGAGCAGGAGGACGTTGCCGAGCACGTAGCCGGAGGCTGCCACTGTCAGACCGGTGAAGGCGTTGAGCAATGAGATGACGATAGGGACATCCGCCCCACCGACGGGAAGCACGAACAGCACACCGGCAACGAGCGAGAGTGCGGCGATGACGACAACGCCGTACGTCGACGCGTCACCCGATCCATCCTCGAAGAACACCCAGCCGGACACGGAGATGGCGCCGACGAGGGATCCAGCGAACAACAAGGCGTGCAAGGGCAGGACGACGGGACGCGTGGTCATGACCTCCTGCAGCTTCAGGAAGGTGACCACCGATCCGGAGAACGAGATCGAGCCGACAACCACCGTGAACAGCGACGCGACCAGTGGGAACCCACCGCCGGTCTCGGGGATCTCCAGAGCCGCCACGATCGCGGCTGCCCCGCCACCCACCCCGTTGAACAGCGCAACCAGCTGCGGCATCGCCGTCATCGGCACCTGCCGGGCGGCCGGAACCGCCACGATCGAGCCCACAACGATCGCCGCCAAGATCAGCGGAAGGTGGTCGAGTTCGAAGGCAAACAGGGTCGTGACAACGGCGAGAACTGCACCGAACGCCCCGATCAAGTTTCCGTTGCGCGCCGTGCGCGGCGATGACAGGCCTTTCAGGGCGAGGATGAAGCAGACAGCCGCGAGGAGATAGGCGACCGAGACCCAGGTGTCGGTCATCGCTTGCGGCCCTTGAACATCTCAAGCATCCGGTCGGTCACGACGAAGCCGCCGACCATGTTGATGGTCGACAGCACGACCGCTACGAGGCCTAGGACCAACCCCAAAGTGTCTTCGGCCTGCCCGGTCACGATGATCGCCCCGACGAGGATCACGCCGTGGATCGCGTTGGCCCCCGACATCAACGGGGTGTGCAAGGTCGTCGACACCTTGGAGACAACCTCGAAGCCGATGAACACCGACAGGACGAAGATCGTGAGCAGCGCCATCTCCTGGCTCATACGCTGATCCCCTCTCGGACGACACCGTCGCGAGTGACCCAACAGCCGGCCACGATCTCGTCTTCGAAGTCAGGAACCACAACCCCGTCCTTCGTCATGAGCAGCAACAGGTCTGACACGTTGCGTGCAAAGAGCCGGCTCGCGTCGACCGGCATCTGGGACGGCACGTCGCGTCCGCCCCAGACCGTGGCGCCACCGATGGTGACCACCTCGCCGGCGACGACGCCTTCAACGTTGCCGCCGGACTCAGCGGCGAGGTCGACGACCACCGAGCCGGGCTTCATCGCCTCGACCATCGCGCGAGTCACGAGCAGCGGGGCGGGACGGCCCGGGATCGCTGCAGTGGTGATGACCGCATCGGCGCCCGCGACGTACGGAGTCAGAAGGTCGCGTTGGCGGGCCGCGCGGTCCTCGCCCATCTCACGGGCATAGCCCCCAGCCCCTTCGAGGGACTCGAGGTCCAGCTCGACGAACTTGGCGCCCATCGAACGGACCTCGTCGGCCGAGGCGGGCCGCACGTCATAGGCGGAGACCACCGCCCCCAACCGCTTGGCCGTGGCGATCGCCTGGAGCCCGGCCACCCCAGCACCGAGCACGAGCACCTTCGCCGGCTTGATCGTGCCCGCCGCGGTCATGAGGAGCGGGAAGAACATCGGGAGCCGTTCGGCTGCCACCAGCGCGGCGCGGTATCCGGAGACGAGCGCCTGCGAGGTCAGCGCGTCCATCGACTGCGCACGGGAGATCCGGGGAAGTAGCTCCACCGACAGAGCGACGATGCCCGCCGCGCGTGCAGCCCGTACGCCTTCGGCGTTGGCGGCCGGTGCGAGAAAGCCGATCGTGACGGCCCCTCGATCAAGTCGCGCGACCTGGTCCGCCGTCAGGGGAGACACGTGGAGGACGACGTCAGCCCCGGCAAGTACGTCTCCCGCCACCGTGGTGGCTCCCGCAGCGACATAGGCCGCGTCGTCAGTGTGGGCATGGAAGCCGGCACCCGACTCGACCACGACCTCAAGGCCCGCCTTCACCAGGCGAGCCACGGACTCAGGAACGGCTGCGACCCGGCGTTCACCGGCGCGCGTCTCAGCTGGAACGGCGACCTTCACGCCGGGCAACCTAGCGAAGAGCCGACGACGACCCGACACCGGCTCGCCGACGCTTCAGTCACGCGGGGTAATCCTTTTGCGTCATACTTCTTCTCAGGTGCGCGGCACAAGGACCGGGCCATATGAAAGGTGTACGTCTATGAACGCCGGAGACTTCCTCTGGTACATGGTTGCCTTCTTCTTCTTCGTGATCTATTTCATGATGATCTTCACAGTCATTGGTGACCTGTTCCGCAGTCCAGACATGTCTGGTGTAGTCAAGGCCATCTGGATCATCGCGCTGCTCTTCGTCCCCCTGATCACGCTGCTCCTCTACGTGATCATCCGTGGGAGCGGCATGTCAGAGCGTGCCGTGGCTGCCGCCGGCGTCCAGCGCGATCAGACGATCGCCTACGCGAACCAGATCGTTGCGGACACCGGTGGCGCTTCGCCGACCAAGCAGATCGCGGACGCCAAGGCGCTCCACGACTCCGGCGCGATCAACGACGACGAGTTTGCGGCCCTGAAGGCCAAGGCTCTCGCCTGAACACCCAGCAACGCCTGACCGGGGCGGCCGACCTCTCGAGGTCGGCCGCCCTCGTCACGGGCGGCGCCAACGGCATCGGTGCCGCCACGGCCCGAGCCCTGCGCGCTCGCGGGTGCGCCGTGACCATCGCCGACATCGATGAGGGCCGCGGGTCCACTCTCGCCGCTGAGTTGGGTGCCTCCTACGTCTCCTGCGACGTCACCGACCCGGTCTCCGTCACCGCCGCAGTAGCCCAGGCCGAGCAGACCCACGGACACCTCGACATCGTGCACCTGAATGCGGGCGTCTCCACCGGCAATCCGTGCGTTGAGGTGTCTGATGATGCCTACCGGCGGTTGCTCGCCGTCAACGTCGATGGCGTCTTCTTCGGGCTTCGCGCCGCACTCCCCGCCCTACGTCGATCGGGCGGCGGCACGGTGATCGCGACCGCATCAGTCGGCGGGCTGGTTCCCATCCCGATGGATCCGTTGTATGGCCTGACCAAACATGCCGTGGTCGGCCTCGTGCGGTCGGCGGCACCCGGGCTCGTCGTCGACAACATTCGGCTCATCGCGGTCTGCCCTGGGTTCACAGACACCGCTCTCCTGGCCGAGCAGGGCGATGCCGTTCGCGCCCTGGGGTTCCCGCTCATGACCCCCGAGACGATCGCTTCGGCCGTCCTGCGAGCCGTGGACGAAGCCGAGCCGGGTGAGTGCTGGTTCGTCCAGGCCGGTTGCGAGCCGCAGCCGTACGGGTTCCGTGGCATCCCCGGCCCGAGCTAGCCCTTGACGTAGGACAGCTTCTCGCTCACCAAGCCATCGCGGATCTTGAACACGTCGACGCCGCGCACGTGGCCGGTCGCCCACGTGTAGACCCACCGCTGGACGACCCGGTCCCCTGCGGCGAAGGTCTCCTCGGCAGCGAAATTCGCGTCCTCGTTGTCGAAGATGGGCTTCCACGCCGCACGGATGGCGTCCCGGCCCACGTGTGGTGTCCCGTCGGGCGCCGGGTCGGTGTTGTCGAAGAGGCAGTCGTCGGTGATCATCGCCAGCGCCGCGTCGAGGTCATGGGCGGCCCAGGCCGCACCGAAGGTCTCGACCGTGTCCATGGCATTCATGATCGCCTCATTCATCGCGGCCGACACAGCCCCCGACGGGCGTGCACGCCGAGCACCACGGTCGACCCTCGAGCCCCGCGTGTCAACGGGCAAGAGCGCGCCTCCTACGCCCCAGACAGGTCCGGGCCGGGCACGAAGGGGGCACCGTGGCCGGGAACGATCAAGGTCGGGGCGAGGGCGAGCACCGCCTCGCGGGATCGACGAAGCAGGTCTTGGTCGCGGGCGAACGGGTCGACAGCGGGTCCCTCGGCCGACCACCACAGGTGGGTCAGCACGACGAGTCCGAGCCCGGTCTCAACGAGAGTGGAGATGTCCTCATCGGTGTGTCCCGGCGTCGCCAGCAGCGAGATCGAAGGACCGAGGCCGGCATCCTGAGGATCGCGGTCGGTCCACACGTCGCGTTCGTACGTCGCCATGATGTCGTGCACCCGGGCGTTCAGGAACAGCGCGGCGTTGACCG
>JANPBY010000113.1:0-58186 GCA_031430645.1 Actinomycetes bacterium
CACTCAGCGGGGGTTAGGGGCCCCGAGGGGGGTTGCATACCTCGTATGCTTTATGCATACTGCGTCTCCATACCGAGTATCTAATGCCTCGCTGAGCAGACCTGGAGCCCCACGATGTCGATCCGCCAGAGCTTGCTGGCCCTCCTCGACGGCCAGCCGCGGTACGGCTATGAGCTGCGGCTGGAGTTCGAGCGCCGCACCGGGGGCACCTGGCCACTCAACGTCGGTCAGGTCTACTCCACCCTCGCCCGTCTCGAGCGGGACGGCCTCGTGGAGCCGCAGGGGACGAGCGAGGAGGGCCAGGTCTTCTACGCGATCACCGACTCCGGCCGGCAGGCGGTCCGGGCGTGGTTCACCAGCCCGGTCGAACGCGAGGCACCCGCCCGCGATGAGCTCGCAATCAAGCTCGCCCTGGCGGTGACGGTGCCGGGGGTCACCGTGCGCGACGTGCTCCAGCGCCAACGCACCGCAACGTTGAAGGCCCTGCAGGCCTACACCCGCTTGAAGACACAGCCGGCGTACGGCGGTGACGGCCCGGAAGACCTCGCGTGGTCCCTCGTGCTGGAGTCGCTGGTCTTCGGCGCTGAAGCCGAGGTGCGCTGGCTCGATCACTGTGAAGCACGCCTGGCCCGGATGCGACCACCCCTGGAGCAGCCGTCCGCGCCGGTTCATTCAGGTGTGCTCGATCACGAGGAGGTCACCCGATGAGCAGCTCGATCCCCGTCCTCGAACTGCTCGAGGTCGTCCGAGTGCATGGCTCCGGCGAAACCGCCGTCACCGCGCTCGACCGCGTCAGCCTTACCGTGTCTGCGGGCGAGCTGGTGGCCGTCATGGGGCCGTCCGGGTCGGGTAAATCAACGTTGCTCCTGCTTGCCGGTGGCCTCGACTCCCCCACCGCTGGTGAAGTGCTCGTCGAAGGCCAGCCACTGTCGGCCCTCGACCGAACTGCGCTGGCCGCATTGCGCCGGCGATCAGTGGGGTACGTCTTCCAGGACCTCAACCTGATCCCTGCCCTGACCGCCGCCGAAAACGTCGCGCTGCCGCGCGAGCTCGACGGCATCTCGGCCCGAGCCGCGCGCCTCGATGCTGTGGCAGCACTGGAGGAAGTCGGCGTTGCCGACCTGGCCGACCGGTTCCCGGATGACCTGTCCGGCGGCCAACAACAGCGAGTGGCGATCGCCCGCGCGCTTGTCGGCGACCGGCGCCTGGTGCTTGCCGATGAACCGACCGGGGCTCTGGACTCAGCGACCGGCGAGTCGGTGCTTCGCGTACTTCGCGCACGGGTGGACCAGGGCGCCGCGGGGGTCCTCGTCACTCATGAGGCCCGGCATGCCGCCTGGGCAGACCGGGTCGTCTTCCTCCGCGACGGCCGTACGGTCGATGACACAGGAAGGGTTGCCGAGGTCGAGAGCCTGCTCGAGGTCGGCCGGTGACACGGCGGCCTGCCCTGCGAATCGCCGCCCGAGATGCCCGGCGGGCCAAGGCCCGGTCCCTCCTGATCGTCGCGATGATCGCCCTCCCTGTGGTGGCCCTGGGGTTCGCCGACGTGATGTGGCGTACGGCTGAGCCGAATGCAGACGAGAGCCTGGCACGCGACCTCGGCTCGACCCAGGCCACGCTGTTCATGAACTCAGCGCCAGACAGCGGACTGCTCCAAGCAGCCGACCCGCGCGACGGCTCGTTCGTCACGACGGGGGACTCGCAAGCGCAGCCGCTGGACGTGTCCGCGTTGCGGTTGCCCGCTGGCAGCAGCCTGCTCACCGAACGGGGCAGCCGCGTCGGGGTCACCACCCGTACAGGCGTGGCACCGTTGGACTGGCTCGAGGTTCGGGTCTCCGACCCAGCGTTCGCGGGCCGATGGAAGGTGGTCGAAGGTCGAGCCCCGGCCAGTTCTGGTGAGGTGTTGCTGACTCCTGCCATGGCCGCACGGGCGAGCGTGCCGATCGGTGGCACCCTCACGCTCACCGACCCCGTGGCGTCCTTCACCGTCGTCGGCATCGTGGAACGGTCCGGCGCCCGCGACCTGCTATCCATCGTCGCGGACCCGGGGACCCTGATCGGCCGGCCAGACGGCATCCCCGAGGTGGAGGCCTGGGGGACGGCCGGATTTGTCGTGGGCGCGCCAGTGTCGTGGACCGACGTACTCGCCCTGAACGCCCAAGGCGCTGTGGTCACCTCGCGGGCCGTGCTGGCCAACCCGCCGGCCATCACCGAGTTCGATGCGATTGCAGCATCGTGGCAGCCATCCTTCGCCGACTTCTTCATCCCCGTCCTGATCGGGACCATGGTTGTCGGCCTGGCTGGGCTCGAGGTGGTCCTGCTGGCCGGCGCTGCCTTCGCGGTCGGCGCGCGCCGCCAGGCGCACACGCTGGCGTTGGTCGCCGCGTCCGGAGGGGACCGCCGCGACCTACGTCGCGTGGTGCTGTCCAGTGGAGTCGTCCTCGGCATCGTGGCTGGAGTCCTCGGCGTCGCCCTCGGAGTGCTGACCGCCGCAATCGCGACGGTGGCCATCCATCTGTGGTTCCCGCAGGTCGACCTGGCCCGGTTCGACGTACGACTCCCAGAGCTCGTTCTTATCGCGATGGTCGGAGTAGTCACGGGGATCCTGGCCGCCGTCGTGCCGGCGCGGCACGCGGCCAGGCTCGACGTGGTGGCCGCCTTGCGCGGTCGCAGCGGTGCGCCAGCCCGCCCGCTGCGGACCCCGATGATCGGCGTCGTCATGGTGGGGATCGGGGTCGCTTTGTCAGTCCTTGGCTCGGGGTGGGCGGTCTCCGCAGCCAACACTGACGGCGGCACCTCCAGCTCCACGCGCACGTGGGTCATTGTTGCCCTGGTCGCGGGCGCGGCCTTCGTGCTGCTCGGCCTCGTGGTCTGCTCCGGGTCGATCGTCAGCCTCGCGGCTCGACTCGCCCCGCGACTTCCCCTCGCGGGCCGGTTGGCGTTGCGCGACTCCGACCGGCACCGCGGCCGCTCGGCACCAGCAGTGGCGGCCGTGCTGGCGGCGGTGTCCGGCAGCGTGGCTGTCATGCTCTACGTCGCGGCGACCGATGAGTACGACCGTCAGTCCTACAGCCCCTCTTCCCCCAGCAACACCGCGACCGTCAACCTCGTGAACTGGTCGGGTGACGTGCGAGGCGCCGCCAGTGCCGAGGTGAAGCTGATCGATCCAGCTGCTGCGACCAGGGCAGTCTCCGACGTCCTGCCGGTCAGCGGATCATTGGCTCTGCACTCAACCGGCGCGTGTGCGGATGTGTGTGCCCAGGTGACCTTGGTACGACCGCAGGTCAACCAGTGCCCCCTGTATCAGGAGGGCTACCCAGACCCGGCCGAGGCGAATGTTGTCGTGGCGCCGGAAGTCCCTGACGATCCGCGCTGCTCCCAGCCGCCGACCACGGCCTACTGGAATCTCCCGTTCGGCTCGCCGTTCGTCGTCGGCGGCCCGGAGGTTCTGGACGCCTCTGGAGTTCCCGCGAGCCCGGCGGCACGCCAGGTTCTAGCGGCCGGCGGGGTCGTGGTGACTGACCCCCTGCTGCTCGATGCCAACGGCATGGTGCGGCTGGACTTCACCAGCGCAGCCGCGTGGTTGGAGGGACCACCGCCGGGCGAGGAGGACACCTGGATCGGCCCGAAACCGGACGAGATCCGGCACGTACCCGGGATCGTCGTGCCTCCCGACCAGACCATCGTGAACCAGGTCATCTCCACTGAGGCCCTGCGAGGGCTCGATGTGAAGATCGCGCCCACGACCCTGCTCGTCCAGCTTTCCGGGCCGGTCAGCACCGACCAGGAGGATGCCGCGCGGAGCCGGCTGTTGGGAGCGTTCGGAGAAGCCACCTACTTCAACGTTGAGCGCGGCTATCAGTCGACGTACGGCCTTGGCCTGCTCGCTCTCGCCCTCGCGGCCGGCATCGTCACCCTGGGCGCGACCGGGATCGCGACCGGTCTGGCCCTGACCGACGCGCGGGCGGACCACGCAACCCTGGCGGCCATCGGAGCGGCCCCTCGGCTGCGTCGACGCCTGGCCGGGGCGCAGTCGCTGGTGATCGGCTTCCTCGGCGTGACGTTGGGCATCGTCGCCGGCGTCGTCCCGGCCCTGTCGATCATCGGCGCGGCCCCGGCTCTGACCGTCGTCTGGCCGGTGCCGCAGCTGCTCATCGTCCTCGTGGGGGTGCCGCTGCTGGCCGGTGCAGCCGCCTACGTCTGCACCCGGTCCAAGGTCCCCCTGCAACGCCGCGTCGTCGCCTAGCACGCCCGCTACTGGGATTGGCGGCGCCAGCGGATGCCGGCCTCGATGAACTCGTCGATGTCTCCGTCGAGTACGGCTCCGGTGTTGCCGGTCTCGTACTCGGTCCGCAGGTCCTTCACCATCTGGTACGGGTGCAGCACGTAGGACCGCATCTGGTTGCCCCACGAGCCAGCAGTGTCGGTCTTGAGGGCGTCCATGGCGGCACGCTCCTCCTTGCGGCGCTGCTCCAGCAGCCGCGCCTGCAACACCCGCATGGCGGCCGCGCGGTTCTGGATCTGGGACTTCTCGTTCTGGCACGACACGACGATGCCGGTGGCGTGGTGCGTGATGCGTACGGCGGAGTCGGTGGTGTTGACGCTCTGCCCACCCGGGCCGGACGAGCGGAAGACATCGACCCGGATGTCGTTCTCCGGGATGTCGATGTGGTCGGCTTGCTCGACGACGGGGAGCACCTCGACGCCGGCGAAGGAGGTCTGCCGACGGCCCTGGTTGTCGAAGGGGCTGATCCGCACGAGTCGGTGGGTGCCTTGCTCCACCGACAGCGTGCCGTAGCCGTAGGGCACCTTGACCGCGAAGGTGGCCGACTTGATGCCCGCCTCCTCGGCGTAGGAGACGTCGAAGACCTCGACGGGGTAGCCGTGCCGCTCCGCCCAGCGCAGATACATCCGCATCAGCATCTCGGCCCAGTCGGCCGCGTCCACGCCGCCCGCCTCGGAGCGGATGGTGACGAGGGCCTCGCGGGAGTCGTACGGCCCGGCCAGCAGGGTGCGCACCTCGAGCTCCGACACCGACTTCTGCAGGGCGGCGAGCTCGACCTCGGCCTCGAGCCGGGTGGCCTCGTCGCCCTCCTCCTCCGCCATCTCGAAGAGCACTCCCAGGTCGTCGACCCGGCGGCGCAGACTCTCGATCCGGTTGATGTCGCCCTGGACATAGGACAGCTTGGAGGTGACCTCCTGGGCGTGCTCCTGGTCGTCCCAGAGATCGGGGGCGGCCGCGGCCTCATTGAGGTCAGCCAGCTCGGCCAGCATCTTCGGGACGTCGAGCACCTTCTCGATGCTCGTCAGGGTGCCGTCCAGCTCGCGGAGGGCGTCGGAGGTGTCGGGGGCGGCCACGTCGGCCGAGCCTACGCGAGCGCGGCCGGTCGGCTCGCTGCGACGCCCGCCCCCTCCCACGATGAACAAGGAATCCTGCACCGGTCTCGGCCGCCCGATCGGTGCAGGATTCCTTGATCATCGGGGGGTCGCGGCGGTCAGTCGACGTACGGCGCTCGCGCGGTCGCGCTGGCCTCGATCTCGATCCCCCCGTCGGCCGCGCCTCCCAGGATTCCCAGCAGGGGCAGCTTGCGTACGGCGCGCAGCGTGACGGTCACCGACTCCGCGTCAGTGGAGACGTCTACGACCTCGAACTCGTCGAAGCGCTCACCGAGCTTGGCTGCGGCGACGTAGACCCGGACGGCGTCGAGCACCGCATCAGGGTCGAGCGGCAGCGCCTCCCCTGCAGGTCCGGTGTAGAGGGCCACTCGATCCAACTCCTGGACCGCCGCCAACGCCGCTCCGTCGGCTGACCCGGCAAGGGACCGACGGGTCAGGTAAAGGGCAGAAGCGTCGGTGACAACAGCGACAAGGAGCACGGCGACGACAGCGAAACCCAGCATCAACACCAGAACTGACCCGTCATCCTTCCCCAAAAGGCGTCGCGACAGGCGGGCCCTCACGACTCGCCCCCCGCCCGAAAGGCGTCGACGACTGCGTCATGACGGGCGCTGACGGCAACCGCAGCTGTCGGCCGGTCCCCGAGTACGGGCACCCACGGCAGCGGCACCCGGGTGCCGAACGTCACCGTGACCACCGCACCCGGCGTGAGGCACGGGTCGGCGGAACAGATGATCTGCAGCTCCCCCGGGACCAGCTCGAGTCCCTGATCAGCCAAAGCGATCCGCGCCGCTGCCTCGGCTCGCTCCTCGGCCTCAGCGGTCGTGGCGGCTCCGACGTAGGCACGTCCCGCCTCGCGGGCCGCCGTGCTCGCACCGTAGGCGGCGCGCTGCACGTCGAAGACCCCGACCACGATGTAGACCAGCGGGACGAAGAGGAGCACCGCCAAGAACGTGAACTCCACCATGGCGTTGCCCGAGTCATCGAGCCGGACGCGCTTCACCCTTCGTCCAAGGCGTGGCCGCGGACGACCAGACTCCGAGACGGCCCGAGCCAGCCGACCAGGGGGAGGGTTGTCCGCACCTCAACGACGACCGTGGGAACTCCGCCGACCTCCTCATAGCCCGCGGTGACCTCGCCGACGAAGCTCGGCGAGAGGCTGGTGGCGATGACAGCTTCAGTACGTGCTGCCGCGTCAACGGCGTCGCGGTCGGCGTTGGCCCCATAGCGCGCGCCCTCGGCAGCCGCAGAGATCAAGGTGTTGCGCACGTGCAGAGCAAGGGCCAGCTGGATGACGGCAAGGAACAGCGTCACCAGCAACACGGAGACCAGCACGAACTCGACGACGGCAGCGCCGGCGTCCCTCGCCGCGTGAGCGCCGTACGTCCTTCGAGGTCTGCGGTCAGGGACCGGTGACACCCTCGACCGCGTTGGTGAAGATGTTGGTCAGCTGGTCGTCAGCGACCAGCCAGATGGCCGTGACCAGACCCGCGGTCATCACCGTGACCAGGACCCAGCCAGGGACATCGCCGCGATCGCGGTCCTGGATGGCCAGCGTCAGGCGGACGACGAGTCGGTCGCTGAGGCGGCTGGGATGGGGAAGTCGGGACATGAATCCTCCTTAGGGGGTGGTGAACGAGAGCCCGTAGAAACCGGGGAACAGCGCAAAGACCACGGTGAGCGGAAGGAGTAGGAAGACAACGGGCAGCATCATGGCGATTTCCTTGCGGGCGCCTGCTTCCATCAACCGACGGCGGCCCGCCTCGCGTACGTCGACCGCCTGGGCGCGCAGGACCTCGGCCAGCGGGGTGCCGCGCTCGACAGCGATGGCGACCCCGTCGACGAACCGACGCAGCTCCGGAAGGGCTGCCCGATCGGCCACCCGCTCCAGCGCCGTCACCAGGGGGGCGCCGGCGCGTGCATCGGCCAACGCTCGCCCGAGCTCCCGAGCAAGCTCGCCATGGCTTCGCGTCGTGACCCGTTCCAAAGCACCCACCGCGCCCTCACCGGCAGCCACCGACAGTGCGAGCAGCTCCGCGATGGTCGGGAACTCCACCAGCATCCGCTGCTCGTGGGCGGTCACCTCGGAGGAGAGTCGGCGATCGCAGGCAAGCACCCCAGTGACTCCACAAGCTGCCACAACCACCAGTAGCCCCAACGGATGTGCCGATCCACGCGCGGCCAGAAGCAAAGCCAATGCGAGACCGGCTGCGACGCCGAACCCACCCCACACCAGTTGCTGCGCCCGGAAATCCTCGAGCGTGCGCCCGTCCCCCAGCTGGTCGAGGCGCCGGCGGACCGATGCACTGCCGCCGAGCCAGCCGTCGAGCCGGGCCGCAGCAGCAGCCATCATCGGCTTCAGCACTCCAGCGAAACCGTCAGGCGTACGTCCTCCGGACCCCGGCATCCTGGTCAGCGAGGCGGCGTCACGAAGGTAGGGAGCAACGCGATCCTCCAACGTGGGTCGACGCATCGCCGGCACCCGCCGAAGGGCGAGAACCGCACCCAGTCCCGCGAGGAGACCGAGCAACGCGCCCTGCGCGGCTGAGCTCACCGCAGCACCCGTTCCTCGACCGGCAGGCGCCCAATCCGGAGCATCAGTCGATAGGCGACCAGGCAGAGCCCGCCGCCGAAAGCGAGGAGCAGCAACCCGGCTGGTGAGTTGTAGGCGTCGACCGCCTCAGGGCGAAGCGCCAGCAGCCCAAGGAGGATCCACGGCGCAGCAACGGCCAAGCGGGCCGCGTTGACCGTCCAACTTTGCCGCGTCTCAAGCTCGGCCCGGGTGCGGGCGTCCTCCCGCAAGAAGGCACTCAGCGTTCGCAACAGTCGACCGAGATCGGAGCCACCGACATCACGTGCGAGTCGCAGTGATTCGATGATCCGGTCTCCGACGGGGTCAGCGAGGTCGTCCTTGAGCCGGTCGAGGCACTCGCTGAACCGGCCGGTGGCCCGGTAGTCCTCACCGAAGCGTCGGAACGCCGGTCGGAGCGGTTCAGGACCCCGCTGCGAAAGTTGAGTCAGCGCCTCGGGAAGCGACAGGCCAGCGCGTACGGCACTCGCGAGGTTGTCGACCACGTCGGGCCACACGGCGCGCAACTCGTCCGCTCGTTGTCGGCGCCGCCACCGGAGGTACGCAGCCGGGGCGTAACCGGCGATCACCGCGAAGGCCGCCGCGATGGCCGGCGATCGCGAGACACCCAGCACGAGGAACCCAGCGATCCCGAAGCAGAGGACGGTGGCGCAAACGAGGCGCGGGACTGTGGCACCGTCGACCCCGGACTCTCGGACGAGGTCGTCAAGCCGGCCGGGGGCGGGAGCCGAAGGGCGTACGTCGGGCGCCGTTTCGCCGAAGGCGCTCACAATCAGGACGAGGCCCAGCCCGAGAAGGAGACCCACGAGTGCCCCCACCGCGCTCAGTCCAGCCCGGGGCGCAGCAGATCTGCGAGGACGTAGCCGTGTCGTTGGAAGCGCTCCGCGTGAGGAGGGTAGCCGTCGGCCCGCACGAGTCGTTCGCCTCGGGTGACGAAGACATCCGCGACCTCGACGACATCAGACTCGACGCGACCCGGCAGCGCGACGATCTCGCGGACTCGACGCCGACCGGCTGGGTCGGTCTCGGCATGGATGACCAGGTCGACCGAGGAAGCAACAGTTGGCACAACGAAGGCATGGCCGACGTTTTCGCCGGCCAACAAGGGGAGCGTGCACATCTTGGTCACGGCTTCGCGGGCGCTGTTGGCGTGCACGCTGCACATGCCAGGAACTCCACTGTTCAAAGCAATGAGCAAATCAAGGCACTCTTCCTGACGTACCTCTCCAACGACGATGCGGCTCGGTCGCATCCGCAACGCCTCTTTCACGAGGCGGCGCAACCGGATTTCACCGGTTCCCTCCAGACTCGGCTGCCGGGTCTGCAGGGCCACCCAGTCCGGCGCGGCAACCTTGAGCTCGAAGACCTCCTCGCAGGTGATGACTCGTTCATGCGCTGGGATAGCTGCGAGCAAACAGTTCAGGAGGGTTGTTTTTCCAGCCTGCGTCCCGCCAGCGACAATGATGTTCAGCCCGCTCACAACAGCCGCTTCGAGGAAGTCAGCGGCCTGCACGGTGAGCGTCCCCAGCGCGACCAAATCATCGAGATGACCAGCCTTGACCACGAATTTCCGGATGTTGACCGCCCAGTGGCGCCGGGTGATGTCGGGCACGGCTACGTGCAACCGACTGCCGTCATGCAACATCGCATCAACGAAGGGCTGGCTCAGATCCACGCGCCGGTTGGACGCCTTCAGCATCCGCACCACAAGGTCGCGAACCTCGTCGCTGGTGAGCACCACCGTCGTGAGCTCGCTGCGGCCGTTGCGGGCCACGAACACCCGCCCGGGTTCGTTGATCCAGAGTTCTTCCACGGTCGGGTCGTCGAGGTACGGCTGAAGTGGGCCGTAGCCAGCCACGGAGTCGTACACCGAACGCGCGGCAGCATGCGGATCCCCGAGAGCAGGAAGGCCGCCCGACATGGTGCGCTCGTCGTAGTCCGCGAGGACTTCGGCGACCAGGGCGCGAACAACCTGGGGCTGAGCGAGCGGATCCAGTCCACGCTCACGGACCAGCGCGCGAACCTCGCCCTCGACCGTGGCCACCGGATCCACCAGCGTCACCACCCCCACCACCCCTCGCGCCGATCCCGCCCCTGTTTCGGGACGCTAGGGGCGGCAACCCGGAGGCACAACGCCCTGACACGAATGGGGATAACCTCATCGCCCCTTCAGCCCCGTAGATCACCTGGATCCTCGCCAGCCCCACTGATCACACAGTTGACGACTGATCCCAGATGATCAAGGAGAAGGCCACCGACTTCGCGACGGAAAGGGTGGTCTTCTCCTTGGTCATCTTGGGCTGGGGCGGGAAGCATCCAAGGCGAGCACGTGATCGGCTGCGCCAAGAACGACCGGGTCGTGGGTCGCACACACGACTGCGTGACCGGCCTGGGCCGCCAAGACCAGGACTTCCGCGACGAGTTCAGCGTGCGTTTCATCCAGCTGCGAGGTCGGCTCGTCCAGCACGATCAGCGGCACGCCCGCCACCAGCGCACGAGCGATAGCGACGCGCTGGCGTTCACCCCCCGACAACAAGCCGACCGCGCGACCCACCATCGGCCGCAACCCGAGGTGATCCACCCACGCATTCACCCGATCGGGATCAGCCGGCAGGCCACGGGCATCGCGGCTCAGCGAACAGTTCTCCAGAACATCGAGGCTCTCCGCAAGCCCCACGCCCTGCCCAGCAACCGCTGCGGACGTGCGCCGCAGTGCGGCCAGCGCTGAACGGTCCAGCGCGCTGAGATCTTGACCCGCCAGGAGCACCGTGCCGGCCGCGGGCCGGTCTAGTCCGACGAGCACGCGGAGCAACGACGACTTTCCGGACCCTGAACGCCCCCCGATGACGACGAGTCTCCCAAGCATCAGCGTCACGTCGATCCCACTGACGACGACCCGTCCGTCGTAAGCGATCGACACTCTGCTCGCCTCTGCCGCCGGGTTTGGCCCGTCCACCACCGACACCACCGGCGCCGTCCGAACCGGCACGGGGATACTCTCGCCGGTCCCGTGCAACACGATTCCCGCCTTGATCGGCTCAGCGCGCACGGCGTGAGTCGCTCCGACACTTCGGCGCATCGGCTCGGGGAGCCGCACCCATCCTCGGTCATCCACGACCAGCCGCTCGTCACCCCCGGGCAGCCACTCCTCACCGAGGCGACCGTCGCGAATGCGCACGACCCGGTCCGCGATGCGCTGCGCACGCTCGTCGTGAGTCACCAGGACCAGTGCGGCAGATGACTGCTCAACGGCGCGCACCAACAGGTCGTAGACCTCGTCAGCGGCAAACACGTCGAGTTCCCCGGTCGGCTCATCGGCGAGCACGACCGATGGGCCGTGGGCCAGCGCCGCAGCGACCGCGACCCGCTGGGCTTCCCCGCCGGACAGCGTCTCGGGCCGGCGGTCCGCCAGACGCGATAGGCCCAGGTCCGCGAGCATGGAGGTGGCTCGAGCCCTAGCCTCGGCCCGCGAGGTCCCCGCAACGCGCAGTTGCAACCCAACGTTGTCCCGGACGTCCAGCTCGGGGCGCAGCGAACGAGCCGCACGCTGATCGACCAGACCGAGTCGGTCTCGGCGCAGCCGTACAGCGGCATCACCCGCGCCAGCCGCCAGGTCGACCCCAGCGATACTGGCCCGACCCGCGCTGGGGGCCACTTCGCCAGCCAGCACCTTCAACAGCGTGGTCTTGCCCGAACCATTCGGTCCAACCACCACTAACCGCTCGCCGGGCGCCACCGTCAGCGAGAGCCCGCGCAGCGCAGCCACCGTGCCCAGCGGGAGTGGGTAGAGGCAGAACAGATCGTGGACCTCAACCGGAAGGTGCGGTGCGGGCGCCACCGCGGGGGTCGTGGGCAACGTCATGATCGCACCCGCTCGGGCATCGGCTCGCGCAACGCCAGAGCGGCAACAACAGCAGCCACGATCAGGGCTCCGACCACGCCCAGCAAGAGCACTGCTGCGACCCATCTCCCACCAACGGCGAGCTGCGGAGGCGGTTGTGCTGCTGCACCGGTGGCCGTGAGCCCCACGAGCCGCGCGGTTGCTCCGGCGAGAAGCAAGCCGCCAGCCAAACCCAGGGGTACGGCTACCAGGACGACGGACGCGGCTCGGGCCACGAGCAGGCGTCGCAGCGCCGATGGCGCAACACCGTCAACCTCCCAGGCATAGAGCTCACCCGCACCATCACGTCGATCAGAGACGACGAGCAGAACGAGCGCAACCGCGGCCACCAAGAGCGCGACCAGCGCAGCCAAAGCCAGCATCGTCGAAGCTCCGCGTGCGACCGGGTCAGCGGCCAGCTCAGCCTGTCGGTCGACGCGGATGGTCGTGTTCATCCGCTCGTACGGCGCCAGACCCAGCGGGGCACGCAGCGATCCGCCACCGTCGGGTGTGGTGATCCACACCTCGCGCGCATTGCCCTCGCCCGGCCCCCGAGTATCGAGAAGGCCCGACAAAGCTGCGCCGTCACCGACGACAAACCGTTCGGGTGCCGTCGGAAAGCGAGGAACAGTGCCCACCACTCGCACAGTGATTGGTGCGGACGAGCCTAGGGTCAGCGACACAGTGCCGGCGCCCCCAGCCAGGGCAGCGGTCTCCGGATCAGCCAGCACCGGCAACGAGGTCTCGGCTTCGCCCAGGCCCGGCCCAGCGACCAAGGCCAGACCAGTCAGACGGACAGCCACGATCAAGGTCGAGCCAGCGACCGTGGTCTCTCCGCCCGGGGATCCCCAACCGGACCAGGCTCCGGCGATGGTCGAGGTCCCCACGCGCGGCTCCGCGAAGGACATGGTCCCGGCCACCACTGGGAGGTCGACCGGACCCTCACCGAGGCGGTGCGCTCGACGAGTCGCGTCGTCGGTGGGCTGCCGCATGACCAAGCGATAGAGCGTGACCGGCGATCCGAGATCAGGGACTTCCGCCGTGAGTCGACCGGCTTCGGATGCCGGAGAATCCCCCGCCCGCCAACCGGACAGGAGAAGCGGGACACCAGACTCACGCCCGTCCGCAGCGCGGAACCAGGCGGTGACAGCAATATCGCGCAACGGTCCCGTGGCCTGCATCGAGAAGACTCGGCCGGGCGGGAGCACAGCCCCCGCGGCCGGCGCTGGCGTACTCAGCCTGCCTGCCAGCGCCGCGGGATCTCCGGCACCGACCACCCGATCCCACCGGCGAATGCTCGACAAGACCGTCGGGTCGATCCCCAAGACCTGTACTGCTGCGGTGTCCAACGCGCCACGACGAGCGCCGGCGGCACTGCGAACAACCGACGTGGCCTGAGCCCCGGGAGCAAGCGCTTCGTAGTCCTCGAGCGAACTGATCTGAAGCGGCGACTCGAGAGAAGTCCCGGCCTGGGCCCGAGCATCGAGGCCGGTCTCGAAGGACGCGCGGTCAGCGGCACCCTCAGCCAGCGTGGACTGATAAGCACCCGCGAAGACCACTGAGCAGACGGTCGCGGCGAGAAACGCCGTCGTGCCGGCGATCCGAAGCGGCTGTCGCAGCCCGCCGATGAGAGCGAGTCGAGGGGACAGCCAACGCCGCGGAAGCGCATGCTGGCACAACCGAGCCAGGGGTGGCCAAAGTCGGGCCGCGAGCAGCCCGGTCGCAAGGGCTGCCAACAAGGGCAAGAGGACGAGCAGCGGGTCGATTCCCTGGTCGAGCGAGCCAGCTGCTACCCCGCCGCGAGACAAGGCCACAGCGATGAGCAGCACACTGACCACCAACACCATGTCGAGTAGGCGCCACGCCCGGGCACTCGCCTCGGGCGGCCACACCAACGTGGTGACCACCAGCAGGAGCGCAGCCGCTGCCAGCAAGGCCACCCCCAGCAGCGAGGCCGTCACCGCCAAAGCCGCGGTGTTTGCTCCGTCGAGGCCTTCACGATTCCCGAGCCACCAGGCGACCGCCGCACCCGCAAGCAAACCCAGCGCGGCACCAATCATCACCACGCCCGCTGCCTCAAGCACCGCGAGGCCATTGATCTGGCGGGAGGTTGCCCCTCGGCGCCGCAACAACGCGAAGAGCTCCCCCTGATCGCGTCGCAGACCTACAGCGCCGAGGACAGCGAATCCGAGGAGAAGCGCGGCAGCAGACCCGCCGAGCAGGGCGAAGCGCCGAGCCGAACGCTCAGCTCGATCGGCCTCTGCTCGCAACACCGAGTCAGGAGCGACCAGGATGAGCCCCGGCAGCGCATGGAAGAGTCCGTCTTGGACTTCGGCGGAGCGCGCCAGATAGCTGTTGACGCCGAGGGCGCGAAGCCGTCCGAGATCCAACGGCGCGACCCAGCCATAAACCCGCTGGAAGCCGGTCAAAGCGCTGATTTCCGTCGCAGCCGCTACCCCGTCAGCCACCAACAACGGCGCGCCGCCCGACGGAGCGAAGCCGCCGGAGAGCAGCAATTGATCAGTGCGCTTAACGGTTCCGACCACCTCAAGCCCCAGCTGGTCGACACCTGGGGGAGCCACACCATCCCCGACGAGGACGACTTCGCACAGAGTGGGCGTGCAGGACTCAGGGAGCCGCCCTGAGACGACCTCGACGCGATCAGCCAAGTCATCGGCGGCCCCGAGGAAGAAGGTCGAACCGGAGACAACGGCGAGCTCGCGGAAGATCAGTTGGGCCTGAGTGACTCCGGCGGTGACGCCCGCCAACTCACGACGTACGTCGCCGTCGACGCCCGCCAACCGGCCGGGGTCGTCAAGGAAGCCATTGAAGGACACCGAAACGCTGCGTTCCCCTACCGGCAGGGACTCCAGGCCCAGGCGCAGGGCCCGATCTGCGACGAGGACTGAGAGCGCCTGGGAGATGGCTAGAAGCGCGACTGCCAGGGCGACCCCCACCGCGACGAGCACCCACCGGATCGGGCGCTGCCGCACTTGGGCGAGAGCCAACCCCGGCACGACGCTTGCCGACGTTCCTGTCATGACTAACCGCTTCTCCTCTTTATATGGTTAGCATGTATACACGATGGCGAACCAGACGGTCGACGGTCTGCTGCTCCCGATCGCGGTTGCAGGACATCCGGCGCTCGAGCTGTGCAACACCCGCGCTGGTTGGCTGACCGAGTCACCACGGGAATACCTCATCGGCTACGACGAGCTTGTCGTCTGGGCGCGGGAGAACGGTTTGCTGTCCACCGCCCAGATCGACGTGCTCCTGACGCAGGCTGCGGAGCAGCCCCGCGCGGCGACCTCGGTCGTGCGGGGCGCGCGCATCCTCCGAGAAAACCTTTATGGCGCCTTTGTCCTGAACTCGGCCGACGCCACCGTGGCGGCCGTGCGGCTCGCGGCCAAGGCGCTCGTCGAGGCCACCGCCCTGGACGACGACGGCTGGCACCTAGCCCCAAAGCAAACCTTGCGGGCACCGCTGGACGCCTTTGCCCTCGCCGCACTCCCTCTGCTCCAGGGCGGGAGCAGCGCCGGCGTACACCGCTGCGCAGGCGAAGGTTGCGGCTGGCTCTTCCTCGACCCGACGCACCGGCGACGTTGGTGCGTCATGGCGATCTGCGGAAACCGGGCCAAGGCCCGCCGCTACGTCGAGCGTCACCGCGCGCGCGGTTGAGGCCACGACGGCGCGGCGGACACCGGTTAGCCGTAGCCGCCTGAGGGGACCAGGGTGCGTACGGTCCGCAGCGCCACCGAAAGAGTCGCCAGGTCAAAGGTCTCCGCATGGCTGATCTCGGCCAGCGTCCCCTGGGCCCGGGCCAGTCCTTCGGAGTTGGCGGCCTCCCAGATCCCGAGCCGCACGTCGGGGTCGGTCTCCCCCGGAGCCGCCCCCTGCACGCTGCGCGTCAGGGAGGCCAGCGCCGAGTAGAGGTCGTAGCGCAAAGCCATCCGGGCCAGCGCCGACCAACGATCGTCGCGTGGAAGCTTGGTAATCCGCGTGAGCATCCGGTCGACGTCGAAACGCTCGGACAAAGCGAAGTAGACCTGCCCGACGGTCTCAGGCCCCTCGCCCGTGGCCGCAGCGATCTCCACCACTTCAAGCAGGGAGAACGCGTCGAGCTTGGCCGCCGTCTCGCGAGCAAGCTCGGTGGGGACGCCCAGGGCTTCAAAATCAGCCTGCCTCACCCGCAGTCGCTCCAGCTCGGATCCGCGCAACATGGACGGGACCAGGGGGACGAGCTCAGCAACTGGCGCGAAATGATCGATCTCAACGCGTACGTCCACCGCTGAGCGCCGCGCCTGCAACAGCCATCGAGTCGCGCGATCCAGCAGCCGCCGAGCCTCGAGATAGAGCGCCGTCTGAGCGGCTGTTGGCACCTTGGAGTCCAGAGCCTCGACCTGCGCCCAGAATTCCTCGAGCCCGAAGACCGCTCGAATCACCGAGTAGGCGCGAGCGATCTCGACCGGCGTCGCACCGGTCTCTTCGGCTGCCCGGTAGGAGAAGGTGATGCCACCACGGTTCACCAGGTCGTTGACGACGGTCGTGGTGACGATCTCGCGGCGCAGCGGGTGACCGGCCAGGCGATCCCCGTGCAGCTCCACGATTTTCGGCGGGAAGTAGCCCCGCAGCGCCCGGTCGAACCACGCCTCGTCGGGCAGCCCCGAAGCAAGCAGGTCCTCGGCCAACGTCATCTTGGAGTAGGCGACGAGGACGGCGAACTCCGGAGAGGTCAGCCCAAGCCCGGCAGCGTGCCGCTCGGCGATCTCTGCGTCTGTGGGCAGTACCTCCAGCGCCCGGTCGAGATCTCCCCGCCGCTCCAGCTCGCGGATGAAGCGCTGATGGACCGTGAGCATCGGATGGGCCTGCACCCGTGCGTTGCCGAGCAGCACGTTCTGCTCGTAGTTGTCGCGCAACACGTGAGCCGCAACGTCGTCGGTCATGGACGCGAGCAACTCGTTGCGCTGCTTGGTGGTCAGGTCGCCGGCCCGCACCACCTGGTCGAGCAGGATCTTGATGTTGACCTCATGGTCTGAGGTGTCCACGCCGGCAGAGTTGTCGATCGCATCGGTGTTGATGCGCACCTCGTGCTGCGACGCCTCGATGCGACCCAACTGGGTGAATCCGAGGTTGCCCCCCTCACCGACGACGCGGCAACGAAGCTCACTCCCGTCGATTCGGATCGAGTCATTGGCCTTGTCGCCCACCTCAGCGCTGCTCTCCGAGGACGCCTTGACATAGGTGCCGATGCCACCGTTCCAGAACAGGTCGACCGGGGCTCGGAGAATGGCCTTCATCAGCTCTGCGGGCGTCATGGCTGACACGTCAGGGCCGAGCCCCAACGCTGTGCGTACCTGCGCCGTGATCGGGATCGATTTGGCGGTCCGCGGGAAGATCCCTCCGCCCTCCGACAACAACGCAGGGTCGTAGTCCGCCCAGGACGACCGCGGCAGGTCGAAGAGTCGGCGCCGCTCAGCGAAGGACCGAGCCGCATCAGGGGTGGGGTCGAGGAACACGTGCCGGTGGTCGAAGGCAGCCACCAACTCGATGTGCTCCGACAGCAGCATGCCGTTGCCGAACACGTCGCCGCTCATGTCTCCGACGCCGGCGACGGTGAAGTCCTGGACCTGGGTGTCATGGCTCAACTCACGGAAGTGCCGCTTCACCGACTCCCACGCCCCACGTGCCGTGATGCCCATCACCTTGTGGTCGTAGCCGACCGACCCACCCGAGGCGAAGGCATCGCCGAGCCAGTAGCCGTACTCCGCTGAGACGCCATTCGCGATGTCGGAGAAGGTGGCCGTGCCCTTGTCAGCAGCGACGACGAGATAGGGGTCATCGCCGTCGTGGCGCACCACGTGGGCCGGTGGCACGACTTCGTTCTCGACGAGATTGTCGGTGATGTCGAGCAGCCCGGAGATGAAGCTGCGGTAGCAGGCGATGCCCTCGGCGAGCCAGGCCTCTCGGTCTGTCGCGGGATCGGGGAGCCTCTTGGGGCAGAAGCCGCCCTTAGCGCCGACCGGCACGATAACGGCGTTCTTTACGGCCTGCGCCTTGACCAGACCGAGCACCTCGGTGCGGAAGTCTTCGCGCCGGTCGGACCAGCGCAGGCCCCCGCGGGCCACCCGGCCGAATCTCAGGTGAACCCCCTCAAAGCGCGGGCTGTAGACCCAGATCTCGAACTTCGGCCGAGGCTTGGGAAGGTCCGGAACCCGCTGAGGGTCGAGCTTGAAGGAGAAGTACGCCTTCGGCATGCCGTCCGCCCCCGGCTGGAACACGTTCGTGCGAAGCGTCGCCTGGATCAGGGCCAGGAAGGACCTCAGGATCCGGTCGTAGTCAAGGCTGGCGACCTCATCGAGCTCACCCGAGATCTCCTCGGCGATCGCTTCGGCGAACTCCGCGCGGTCCCCCGAGAACGAGGGGTCGAAGCGCGCCTCGAACAACCGGACCAACAGCCGGGCGATCGGCAGGTGGGCCTGCAAGCACGACTCGACGTACTCCTGGCTGAAGGTCGACCCGGCTTGCCGCAAGTACTTCGCGTAGGCGCGGAGCACGGCTGCCTGCCGCCATGTGAGCCCCGCCCGCGGGACGAGGGCATTGAACCCGTCCGACTCAGCCTTGCCTGACCAGATCGCCGCGAAGGCGCCCTCGAACAACCCCTTGCCGTCGGCAGCCCCGAAGGCGCTGCTCCCATGCGGGGCACGACTGTCGGCGCGCAGCCCGAAGTCATAGAGGTAGGCGGGATCAGCGTCTTGCCGCTCGATCGTGTAGGGCCGCTCATCGACCACCTCGACCCCGAGCCGCTGAAGCACGGGCAGCACCTCCGACAACGAGATCGGCTTGCCGAGGCTGAAGACCTTGAAGCGCCGCTCGTCGGGGCCGGCACCCAGCGGGCTGTAAAGGTTCAGCGCCATCGCGCCGACCTCCTCGAGCCCCTCGATCCGCCGGACATCAGAGACCGACGTACGCGCGGGGAACTCCTCCTTGTAGCCCTCGGGAAAGGCCTCGGAGTAGCGGCGCTGAAGGACGGCGGCCCGCTCCTCCCCGCACTGGTCGATCAGTGCATCGTTGAAGTCGTCCGACCAGTCGCGGGTGGCTTCAACGAGACGTGCCTCGAGCGCCTGCGCATCCACCGTCGGCAGTGCTTCTCCGACCTTGACCCGGACCACGAAGTGCAACCGGGCCAGGACCGACTCCGAGACCCGAGCGGTGTAGTCGACGGTGTCACCGTCGAAGGCCTCGCGCAGGATGTCCTCGATGTCCAGCCGAGCAGCGGTCGTGTAGCGGTCCCGCGGAAGGTAGACCAAGCAGGACATGAAACGTCCGTAGACGTCGCGCCGCAGGAACAGTCTGGTCTGGCGACGCTCCTGCATCGCCAGGACCGCCATGGCGATCGGCAACAGCTCCTCCGCCGAGATCTGGAACAACTCGTCGCGTGGAGAGGTCTCCAACAGCTGGAGCAGATTCTTACCGGCGTGGCTCGCAGGGGCGAACCCCGATGCGTCGAGCACGTCGCGAACCTTGCGGCGGAGCACCGGGACCCGAAGCACGCTCTCCGCATAGGCAGCCGACGTGAACAGTCCGAGGAAGCGCCGTTCGCCGGTCACCTCGCCGTGCCCGTCGAAGGTCTTGACCCCGACGTAGTCGAGGTAGGCCGGCCGGTGGACCGTGGACCGCGAGTTCGCCTCGGTCAGCACGAGCAGCTTGGGCTCGCGGGCCTTGGCCCGTACCTCGGGTGGCAGCTTGTCGAAGGAGCTGGACATCCGCTGGTCCGCGCGCAAGATCCCCAGCCCCGAGCCAGGTGCGGCGACCAAGATGTCCTCACCATCGACGACGGAGAGGGCGTACTCCCGGGCTCCCAGGAAAGTGAAGTGGTCGTCCACGAGCCAGTCGAGCAGCTCGCGCGCCTCAGCGACCTCGTCCACTGCGATGCCGACCGGCGGATTAGCAGACAAGTCGGAGGCGACTCCAGCGGCCGAGGAGCGCATCTTCGACCAGTCCTCCACCGCCTCGCGGATGTCTGAGAGCACCCGCCGCAACGCAGCGTCGATAGCCGCGAGCTCGCCTGGGTCGGTCACCCGGTCGATCTCGACGTGGATCCAGGACTCGAAGGCTGCCTCGGCCGGGCGTTCGCTCGCTGCCTCGTCGAGAACCTCGATCAAGTCCCCGGTGATGGTGCGGACGACCAACAGTTGCGGGTGGACCACAAGGTGGATGGACCGGCCCTCCTGGGCCAGCTCCGCCGCAACCGAGTCCACGAGGAAGGGCATGTCGTCGGTGACGACCTCGACGACCGCGTGGCCGGATGACCAGCCATGCTGCTCGACGGTAGGGGTGAACACCCGAACCCGGGCGGTGCCCTGCGGCCGACTCGTTGCGAGCTCGCGGTGGGAGTAGGCGGCGCCCGCGACATCCACGGGGTCCCGGCCAAGCAGATCCTCCGGCGCCACCCGTCGGTAATAGCGATGGAGGAAGGGCGTGTCTCCCGGAGCACCACCCGGTCCGGGCACACGTGCCGCACGATCGAGTAGTTCGGCCTTTGCATCGTCGAGCTTGCTGAGCATCGTCGGTTCCACCACTCCGCAGACTGGTCCCGCGGACGCCGTTGTCCGCGGCACTGAGGCTATCGGCCCGGGTCAGCCTTGGTGGGGGTGACGCGACTCCCGAGCCGGGACGAACGTCTCCTTGATCGAGCGGGTCGAGGTCCAGCGGAGCAGATTCTGCGGTGCGCCGGCCTTGTCGTTGGTGCCGCTGGCCCGACCGCCGCCGAAGGGCTGCTGTCCGACGACCGCACCCGTCGGCTTGTCATTGATGTAGAAGTTCCCTGCCGCGAACCTGAGTTCCTCGGTGGCCGCAGCGACGACTGCCCGGTCCTGGGCGATGATCGAACCCGTCAGGGCGTACGGCGAGGCCGACTCCATCTGCCGCAACGTGGTCAGGTAGTCGGCGTCCTCATAGACGTGGACCGACAGGATCGGACCGAAGTACTCGGTCGTGAAGATCTCGTCCGTGGGATCGGTCCCGACCAGGACCGTGGGTCGGACGAAGAAGCCCTCGCTGTCGTCACACGTGCCACCGGCGAGCACGGAGATGGAGTCGGTGGCCTTGGCCCGGTCGAGGGCCGCGGACAATCGCGTGAAGGAACGCGCGTCGATGACTGCGCCCATGAAGTTCGACAAGTCCGTGGTCGGACCCATGGTCAGTGCGTCGACCTCGGCAGCGAGGTCGTCACGGATGACCTCCCAGAGACTGCGTGGCACGTACGCCCGCGAAGCGGCTGAACACTTCTGACCCTGGTACTCGAAGGACCCCCGCACCATCGCCGTACGCAGGACATCGGCGTCGGCACTGGGATGGGCCATCACGAAGTCTTTGCCGCCGGTCTCCCCGACGATCCGCGGATAGGAGCGGTAGTTGGCGATGTTCTCCCCGATGCGTCCCCAGATCAGCTGGAAGACCCGGGTTGATCCGGTGAAGTGGACGCCCGCGAAATCCGGGTCGGCGAGAACGACGTCCGTCACGGCGATCCCGTCACCGGTCACCATGTTGATGACACCCGGCGGCAGACCGGCTTCCTCCAGCAACGCCATCAGGAAGTGCGCGGCGAACTGTTGGCTGTGCGCCGGCTTCCAGACGACGGTGTTGCCCATGAGGGCCGGGGCGGTCGGCAGGTTGCCGGCGATAGCGGTGAAGTTGAAGGGCGTGACGGCATAGACGAAGCCTTCGAGGGGGCGGTGGTCGGTGCGGTTCCAGACCCCCACGGAGGAGGCGGGTTGCTCGGCGAGAATCTGCCGGCCGAACGCGACGTTGTAACGCCAGAAGTCGATGAGCTCGCAGGCGGCGTCGATCTCGGCCTGGAAAGCCGTCTTGGACTGGCCTAGCAAAGTGGCGCCGTTCAGGGTCTGCCGCCACGGCCCGGCCAGCAGATCGGCCGCCTTGAGGAAGACTGCCGCGCGGTCGTCGAAGGACAGCTCTCGCCACGGTCGAGCGGCCTCCTTGGCTGCCATCACGGCGGCTCGGGCGTCGTCGGACGTGGACTGGTGGGTCACGCCCAGGACATGGTGGCGGGCATGCGGCTGCACGATGTCGAGCGGACCACCCGAGGCCAGGCGACGATCCCCTCCGATGGCCATCGTGAGCTGCAACGGCGTCGTCTGAAGTTCAGCGACCCGGGTTACCAGAGCCGAGCGCTCAGCGCTGCCGGGCGCATACAGCAGGACCGGTTCGTTGACCGGGTCGGGAACGCGGGTGACAGCGTCGAACGACATGGCGTACGCCTCCAGGATCGGGCGCCGACCGTCTTCGTCGACGACCGGGCGCGGCCATCCTGGCACGCCGGGAAGGTCGCGGCCGACTCAGTCCGCGACGAGCGCCGGCAGTTCCTGGACGGCGTACCAGAGCAGGTCGAGGTCGTCGACGGTTCCAGCAGCAACCCGATCCTGCGCTGCGGCTTCATCCACGTGCACCGACGCGATGGACGTCAGGGGCACCGACTCCCGCAGACGTACGACTGCCGCACCGAGCTCGGGCGCCGGCACGACCCAGGCTTCGGGTACGTCGGCCGCGAGCACGACCCGGCGGCGCGCCGTCGAAGGGTCAGCGGTCACGAGGGCAAGCGACAGCTCGGCCGCATCGAGGAGGGCGTCATGTTCGAGGTCCTCCTCCTCGGAGGAGTCCACCGCGAGCCGGAGGTCTGCGGTCACGGCGGTTGCAACACCAACGTCGATGGACCCTTCGGCCAACAGTCGCGCCGCGGTCGTGAGCGTCGCGGGCAGATAGACGCGCATCCTCAGGTGCTCCAGCTCAACTCGTCGTCCCGGGCCCGGCGCAGGGCGGCAGCACTGGTCCGGACCGAGGTCTCCAGGACGGCGATCCGCCTCGAGGGGTCCATCAGATTGCTGCCGATCCTTTCGAGATCTTCGCGTCCGGGGCCGAGCATCGTCACCGACCCACCTGCGCGCCTGACCTTGGCTGCCTCCCCGAGCATGCGACGGGTGACCGTACGCCGGAAAGCCCGCTCGACCCGGGCGGCCACTCCGCCGGGCTGGTCGTAGTCGAAGGATGCCATCGGAGCGAGGACATAGATCTCATCCAGGTCCTGATCGGCGAGGAGGTCGACCGAGGTGGCCGAGCAGGTCCCGCCGTCGATGTAACGGCGGCCAGCGATGGTCACCGGGGCGTACCACGCGGGGATCGAGCAGGACGCGAGAACCGCCTCGGAGAGGCTGGTGGCAGGTGCTCCCGGACGGCCGAAGGCGACCCGACGACCGTTGTCGTAGTCCATGGCCACGATCCACAGGGAGGCGTGCGGAGACCACTCACCACTGGGGGTGACGGCGTCCACCAGGTGAGGAACCGACCAGAGGGAACCTCTGCCTTGGGGCAGAAGCGAAGACATGACGGCCATCGGGGGCATCCGCCGCGGTTCGCGGATTGCTTGAAAGAGCAGCCGACTCGAGCCGATGCCGGCCCGAGGTCGGCCCGGCAGCGCGCCGCCGGTCGCCTTGTCGTAGTCCAAGGTGTAGCCGGCCAGCGGACCTGCTGAGATCGCGCGGCCGAGCTGATGATCAAGCAGGTCAGCGACCGCGACCCCGGCGCCGAGCAGGGCTCCGATCACCGACCCTGCGGACGTCGCCACGATCACATCCGCGTCGCGTGCGTCGAAGCCCTCGACCTCTTCCAAGGCGCTCAACGCCCCGATGGTCCAGGCAGCGCCCAAGACTCCGCCCGCCCCGAGGACGATCCCCCGCCGCGGTCCCGGCATCCTCAGCGCACCGAGTCGCGAAGCTCGTTCAGAGCGTCCACGAGGCATTGAGCGAGTACGTCGACGTCGGCCATCGCGTCCCGATCTGCATTCAGCCCGAAGTAGACGCCGCCGTCGTAAGACGTGAGCCCGATGCTCACGGCTTGCCCCTTGGCCAGCGGCACGACCGGATAGGCCGCTTCCATCCGCGCACCCGCGCTGTACAACGGGAACTGCGGCCCCGGCACGTTGGTCACGACGAGGTTGAACATTCGCCGGGAGAGCCCGCTGCCGAGCCGGGCACCCAAGGAGTGCAGTGTCGGTGGGGCGAAGCCGGCCAGGCCGACGAGGGCCTCAGCCCCGACAGACTGACCGGTCTCCTTGTGGGCTTGCATCGAGTACGACACCTGGTGCAGCCGCATGACCGCGCTCGGCTCACCGACCGGGAGGTCCACCAGATAGGAAGCGACGCGGTTGCCATGCTCACCCTGCTCGTTCTCCGAACGGACGCTGACCGGCACCATCGCGCGGACGACAGTCGCGCCGCCGACGGACTCGCCGCGGGTCATCAGCCAGGAACGCAGGCCGCCCGCTACGACGGCTAGGACCACGTCGTTGACTGTGCCGCCGTGCGCCTTGCGGATGGCCTTGAAGTCATCGAGGCGGGTGTCGGCGGTGGCATAACGGCGCTGCTCGCCGATGTCTGCGTTCAGCGGGCTGGAAGGCGCGGTGCGGGCGACCGTGCGCGCCATCGCCAGGACTCCGACCGCAGCGCCGGCCAGCCGGCCGGCCGTATGTCGCACGTCGCTCGTGGCCCCCTTGACGGCATCGAGAGCGCTGCTGGGCCGGCTGACGATGTCGCCGACCGCCCCAGCGAGGAGCTCCAACGAGGACGGCTCACTGGCCGGTCGCCAGGTGTCCGGAGGTGTCTCACGCGGCTCGGGGGTGATATCGAGGATTACCTGGCCGATGTCCACGGCACTGACTCCGTCGACCATCGCGTGGTGAGTCTTGGTGAGGATCGCGAACCGACCTCCCTCAAGGCCCTCAACGAGATACATCTCCCACAAGGGTCGGTTGCGGTCCAGGGGCCGGCTCATGATGCGACCGACCAAGTCGCGGAGCTGGGCGTCAGTGCCCGGCTTCGGCAGCGCCGAGCGGCGTACGTGATAGGTCACGTCGAAGTTCTCGTCATCGACCCAGACCGGGCTTGCGAGGTTTCCCGGGATCCACCGGATGCGCTGGCGGTAGCGCGGCACGTAGGCGATCCGTCGGCGGATGAGCCGCACCAGCCGGTCGTAGTCGAACCCGGTGTCCGGGAGGGTGAAGATCGCTACCCCGCCCACATGCATGGGGGTGGTCGACTCCTCGAGATAGAGGAACGACACATCGAGGGCGTTGAGGCGGTCGGACACGGGTGCGTTCACTCCTGGGAGCAGGTCGGCTGAACAGCGCACCACGTACGGCTGCGCGGGAACTCTCATCGTGTCACGCACGTCGATCAGGAGGGCCCACCACGCCGCGCGGCGTGCTGGGCTTTACCCTGAGATCATCCATTTCGTAAGCCTGGAGTTCCTCAACATGCGTCGTACGACCTCGGCACTGGTTCTTCTCGCAGCAGCGATCGTCCTGGTTGGTTGCGGCTCCTCGGGTGGGTCAGCCGCCCCTGTGACGTCGTTGACCCCGACCAGCGGCGCGACACCGACGCCGACCCCGACGCCCAGCGAATCCGCTGCCGGCCTCGAGGTCACGGTCGTCGGCAAGAAGGTCACCCCGGCCCCGGCCGCGATCGAGGCGTCGCCTGGCGAGGAGTTCAGCCTCACGCTGACCACCGACCGCTCGGGTGAGGTGCACGTGCACGGGGCCGACCCGGAGTTCGAGACCGAGATCCAGCCTGGCACCAAGACCTACACGTTCACACTGACCTCCCAGCCCGGGGTCTATGAGGTCGAACTGCACGACCCGGACCTCCTGCTGTTCGAGATCAAGGTGCAGTGACGGGACTCCTCAGCTCGGGACTCCTCAGCTCCGTCGACCTCAGCTCGGGGCTCCTCAGCGCAGTCACCGACCTCGCGGTCCGGGTGGCCCATGGCGTGGGCAACCGCAAGGACCTGCCAGTCCCGTTCGCGGCTGCCCTTGGGGGTGCGGTTGTCGCGCTGGTCGCCTCCTTCGTCGCCCTGGGTGCCCTCTGGAAGCAGCCGAGGCTCACCGGCGCCGCTGCGGGCCGACCACTCAGCCCAGCCCTGGCGGATGGACTGGACGCCGCGTGGTTTCGCTGGGTGTTGCGCGGTGTCGGCCTGGTCCTGACGGCGTGGTTCCTGCTGGCGCTGCTCCTCGGGCCGGACGACGCCCTCAACCCCGCCGCCGGGGTCCTCTACGTGCTCTTCTGGGTCGGGACGTTGGTGGTCGCGTCAGCGCTGCTGGGTCCGGTTTGGCGGATGCTCAACCCGCTACGGACCGTTCACCTGGTGGCTTGCCGCGTGTTGGTCCGCGACCCGGACCGCGCCATGGTTGTGCTTCCCGACCGCGTCGGCCAATGGCCGGCCGCGCTCGCAGTCCTGTCCTTCGGCTGGCTCGAGCTCGTGGCTCCCGATCGGGCGACGCTGCCGGTCCTGCGGATCTATCTCCTCGGCTACGTCGTGTGGGTCCTCGCCGGTGCCTTGGTGTTCGGGCGACGCTGGCTCGATGCGGCCGACGGCTTCGAAGTCGTGTCGACGTTGTACGGACGACTCTCGATGCTGGGCCGTCGCCGTGACGGCGTGCTCGTCACCCGCTCACCGCTTAATGGGATCGCGGGGCTCGTGGCACTTCCGGGGACCGCCGCCGTGATCTGCGTGCTGCTCGGCACCACCGCCTACGACGGACTATCGAGCTCTCCCGCGTGGGCTGGCTGGGTCCAGTCCACCCCGTTCCCGACTGAGGTTGCAGCCACTTTTGCCTTGCTGGCAACGGTTGCGGTCGTCGGGGCGACGTACGTCCTCGCCACCCGGCTCT
Source organism: Actinomycetes bacterium (assembly GCA_031430645.1). Lineage (GTDB taxonomy): Bacteria > Actinomycetota > Actinomycetes > DATJPE01 > DATJPE01 > JANPBY01. The sequence goes on from JANPBY010000113.1 coordinate 26,605, forward strand.
CCGGGCGACTGTCGGGAGTCCCGGGGCTCGAGGCTGCAATGCCGCGTCAGCTCGCTCATACGGTGGTGCCGATCGCCTTGGGCTATGCGATCGCGCACTACTGGTCATTGCTCGTTGTCGTCGGCCAACAGACGATCAGCCGACTGTCCGACCCGTTGGGCACAGGGGCCGACTGGCTGGGAACCGCCGACCGCGGGATCTCCTACTGGCTGGTCGGCGCATCCACGGTGGCGACGATCCAGGTGGCTGCGGTGGTCCTGGGCCACGTCGTCGGTGTGGCGCTGGCCCACGACCGGACTGTCGCGTTGGTGCCAGTTGATCGAGCCGTACGAGCGCAGCTCCCGGTGCTCCTCCTGATGGTGTTCTTCACCCTGGCCGGACTGACTCTGCTGTTCTCTTCCTAGGAGGTCGGATCAGGTGTTGCTGCGAAACGTACGAGCCGACGACCTCGACGCCTACGTCGCGATGCGCTGCGACCCGGTGATGATGGCCGAGCTCGGCGGACCGTTCTCCCTCGACGGGATCGAGGCCAAGGTCCAACGGGACGTGGCTGAGACCGCCGCGGACATGAGTTGGATCCTGATGATCCAGCCCGATGATGGTGACCCGTCAACCATCGCGGGCAGCGTCGTGCTGTGGTCGCAGGAAGATGAGGGCGAGGCGCACAGCGAGATCGGCTGGATGGTCCTGCCCGAGTTCCAAGGACAGGGCCTGGCAAAAGCGGCCGTGCGCCTTGTGCTGGAGCGCGGCCACGAAGACGGCCGATGGGGACCGATCCACGCGTTTCCTGGTGTGACGAACGGCCCGTCCAACGGCATCTGCCGGTCGCTGGGCTTCACCCTCCTCGGGGAGGAACACATCCTCGCGATGGATGACCGTCCGATGACGGCGAACCACTGGGTCCTTCACCCGTCGGACGACCTTCCCCCAGACAGGGCGCAGAGCACCGGCCGTTAGGGGATCCCGTCGTCCGGTTCGAGGACGACCACCGGTGTCTCGGTCGACCGCAGGCCGGCATACCCGTCGAGCTTGGCATCCACCTCGGCCCAGCGCTCCCACAGCCGACCGCGCTCCTCCCCAACGGCGGCGCGTGCGCGCACTGTGCGGGGTTGCTGATGTGCCAGTCGAACGAAGGCATCCGGGTGCGCCTCGAGGTTGAGCCACCAGGCGGGATGGCCCTCGTCCCAGCCGTTCATCGCGAGCGCGACGAGGTTGGGACCGTCCTCGAGGTAGCCGATGATGACGCTACGTTCTTGCCCCGACTTCCGCCCGATGGTCGTGAGGCGCAGCGCACCCCAGCCGCGCTTGTTTGATGGGGTCCACAGGAATCGACCGCCGCTAAGCCGATAGAGCGCCCGATGAGCTCGCCAGGCCCCGTGCACGAACCAGGGCGGTGGGACCTTCGGCGGTCGGGTTGACGCACCGTCCATAGCCACAGCCTCTCCATCGCCGACCCTGCCACGGTAGCCGTCTCAGAAACTGGTTCCACTCCGCGCCATCAGACCGACCAGGACTGCTGCCGCGGCGCCCCAGGCCAGCGCGATGCCGGCACGTCTGCGGGAAGGGCGCGCCAGAAACACGGGCACCCCGACGACAAGGGCCGCCCCCACGGCAGCTATTCCGAAGGTGTCATCTTCGAGAAGTGGCGGTGGCGTGCGCGGGCAGCGCCCACCGAAGGCGTCGCATCTGCCCACGGTGAAGGCCAGCAGGATCATGGCCATACCCAGCAGAACGCTGAGGGTGATGGCGACCAAGCGAAGCACCCGCCACCACGGCGGTAGCGGCTTGGCCGGCCCGGCCGCCTGGTCGCGGCTGCTTGCTTCCACCATCTGGCCAGGATGCCCTACGCGACCTCCGAGGCACCTCGGGAGGTATCAATGTCTCCTTCGATCAGACGAGGGGGTCGAACATGATCTCCCGGACCTCCTGTGCGCAGCGACAGGCGCCGGCGAACATGGCAGCCCACTCCAGTGCCTCCTCGCGTGAGGGCACGTCGAGGATCACGAAGCCGCCAACGACAGCTTTGGTCTCCGGGTACGGATCGTCGGTGACTGACCCGTCGGTGGCCACCATGCTCGCCCGCTGGCTCTCCACCCCGCCGCCGAAGATCCACACCCCTGCCTCCTGGGCTGCCCGGACCACCGCGTGGGAGGCCTCACCAACGGCGGCGAACTCCTCCTGGGGGAAAGTCATCGAGCCGTCATCGAAGGAGATCAGGTACCGCGTCATCCCATAACTCCCTATGTCCCAGCGGCCTCTCCCGGCCGCCGCGCACTTCTTCCACGACCCCGCACATCATTGCGGTTCCAGCGTGGCTTGGGCCGAGTCAGCACGCTAGGCACGTCCAGCTCTTCTCAAGATGGGGATTCTGCGTCCCGATCATGCTCACGTGACGACCCAAACTGCTCCCGTCCCGTGCGAGTCAGTGGAGACGATCGAGAATTCAAGCCGACGGGTCGGCCTCATCGTTCTCGTCCTTCTGGTGATCACCGCAACCATCGCCGCCGGACTGGGCTACCGCGCCTCCCAGACTGACTACCCACCGACGTATTCGAGCGATCAGCTGCAGGCCATGGCTGCCCTGACATTGCCCTCTCAATTCGAGCGGGTCGACTCGACCTGGAGCTGTGTGTCCAGCGAAGCCAACGCATGCTTCACCTCATCGCTGACTGGCCTTGACGCCGTCGAGGCTCTGGTGAGCACGATGGGCGCGAAGGCGTACACGACCTGGCCTGGCCGTGGTGGCAACCCGGCGCACTACAACTTCTGCACGACCGTCGCGGCGGCCCCAGCGTCCGTAGTCGTCTCAGCTCTTCCCACGAATGCCGTCGAGCAGGGGGGCAGCTGGGTCGTGCCTCCTGGCCAAGAGCCGACGTTCGACGGCAGCGCAGTCGACGTCTACCTCACGGGAACGGGCACCTGCCCTTAGCTACGGGTGGCTGCTCCATCGACGAGCGCCTGGCGTCTATGTCTTCGACGACGTAACGACGCCAATGCCTCGCTGGTCTTACTTGCTGTGGCCGTTGGGGTTTGGCCAGCCGCCCTGGACTTACGAGTCGCCCCCAATGGTCGTCCCAGGCTCCGCTGCGCGTCAGCGGCGTTGGTGGCGTAGGCCCAGGTCGGCGAGGTGGCGTTTGAGGGCCTGTCCGGCTTCGCCGGGTGTCTTGCCCTCGGCGAGGGCACTAGCCGTCTCCTAGCACTCCATTGCCGGTCGCCGCGGCCGGGACCCGATCGATAGCGAAGCACTTATGCGCGGCTACTCCGTGTCGCTGATCGTGCGAGTCAGCAACGCCCGGGCAACCTCGCTGCCTTCTTCCGCAAGCCGCTGCAGCGTGGCGGCGTCACCCATCTCCGACGCGATTGTGGCTCGCTGGTCCACCGCCGACATGATGCCGTTGTCGATCAGATACTCCAACGTCTCAAGGTCGCCCTTCTCAGCGGCCCGCTTCGCCAGCAGGTCGCCCGCAGACTGGTTCCCGGCGTCGATGAGGTACTTCAACGTCTCGACATCCCCATCCGCGGCCGCGAGGTGAGCGAGTCGATCCGCCGCTTCCTCGTTTCCGTCCTCGACCAACTGACGAAGGACGGCCCGATCGGTTCCGGTCATGCCGCCACGGTATGCCCGGAAGGGCGGCTCCGTCGGAGGAAGTGCAGGCGAGTGCAAACGGCACATACTCGCGCCCATGTGGGGCTGACGACAGATTCGTTGCTGCTGTGGCGTCGCCGAGGAATCAGAATGAATCAGACGTGAGCCAGTGCGGTCCAAGCCGTGGCATCAGTGTGGAATGCATCGGTAGGTAGCGCTTGTCGGCACCTGTTACGCAAGGCGTCACGGCCCTCGTCGTCGAGTCCAGCGACGTATGCACCGGCGGGACCAACTCCGAGCGTGAAAGGATCCCACCAGTCCTCGAAACTTGGATGCTCGATGTGCACCGTCAACGACAAACTGGTCACGTCGCGCACACCCGCCGCCGCGAACAGTTCCGCAAGGCGGCCTTCAGCAACGCCTGGAAGGTTGGACTCGTTTGGGGCGGAGGGATCCAAAGAACGCACCACCGACCAGAACGCCGAGAGCGGGCCTTTATCTCCCGCGTGATCCCAGACGCTTGCTGCCACAACTCCGCCGGGAACAGCAGTGCGGGCCATCTCAGTGATACCGCGCACTGGATCGGTCATGAAGTGAACGACCAACTGAGCCAGGACGGCATCGAATGACTCGTCCGGAAACGGCAAGGACTCGGCCCCCGAAAGTTGCACGTCCATCGACGGGTATGCGGTTCGGACCACCTCGACGAAGGACTCTGAGGGGTCGACTGCAGACACCCCATCCACACCGACACGGTTCACCAACAAGGACGTCAAGGCCCCGGACCCGCAGCCGACATCCAGAACCCGCTGGCCGGACTCGATGCCCACCAGTTCGACGAACTGCTCAGCCAACGGCCGGGAGAACCGGCCCATGAACTGACCGTATGCGTCTGCACTCACCTCGAACGACACGTTGGCTATGTTGCCCGGTGAGCCGCCTTCCAACAGGTGCTATCAGCACATCGGCTCGGCACGCAGTACGTCTCCGGCACCTGCGCCAAGTGGCCGTCCCGGCTGACCTTGGAGGGTTGTCTTCTCCCCGACGCGAGAGGACACTCCTCGCATGTCCGGGCGGCGAGCGGCTCGCGCGTTAGTTGGCGGAGCCTTGTGGGGCATGCTCATCGCGGGGTGCGCGAGCGCGACAGGTCCCGGTGCGCCTTCCCCATCCGTCAGCAGCTCCGCGGCCTCCAACTCTGGTTCACCCGAGCTAGTGGTCGAGGTATTCATGCCCCCCGGAGTCGCGGGCTCGGGAGAGACGGTCCCCGTCGTCGTCCTAGTTCCCGGTGGGCGCTGGCTATCGGCCGACCCCTCTGGGCTGGAGCCGCTCGCCGAGGCGCTCGCCAAGTCAGGGTCTGCGGTCGTGACGACGACGTACCGAACCGAGGGGGATGGGGCCAGCTTCCCGGTGCCTCTCCAGGATGTCGTCTGCGCCGTAGACCAGGCGACCCAGACGGTTGCCGAGAGCGGCGTGACCCCCGGCAAGGTCGTGCTCGTCGGGCACTCGGCCGGGGCCCATCTAGCCGCGCTCGCCGCACTCGTCGGTGACCAGTACCAGGATGGGTGTTCGAGCCCACCGGTCACCGTCGACGGCTTCATCGGTCTGGCAGGGCCTTACGACATCGTGTCAGTTGCCGATCTTGCCACCGGTCTGGTCGACACCACCCCGACCGAGGACCCCGAGACGTGGCGGGCCGCCAACCCCATGGCTCAGGTCACCGCCCGGCCCGACCTACCCGTGCTGCTCATCCACGGGACGGCGGACACAGAGGTCGCCCCGGCGTACTCGAAGTCCTTCGCTGCGGCGCTCGAAGCCGCGGGACACGAGGTGGCCTTGCTGGTCCTCCCTGGTGTCGACCACTTCGCCGTCGCCCAGGCAGCCAACGCTGCCGACCCGCTGCAGCGGTTCGTGGCGGGCCTCGCCGTCGAGGATTGACGGCCCCGGCCCCGTTCAGGGCATGTGGGAGGGCATGGGGCGGTCAGGCATGCGAGTGATACGCCGGATACTGCCCGGCTGGTGTTAGACGGCTGTGTCCCATTGGTCGGGGTTCCAAAGGTCGGGTTGGAGGCTGCGGGGTCGTGTGGTGTCCTTCGCATTGACACGGGGGGGCATCACAGCCGAGATACATGCACCCCCCGTCATGAGCGTCCAGGGCGCGTCGGCGGGCACCGGTGAAGGTGCGGGCCGGCGCGGCCGGGGCGTGGGCGCTGGTGGCGGGGTCCGCGTTGTGCCGGGGCAGGTCCGGCTTGCCTGCCATCCGGCCTTCGCTTCGCTCGACCTCCCGCCAGGCAGGCATCGGCTGCCCTCAGTGCGAATCCGGGAGTCCCCGGCCAACGTGGACGCGAGCAGAGCTCGCGGTCCGAGAGGCGGGATGTGCGTCGCAAGGTTGACCACGACGTCCTGATCGTCCATCGCGCGGGTCAGGGCTTCGGTGTCGAAGAGTCCGGCTGACGCCGACCGGGCTCCCAACGCCGCGAGTACGCCGGCTGACGCCGCGGAGCGAGCGAGCCCGACCACCTCGTGACCGGCCGCCACAAGCGCCCGGACCGCTGGACGTCCGACCACACCTGTTGCGCCGACGACGAAGACCTTCATGTTGCGAGCTGCCTGCCGAACAGGACTTCGAGCTCGGCAGCCGTTGTGGCATAGGAAGAATGCAGCACACCGACCATCCCGAGATCGACGGCCGCGGCGACATTGGGGCGGAGGTCGTCGACAAACACGCAGGAGCCGGCCACGAGTCCGAGCAGGTCCAAGGTGTGGTGGAAGATGCGCGGCTCCGGCTTTCGCATGCCTACCTCCCCAGAGATCACCACCGCATCGAACATGTCCGCCCAGCCATCGCGGGGATAGTCGTTGCCCCACGAGTTCGACAGCAAGGCCGTACGGATCCCCGCGGCGTGCGCGCGATGCATCAGGCCGACCATGTCGGGAGCATGCTCGAAGCGATCGAACATCCGCTCAAGCAAACCCGCAGCCACCACCGGGCCGCCGGATCGGGTCTGCAACTGCTCGGCGAGCCGCTCCTCGAAGTCGGGAACCTCAAGCTCGCCCCGCTCGAGGGCATGCGCGGGGTTCCAGCGAGCCTCGGCGCCACCGGCGACGCCCAGCCACCGTCGCATGACGTCGCGGAAATGACTGAAGTCGATGTCATCGGCAGCCGCCCACGAGGCCATCGCCTCATCGAGTGGACTCGTGAGGACGCCACCCCAGTCGACGATGAGCCCGACGAGAGCCCGACTGTCAGACACCCGCGACCTCCCGTGCATGGCTGAGGAGCTGGGGAACGCCGACGTCGAGGGTTCCGAAGAAGGGATCTTCGCTCATGCCCGCGAGCCATCGGTGGTGGCTCGCCTCGAGCAAGATGGCGAGCTTCCACAGCGCGAGCGTCACGAACCATCGAGTGTCCCCGGCCTCCCGGCCGGTCGCGGACTCCCAGGCGCTCACTAGCTCGGCCCTCGTTGGGAACCCACCAGCCAGAGTTGGTGACATGCCAAGAGGAACGACTTCGCCAGGCTCCGGCCAGAACGACAACAGGTAGCCGAGGTCAGCCCGCGGGTCGCCGACAGTGGCCATCTCCCAGTCGATGACGACCCGCACCCGCGCGGTGGCCGGGTCGACGATCACGTTGTCGAGCTTGTAGTCACCGTGCACGACAGTTGCCGCGACCGGTTCGGGCGGATGGTCTGTGAGCCAGTCCCGGAGCACGTCGTAGTCCGGCAGGTCCCGTGCCCGCCCACCGGCAGCAGCCACAGCGGTCTGGACCCCCTCGCGCTGAGCAGTCCAACGCGAGAGCTGGCGCGCGAGGTAGCCGTCCGGTCTACCGATGCCGGCCACCACGAACGGCTCCGGGTCGACCTGATGGAGCTCGGACAGTGCCGCCACCAGGTCCAGCCCCAGCGCGTGTCTCTGCTCCCCACCGAGCCAGTCCGGCACGTCCTCGCGCACCACCTCACCCTCGACGCGCTCCATGACGTAGAACGGCGCCCCGAGGATCGCCTGGTCATCGCAGGCCGCCACCACCCGCGGCACCCGAACGTCCTGGTCCCGCAGCAGGCTGAGCACCCGGAACTCGCGCAGCACGTCGTGCGCGGTAGGCAACAAAGGACCGGCCGGCGGACGGCGAAGGACGTACGGCGGGGCGCCGGCGCGGGCCAGGCTGAACGTCAGGTTGCTGTGACCCGCACCCAGAACCGCGGCGTCGAGTGGGCCGTCCCCGCCAAGGCGCGCGTCCGCCCACGACAGGAACGCCTGACCTCCCAGCGCAGCACGCGGATCGGAGGCCACCCGCCGATCCTAGGAGCCCACCGACTCCCGGCGAGCGGTCAGGTCGCGTGCGACCGTCGCCCACCCCGCCGCCGCCCCGCCGACGGCTGCGGGCCGACGAGCTCACGAGCCAAGGCCATCAGGGCCGCACGAGCCGGCGACCGCGGGGCGACCTCGTGTAGCGCTCGGCCACCGGCGAGGGCCGCGTCGTAGCCAGACTGGTCCTCAGGAATGAGCACGGCATCATCAACGCCGGCGTGCCGCGCGAGGGTGTCCCGGAGCTGCGCCTCGAAGTCGGGTCCGACCGGCCCCTTGCGCACCCGGGTCAGCACGACGCGCACGGTCGCCTTCGGAGCAGCAGTACGAACCTCCGGAAGCGTGCGCACCAGTCGCTGGATCCCGACCGGGTCGGCGCGGCCGACCGCCAGCAGGACATCGGCCTCCTCCAGGGTGGTCAGAGTCGCGCCGTTCCTGCGCGGCGCGAGGGTGTCGTAGCTGAGCTCTTCGTCCTGTTCCAACCCGAACCCACAGTCGACGACCGTGATTGCTGCAAGGAAACGGGCGCGGGTCCAGACCTCTGCCAGCGCGGCGGGTCGCAGCTCAGGCCAGCGATCAGCTCTCACGATTCCGGTGAGCACCCGCAGCCCCGGCGTGACCTCGCGAGCAACCCCGGCCAGCACCTCCAGGTCGAGACTGCCCGTATTCACGGCCCGGGTCGCCGCCGCGAGCCCGGGCGACTCATCGAGCAAGCCAAGAAGTTGGGCCACGCTGCCGCCGTAGGTATCAGCGTCGGCCAACAATGTGGGTACGCCCAGCACCGCGGTTTCGCACGCCAGGTAGGTCGCCACCGTGCTGCGACCTGGCGCACCGGTCGGTCCCCAGACCGCGACCAGTCGACCTTCTGAGACTGGCTCGAGGACATCAGCTGCAGGACCCGGTGAGACCACCGCAGTCGTACGGCTGCCGTCGCGAAGCACCCCGAGCAGGGCGGCGCAGGCCCGGTGCGGGTCCTCGACATCAACCGCAACAACCTCGCTGATCCCCAGCATGAGCAGGCGGCGCTCTGCGGCCTCGTCGTCGGGAGGGACGAGCCCGACCACCAGGAGGCCGGACCGGCTCAGGCGGTCGACGGCTTCGTGGTCGAGGCGCCGTAGTCCTGCCGCGACGACCGCCACCCGGGCCGTACCCGCGGTCGCAGCCGCGAGCAAGTCAGCGAGATCGACACATCGGCGGATGACCTGGACGCCGCTCGAGGGCGCGCTGAGGGCCGCGAGCACCGCCTGCTCCGCCGGCGCACCCTCGATGGCCAGCAGCAGGGGGACGCCCGAGGTGGTCAAGGGACGCTGACCAGATCGAGCGCACCGTCTTGGGCGGCCTGCACGAGCGCAGCGACCTGCGCGGGTTGGACAGAGAGCACAACTCCGAGCGAGGCGCCGGACGGGCCGAGTCGGCCGCCGTCGGAGACGACCTCGGACACCAGCGCGCCGGCGAGCACCGCCCGCGTGACCCCGTCCTTGGGGGTGACATAGACATCCACGCGCTGCCCTCGTGCCAGATCGCCCGGGGCGTGGAAGCGCTCGACTGGAACGGTGACGTTGCGCAGTGGCGGCCCGGTCCCCGGCGCCACGACCGCGTTGACCGGGAGCAGTTCGTCCGCCGTGATCGCTCGCGTGGTGACGTACCCAACCGGCGAAGGCCCGCTGGCGCCGAGATAGGCCCCCGACACATCGCCGAGGCGTACCTGGACGACCTTGAGATCGACGGTCTGCAGCGCCGATCCCTCTGCGAGGTCGGAGGTCACCGACCACACGGCCACCGTGTCGTCGGCGGCAGCCAACACGCGAGCTCCGAGAACCACTGAAATGAGGACCAGCAGCACACCCGCGAGCAACCGCGTGTCACGCCATCGTGGGCGACGAAGCCGGGCGGCCGCCGGTGATGGCGGCAGTACGGACCGAAAATCGTCGGTCACGACGCTTCACCCCCCAACCCGGTAGACACGTGAATCGTGTCGGAGTCCAACCCCCGGCTGCGACGACTTTCCACAGGAGTCACCCGTAGTGATGACGTTGTCCACAAGCTGCCCCCTGGCCGACCGGATGCCTGGCGCACTCTGCGATGATCGGTCCGTGGCAGAGGCTCAGCGGTTCATGACCCTGGCGGACGTTGCTGAGGTGCTGAACATCTCCTCGGCCCAGACCTACGCACTCGTGCGCTCGGGCGACCTCGCTGCCATCAAGATCGGCGGCCGTGGGCAGTGGCGGGTGGAGCGCGCCCAGCTCGAGGACTACATCGCGCGGATGTACAAGCAGACCGCCGACTTCGTCACGGACCACCCGCTGGGGCGTGTCGAGGAGCCTGTGACGAGCGACGATCCGGACACCGAAACCATTGACGCTGAGGGCGATCCGGAGACCGAGACGGTTGGCACCGGGAGACCTCCAGTCGACTGACTGGCTAGCGCGCGACCCGCACGCTGACCAAGGCTCCGAAAGGCACGATCCGGCGGTTGCTCTTGCGATCGCGCGGTTCCCCCACCGGGTGTTCGGTGAGCTCCACATGGTCGGCGCCCACCCGGTCGATGGTCCCGACGTGGGTACCTCCGGCGGCAGTCGCCAGCCGTACTTCTGCCCGGTCCCGGCTGACCGCCCGCAGGGCGTGACCCAGGCCGAGCCGCTCAACGACTCGGCCCTCGCTCCCCGGTTCGCTCGCTTCGGGTCCTAGCCCGCTGACGGAGTCGACCGCCGCGAGAGACACAAGCACTTCACCTGCGGGACCGACGAGCAGGAGCCAATCCGCCCCCACACTGCCGACCCGTCCGGTTTCGATGATCGCGCCGGTCGCACCGACGTCCAGCGCCAACGCCAACGTGCGGCCGGTGGTCTCAGCCCCGCGGAGCCGGTCGACCAGACGCAGCCGCGCCGCCTCGCGCCTGGTTCGGTCGGCCACCTCGGCCTCGAGCTCAGCGCGCGCCTCAGCAGCCAGTTGCCCCTCGAGGTCGCCGAACAACTCCTCCCATCGCACGCGACCGAACCTAGCCACACCACCCCCTGACGCGCCCGAGGTTCGGCGAACCACCGCCGCGATCTCCACGGCTAGTACTCACCCCCTTGACTTGACCGTAACCGACGCCTTATGAATGTCATCACACGCAAACATAAGCAACTGGAGGTATCCGATGACATTAATGGCTCGGTTTCTCGTCTTCCTCGGCTGGCTGATCACGCTCGCGGCGGTCGCTCTCGTGCTCACCAGGTCGACAGGTCCGCTGCTCGAAGCCGTCGATGACGCGACTGCCGGTCCTGATGCCACGGTGGCGGCGGTCGCAGCACTCGCTGCCTGGGCAACGCTTGGCTGGTTGTGCCTCGGGCTCGCCCTCACCCTGGTTGAGGCGGCCGCCGCGGTCGGGGCTCGGCGCCCCAGGTTGGCCCGGCTGGCCGCCGCCGTCACGCCCGTCATGCTGCGCTCCGCCGTTCACGCCAGCCTCCGCGCCGGCCTGGTGGCCGGCACCTTGAGCGGCGGAGTCGTCACGCCGACCTTGGCCTGGGCTGCACCAGCACCCGCGGCCGAGGTCCGATTGAGTGACGGCTCGCCGGCCGTACGGCTGGCCGATGATCGCCAGCAACCCCGTTGGCCGTCGCTCGACCGGCCGGCGCACGCGGTTCCACCACCGGTTGCCCCACGGACCGACGCGGGGAACGAGCCAGCGTCAGATTACCGCGTCCGCTCCGGCGACACCCTGTGGAGCATCGCCGCGCGACACCTCCCGCGCGGAGCCTCTGACGCCCAGATCGCTCGGGCCTGGCCTCGCTGGTGGCAGGCGAACAGGTCCGTCATCGGCCCGGACCCCGGCCTTATTCGACCCCGGCAGGTTCTGATCGCTCCGGGAACGAGCACCCCAGGGGCGAGCACCTCAGGGGCGACTTCATGACGGTCGCCACCGATGAGCCGTTTCCTGTGCTCCGGCTCATGCCGGCACCCGACCCCGAGCCGGCCTTCGTGGAGGAGCGGAGACACCTACACCTGGTCGGTCAACAGGAGACGCTCCCCCTGGACTGGCCGCTGCCGACCGGCTTGCCGAGCAGGCCACGCGCGCCCGGCCATGTCCTCCTTCGCGGTCGCCATTGCGCGGGCGACGACTTCGGGCCGGTCCCGACACCCCGTGGCGCCCTCCCCGAACCGGCGCCCTGGGCCGGCCGGCTGGTTCAGGGCATCGCCGAGGTGCTGACCTTGGACCGCCCGTTGACCCAGCTGATCAGGTGGGCCTCACCCGAGGTCTATGACGACCTCAGGCAACGCGTAGACCTGTGCCGCAGCCAGTCAGGTGCAGGACGCGGCCCAGGGCGGCGACCGACCGTGCGCTCCGTGCACGTCACCGAACCGGCAGACGGGGTCGCGGAGGTGTGTGCCCTGGTCGACGACGGTCACCGGGCCAGGGCTTACGCGCTGCGCCTGGAAGGGGCAGACGGTCGATGGCGCGCGACCGCCCTCGCCCTGCTCTGAGCGAACCTGCTGTCTGACCGAACCAGCGTGCTCTCAGCCGCGCTTGCGGGCTTCTCGCTGCTGCCGGCGGCGCTCGGCCCGCGGGGCGTTGGGGTCGACGACGATGTCGCCGGACTCCTCCACGTGCCGGGTGACCTCCCCGTCAGCACCGTCGCTCGGTGCTGAGTACTCCAAGGTGCGTGGCCGGTCAGCGCCGAGTCCCTTGGCGATCAGCTTGGGTGGGGCTGCGGATCGAGCCGGGGTGGCTGCCGCCTGATCGGTCGGGAGGGACGGTGCTCGCGAGGCGCCGACCAAGCCGGCTGACGCCGACCCATTGGCCGCGTCGGCAGGCGCCGCTGCGGAATCCTGCTCGACGGTCACGTCGACGTTGAACAGGTAGCCGACGGACTCTTCCTTGATGCCTTCCATCATCGCGACGAACAACTCGTAGCCTTCACGCTGGTACTCGACAAGCGGGTCGCGCTGGGCCATCGCACGAAGTCCGATGCCTTCTTGCAAGTAGTCCATCTCGTAGAGGTGCTCGCGCCACTTCCGGTCGAGTACCGACAGGATCACCCGGCGTTCCAGCTCACGCATGGCGTCGGACCCGAGCCGCTCCTCGCGCGCCTCGTAGGCAGCCGTCGCATCCGCCTTGAGCTCCTCAGCCAAGAACTCCGCAGAGAGCCCGGCTCGGTCACCGCCTGATCGCTCGATCAGCTCGTCGACGGTAAACGTCACGGGATAGAGGGTCTTCAGTGCGGTCCAGAGCTGGTCGAGGTCCCAGTCCTCCGGGAACCCGTCGGCGGTCGCTCCAGCGACGTACGCCTCGACTGTGTCGTCGACCATCGGCCCGATCTGCTCGTGCAGGTCCTCACCCTCGAGCACCCGGCGGCGCTCGTCATAGATAACCAGGCGCTGCCGGTTCATGACGTCGTCGTACTTCAAGACGTTCTTGCGGATCTCGAAGTTCTGGGCTTCCACCTGGGACTGCGCGCTGCGGATCGCGTTGCTGACGATCTTGGCCTCGATCGGAAGGTCGTCGGGCAAGTTGAACCGGGTCATGATCGACTCGATCCGGGCGCCTTGGAACAACCGCATCAGGTCGTCCTGGACCGACAGATAGAACCGGGACTCCCCCGGGTCGCCCTGCCGTCCCGACCTTCCGCGCAGCTGGTTGTCGATGCGTCGTGACTCGTGCCGCTCGGTGCCCAACACATAAAGCCCGCCGGCCTCGACGACCTCGTTGTGCTCGGCCTCGACGGCCTTCTGAGCCTTCTCCATCGCCCCTGGCCAGGCGGCTTCGTACTCCTCGGGGGTGTCCAGCGGGGACAGGTCACGCTGCGCCAACTCATTGGCTGCCATGAACTCGGGGTTGCCGCCCAGCATGATGTCGGTGCCACGGCCAGCCATGTTGGTGGCGACGGTGACGGCACCCTTGCGCCCAGCCTGGGCGACGATCTGCGCCTCGCGCTCGTGCTGCTTGGCGTTGAGCACCTCGTGGGGCACGCCCTTGCGGCGCAGCAACCCCGACATGTGCTCGGAAGTCCCGACGCTGGCGGTGCCCACCAGGATCGGCTGGCCCTTGGCATGCCGCTCGATGATGTCCTCGACAACCGCGTTGTACTTCGCCTCGACCGACTTGTAAATGAGGTCGGCTTGGTCTGCGCGCCGCATGTCACGGTTGGTGGGGATGGGCACGACGCCCAGGTCATAGATCTGGTTGAACTCAGCTGCCTCGGTGGCGGCGGTGCCGGTCATCCCACTCAACTTGTCGTAGAGCCGGAAGAAGTTCTGCAGGGTGATGGTGGCCAGGGTCTGGTTCTCGTCCTTGATCGCCACCCCCTCCTTGGCCTCGATCGCCTGGTGCATGCCCTCGTTGTAGCGGCGGCCGGCCAGCATGCGGCCGGTGTGCTCGTCGACGATCAGCACCTCGCCGTCGATGACGACGTAGTCCTTGTCAGCCCTAAACAACTCCTTGGCCTTGAGCGCATTGTTGAGGTAGCCCACCAGCGGGGTGTTGACCGACTCATAGAGGTTGTCGATGCCGAGGTGGTCCTCGACCTTCTCGACTCCGGAGTCCAAGATTCCGACGGTGCGCTTCTTCTCGTCGACCTCGTAGTCGCCGTCGATTCCCTTCTCAAGATCTGCCCGCTTGAGTCGTGGAACCAGGCCGGCAAACGTCGAGTACCACTGGGTCGCCTGGTCGGCCGGGCCACTGATGATCAGTGGGGTGCGCGCCTCGTCCACGAGGATCGAGTCGACCTCGTCGACGATGGCGTAGGCGTGGCCACGCTGCACCAGGTCTGCCTTGTCCCACGCCATGTTGTCGCGCAGGTAGTCGAAGCCGAACTCGTTGTTGGTTCCATAGGTGATATCGCACGCGTACATCTCACGACGTTCAGCCGGCTTCTGGCCGGACAAGATCACGCCCACCGACAGTCCGAGGAAGCGGTGCACCCGCCCCATCCATTCGGCGTCTCGCTCAGCGAGGTAGTCGTTGACGGTCACGAGGTGGACCCCACGCCCGTTGAGGGCGTTGAGATAGGCCGGGAGGGTGCCGACCAGGGTCTTGCCCTCACCCGTCTTCATCTCGGCGATGTTGCCCAGGTGCAGCGCGGCGCCGCCCATGATCTGGACGTCGTAGTGCCGCTGGCCGAGGGTGCGCTTGGCCGCCTCGCGCACTGTCGCGAAAGCCTCAGGAAGGATGTCGTCGAGAGTCTCCCCCGCTTCGAGCCGCTCCTTGAACTTGTCTGTCTCAGCCCGCAGCTCGGCGTCGCTTAGCGCGATGAAGTCGTCCTCGACGGCATTCACTTGGGCGGCGATCCGGTCAAGCTTCTTGAGGATCTTGCCCTCACCGGCACGCATGAGGCGGTCAAAGAAGGCAGGCACGAGTACTCCTGGTCGGAGGCCGCAGGGTGCGGCGGCTGGAATGCTCATCGTAATCGTCTCGTGACCTCACCACGCACCCAACTCCTGCCGTTCGGCAATTGTTCGGAAATCGACTGGCTCGACGGCACCCGCACCCGGGAGGATCCTGCGATGGAACCGGTCGAACTCACCGATGGCGTCGTCGTCCTCCGCCCGCTCACTCTCGATGACGTCGACAGCGTCACTGAGGCCTGCCAGGACCCCGCGACCCAACGCTGGACGACGGTCCCGGTGCCCTATACCCGCGAACACTCGGTGGACTTCGCCACCAACCACTCGGCCAACTCGGCGGGCTGGGTCGGCGGGAAGAACCCGCTGTGGGTCGTGTGTCTGGTTTCCGACCGGCGCTACGGCGGGGCCGTTGACCTCCGCGTCGACGACGAGGGCGGGGCGGAGGTGGGCTACGCCCTCGCACCCTGGCTGCGCGGCCGGGGCCACATGCAGCGCGCCCTGCGGTTGGCCTGCCGTTGGGGCTTTGAGGAGGCCGGGCTGGCGCGGATCGTCTGGTACGCCCACGTCGGCAACACCGCGTCGCGACGTACGGCAACAGCTGTGGGCTTCCAGATTCTCGACGGGCACCTGCGCCAAGCCCTGGTGGCCCGCGGGGAGCGCTACGACGGAAGGGTCGGCGATCTGCTTCCTGGAGACCTGACGTGACCGCTTCGGGTGAGGCGCTCCCTGTGCCCCGGCTCGAGGGCGACGGTTTCCACCTTGTGGCGCTCACTAAGACCGACGCGGCCGAACTGTTCGCTCAGGTGACCGACGACGCGGAGATCCGGCGCTGGAGCTCGATCGGTCAGGTGACTGATCTGGAGGGGATGCTGAGCTGGGCTGCCTCGCGGGCGACACCAGAGCGGATCGAGTGGACGATCCGGCTGCCCGACCAATCCATCGCTGGTCGGGTAGCCCTCCATCGGGTCGACCTCGCGGATGGCTCCGCCGAGATCGGCTACGGGCTGTTCAAATCCTTTCGTGGCCGCGGCCTAGCACGACGGGTCGTCGCCCGTGTGACGACGTACGGCTTCGGCGACCTCAAGCTCCACCGCATCGAGCTCGAGCACGCGGTGGACAACACGAGATCGTGCGCACTCGCCCAAGCGTGCGGCTTCGTCCTCGAAGGCACCAAACGCCAGGTCTTCGACGATCATCAGGGCGGCTGGGACGATGCTCACCTCCACGCCCGCTTGAGCACCGACTCATAACCAAGGAGACCAATATGCGGATCGCGGTCCTAGGCACAGGAACCGTCGGCGAGGCCCTGGGCACCGGGTTCGCTCGGCTGGGCCACGACGTGCAGATGGGGTCGCGCACCACGGACAACCCCAAGGCGCTGGCATGGGTCGCGAAGGCGGGCGGAGCTGCGGCCGCGGGGACGTTTGCCGACGTGGCGGCCTGGGGCGAGGTCGTCGTCAACGCGACCAGCGGCGTGGTCTCCCTGCAGGTGCTCAGCCAGATCAGCGATGCACTCGCGGGCAAAGTGGTGGTCGATGTGGCCAACCCGCTGGACTTCTCCGGCGGGTTCCCCCCGACCCTGGCCGTCGTCAACGACGACAGCTTGGCTGAGCAGATCCAGCGGGCGCTCCCCGAGGTCCGAGTGGTCAAGGCACTCAACACCTTGACCGCCGACCTGATGCTCCACCCCGAGCTTCTCTCGTCGCCTACTGACGTCTTCCTCGCGGGTGACGACCCCGACGCCAAGGCGGTCGTTCGTGGGCTGCTGCTCGAGGCCGGCTGGCTCGACCAGAACATCCTCGACCTCGGCGGGGTCGAAGCGGCTCGGGGCTGCGAGATGTGGCTGCCGTTGTGGATGCGGGTCATGGGATCAGTGGGGACCGGGACCTTCAACGTTCACGTGGTGCGCTAGAGCGCAGCGGGGTTGGGTCGTTGGGGTGGCTGGCTTTGGCACGCCTGGGATCGGAAGTCTTCCGGGTTTCTCCCGCCCGCGGACGGTGGTTCTCTCACGAGTGGCTGGCCGGGCTCCTTACGAAACCCTCCAGACCCCCGATCCCACGCGCTGTCATTGCTGCGCCTTTGGGTTGGGGTGTCGGGTGTCACGGGATTCGAATGGTGCCGCTGGCGATGTGGATGGCGGTTCCGGCGACGGTCGTCGCTACCGGCTCGCCGGCCTCGACCTGGACCGTGCCCGAGATCTGGGACGGGCGGCCCATCTCGATGCCTTGCGTGACCGAGAAGGTGGTCTCGCCTTCGGGCGCGAGGCCTGAGACGGCCAGCCATACGGCGAAGGCTCCGGCTGCGGAGCCAGTGGCTGCGTCCTCCGCGACTCCGATGTCGCCGGCGAACATCCGCGCTCGGGCCGTCGAGGTGGCGGCGTCCCACGCCACGACGTAGACGCCGCTCGACTCCGAGACTGGGTGCGCGAAGCCCCCGAGTAGCCCCAGATCGGGCGAGCACTCCGCCAGCGCGTCGGGGCGCACCGGCAGAACGAAGTAGGGCAGGCCGACCCCGCAGATGCGCGGCGGGACTAGCGTGTCAAGGGCCGCCGCCGTGAGCCCGACCGCGGCGAGCGCCTCGGCCGGCTCAGCCGGTGGCCCCCAGGCTGGCGGCCCTCCGGTCAGCCGTACGGCTCCACCGACATTGGCCAGGTCCAGTGGGAGCAGCCCCGCCCCACACGACTGCACAACGGTGTCGGCGGTGATGATTCCTTGTTCCCTAAGCAGCCAGGCCGTGCCGATCGAGGGGTGGCCGGCGTAGGGCAGCTCCGTGGTGGGTGTGAAGATCCGCAAGGCGTACGTCGCCCCTGCGCCACGATCCGCCTCCGATGCTTCGAGCGGGAACGCCGTCTCGGAGAGGTTGAACTCGCGGGCGAGCAACTGCAGCTGCTCGGTACTCAGGCTGTCAGCTCCATGAACAACTGCAAGCGGGTTGCCGCCGAAAGCTGTCGACGTGAACACGTCAACCACGTCATAGGCCAGCCAACGGGTCTGAAAGCGATCGACGGGAGGCATGGCCCGAGGCTAGCGAGGTCGGGGACCAAGGTCCCTTGAGGAAGAACCAGAAGACATCTCCGAATCCATGGCGGTGGCGTCACACTGTCCGGATGGACACCCTCCTCATCGCCGTCGTCGCCGTCGTGGCGCTGGCCCTGGTCTTCGACTTCACCAACGGTTTTCACGATGCCGCAAACTCGGTTTCGACCGTCGTTGCGACCCGCGTGCTCCCGGCGAAATGGGCTGTCTGGTTCTCCGCATTCTTCAACTTCCTGGCCTACTTCTTCGTCGGCACGGCGGTGGCCAACACCGTCGCCAAGGTCGTGAACTCCAACGTGTCGGGCCTCGCGGTCGTCTTCTCCGCCCTGATGGCGGCGATCATCTGGAACTACGCCACCTGGTGGGTCGGCATGCCCTCGTCGTCCAGCCACGCCCTCATCGGAGGACTTGTAGGCGCCGGGCTGTCAGCCGGAGGCGTGGACGCCATCAACTGGTCTGCGGTCGAGAAGACCGCTGTCGCGATCATCGCCTCCCCGCTCGTGGCCTTCACGCTCGCGTTTCTCGCGATGTACCTCATCGCGGGTTCGCAGCGGCTGTTCAAGCTCCCGGACAACGCTCGGCCGTTCAAGGTCCTGCAGCTGTTCTCGGCCGGGGCGGTGTCGTTCGGCCACGGGGCGAACGACGCACAGAAGACCATGGGTGTCATCGCTGCCCTGCTCGTCGGCACCGGCTATGTGACCGTCCCCGAGGGCAGCTCGTCAGTTCCGGTCCCGGAGTGGGTGGCCATCGCCGCGTACGCCTCGATCGCACTCGGAACTGTCTGGGGTGGTTGGAAGATCATCGAGACCATGGGGCTCCGGATCACGACGTTGCACGCTTCCTCCGGACTGGCCGCCAACATCGGGGCAGTCTCCGCGATCTTCGGGGCCACCGGCTTCGGCATCCCGATCTCGACCACACACGCCGCCGGCTCATCGGTCATGGGCGCGGGAGTGTCGTCTGGTCGCGGTGTCAACCTCAGGGTCGTCGGCGAGATGCTGACCGCGTGGGTCATCACGATCCCGGCCACGGTCACGCTCAGTTGGCTCATCTACAAGCTGACCCAGTTGCCTGGCGCAGCGGCTTGGGTGGCGGTAGGCAGCTTACTTCTGGTGGTCGGTGGAGCTGTTGGCTACGCCATGACTCACTCGATCAAGGCCGCCGACGTCGAGGCGGAGATCCCCGACGAGCTGGTCCTTGCGACTCACGTCGCCCCGGTTCCACAGCTCGAGGGTGAAGGCCCCGTCCACTGACCTGTACTCCGGTGGCCCATTGGCGCAGCTCCAGGTCTGCTAGCGAGCCAACTCGTGTGGTTGGCTGAGCGCATGCGAAGCAATCTGTTCTCCAACACCGAGGCCGAGGTCGACCCGGGCGCTTTCGCCCTGCAGAACCTGAGGATGCTGAAGGTCCGCCTGGGCGGCACCGGCGGCTTCTTCTATGCCAAGCAAGGCGCGATGGTCGCCTATCAAGGCCAGGTTGACTTTGCCTACGAGGGCAGCGGCGGCATGGGCAAGATGCTCAAGAAGGCGTTCACCGGCGAGGGCATGTCGCTCATGAAGGTGAGCGGCTCGGGTGACGTCTTCCTCGCCCGCGACGCCGACGAGATCCACCTGCTGTGGCTTGAGAACGAGTCGATCACCATCAACGGCAGCAATGTGCTGGCCTTCGAGTCGTCGCTGGCGTGGGACATCAAGCGGGTCGAGGGCGCATCAATGATGAGCGGGGGTCTGTTCAACACGACGTTCACGGGCACCGGCGTGCTGGCCATCACAGTCCACGGGACACCGGTGGTGCTCAACGTGGACCAACCGACCTTCGTCGACATGCAGAGCGCCGTTCTGTGGTCCACGTCGTTGCAGAGCGGGGTACGCAAGACGGCCACCGCGTCGTCGTTGATCGGACGGGGTTCGGGCGAGGCCTACCAACTGACTCTCACGGGGCAAGGCTTCGTTGTGGTGCAAGCGTCCGAGGGTCACGTCGTTCTCCCTCACTCGCACTGAGCGCAGATCAGCGCTCAGCCGAACCGGCGCGCTGGACACCGCACATCTACTTGGCCCCACTAACCTGACGACGTGAGCGGCGCAACGGTGTTCATCGCCCGCCTGGCCGGGGTGTCAGTGTTCGACCCCAACGGTGACCAGGTCGGGCGGATTCGTGACGTCGTCGTGGGCCTCGGGGCTGGACCCAAGTCGCCTCGCGTGAATGGCCTGGTCGTCGAGGTACCGATGCGCCGTCGCATCTTCATACCGATGACCCGGATCACCGCCGTGGATGCCGGCCAGGTCGTCACGACCGGCTTGGTGAACATGCGCCGCTTCGAGCAGCGCCAATCCGAGACGCTGGTAGTTGCGGAGCTCTTCGACCGACAGGTGACTCTCGTCGAGACCGGCGAGGTCGTCACCGTGCTGGACGTGGCGATGGAGCCCAACAGGGCGCGCGACTGGCTGATCAGCGAGGTGCACGTCCGCAAACCAGCCCCCGGAGGCTTCCGGCGGCGCGGCGCCACGCTGACCGTCGACTGGGTGGAGGTCACCGGCTTCAACGTAAGCGAGGTCAACCAGGGGGCCGCCAACCTGCTCGCCACCTTTGAGAAACTCCGTCCGGCTGATCTCGCGAATGTGCTGCACGAGCTCTCGCCCAAGCGTCGAGCAGAGGTCGCGGCAGCACTGGACGACGAGCGGCTCGCCGACGTCCTCGAAGAGCTCCCCGAGGATGACCAGGTCCAGATCCTCGGCGTGCTCGCACAGGAACGCGCCGCGGACGTCCTCGAGGCGATGGCACCCGACGATGCCGCCGACCTGCTCGGCGAGCTCCCGCCCGAGCAGGCCCAGCGGCTGCTGGGTCTCATGGAACCCGACGAGGCCGAAGACGTCCGTCGGCTGCTCTCCTATGACGAATACACCGCCGGCGGGATGATGACCACCGAGCCGGTGGTGCTGCCGACCGACGCCACGGTGGCGGAGGCCTTGGCCCGGATTCGCAACGCCGATCTCTCGCCCGCGCTCGCGTCCCAGGTCTATGTCTGCCGTTCGCCCTTGGAGACGCCCACAGGTCGATTTGTCGGGGTATGCCACTTCCAGCGGCTGCTTCGCGAACCGCCTTCGGCGCTCGTGTCCGGGGTCTGCGACACCGACCTCGAGCCGCTGCGCCCCGAAGCCGCGCTGCCCGAGGTGGCGACCTATCTCGCGACCTACAACATGGTGGCGGCGCCGGTCGTCGACAGTGACGACCATCTCCTGGGCGCGGTCACGATCGATGACGTACTCGACCACATGCTCCCCGACGACTGGCGCGAACGCGACGAGGACGAAGACCCGGCGGAGGCCAGCCATGGCGCGTGAGTCACGGGTGCCTCGCCTGGACCAGCCTCGCGACCCCACCCGTCGAATGCCGCGGCCGAGCTATGACCCTGATTCGGTTGGGCGCGGATCGGAGCGGGTGGCGCGCTTCATCGGCACCGGATGGTTCCTGGTCTACCTCACAGTCTTCATCGTCGTGTGGATCAGTTGGAACGTCTTCGCTCCCGAGGACCTGCGCTTCGACCCTTACCCATTCATCCTGCTCACCCTCGTCCTGTCGATGCAGGCGTCCTACGCGGCGCCGCTGATCCTGATCGCCCAGAACCGGCAGGTCGACCGAGATCGGGTCACCTACGACCAAGACCGCGCCCAGAACGAGCGGTCCATCGCCGACACCCAGTACCTCACCCGCGAAGTGGCCGACGTCCGGCTGGCCCTTGGCGAGGTCGCCACCCGTGACTTCCTGCGATCAGAGCTCCGCGATCTCCTGGAAGAGCTCCTCGAGGAGTTGCGCGACGAACCCGGGACGTAGGCTGAGGGTCGTGCCCCTCCCCACGATCGAGCAGGTTACCGCCGCCCTCGCAACCGTCGACGACCCGGAGATCCACCGCCCGATCACCGAGCTCGGCATGGTCGACACGGTCGAGATCGCCGCCGACGGCTCGGTCGACGTACGGGTCCTGCTGACTGTGGCCGGCTGCCCGATGCGCACCGAAATCACCCAGCGGGTCACCACAGCGGTGAGTGCGTTGAGCGACGTCAGCGCCGTACGCGTCGATCTCGGCGTCATGTCCGAGGAACAGCGCAAGGCGATGGCGAGCATGCTGCGGGGAGGCAAGGCCGAGCCCGAAGTGCCCTTCGCCAAACCCGAGTCCCTGACCCGCGTCTATGCCATTGCCTCGGGCAAAGGCGGGGTCGGCAAATCGTCAGTGACGGTCAACCTCGCCGTGGCGATGGCGGCTCGGGGACTCAAAGTCGGGGTCGTCGACGCCGACATCTACGGCCACTCCATCCCGCGCATGCTCGGGGTCGACCAGCGCCCCACCCCCGTCGAGAACATGATCATGCCGCCGTCGGCGCACGGGGTGAAGGTGATCTCCATCGGCATGTTCACGTCGGGCAACACCCCGGTGGTCTGGCGCGGACCGATGCTGCACCGGGCGCTGCAGCAGTTCCTGGCCGATGTCTGGTGGGGCGACCTCGATGTCCTCCTCCTGGACCTTCCGCCGGGCACGGGTGACATCGCGATCTCGGTCGCCCAACTCATCCCCAACGCCGAGATTCTTGTGGTCACCACCCCCCAGCTGGCGGCAGCCGAAGTGGCCGAACGAGCGGGCTCGATCGCGCTCCAGACCCACCAACGGATCACCGGCGTCATCGAAAACATGGCCTGGCTCGAACAGCCCGACGGAAGCCGACTGGAGCTCTTCGGCAGTGGGGGTGGCCAAGCCGTCGCAGACGCTCTCGGTCGCGCCACCGGAGCCGATGTCCCGCTGCTCGGTCAGATCCCGTTGGACGTACGACTCCGGGAAGGCGGCGACTCCGGGACTCCACTCGTCCTCACCGACCCAGAGACCCCCGCCGCGCAGGTGCTCGACACAATCGCGGCACGACTCGGGGGACGGTCCCGCGGGCTGGCCGGCCGCTCCCTCGGTCTCGCCCCAGCCAGTCGCTCCTGAGCTCGACGGCTCAGGTGGCGTCCCCGTCGTCTCGTGCAAGCGGCTTCGGGGTGGCGGTCGGGTCCGTTGAGACGCCCGGTTCGCTTTTGATGACCCGGTCAAGGTCTTCGGTCTCGTCCAGCAGTTGACGCTTGACGAAAGCCCTCGGGTCGAGGTCGCTCAAATTGAGGTCGGAGAACTCCGGACCCAATGAGCTCGTGACCTCATCGCGCGCGCCCTGGGCCATCTGCCGAAGCTGGCGGAGCAAGCGACCCGCATCGGCTGCCATCTTGGGGAGCTTGTCCGGGCCAAAGACGAACAACGCGACCGCCGCCAACGCGACGATCTCGAAGAACCCGACATCCAGCACCCGTTCAGGGTACGGCTCGTCAGTCGGAGGCCTCGCCGAGGACGACCTGAACAGTCTGTTCGGACCCGTTCCGCTCGAACGTCACCGGCACGGTGTCGCCGGGCACGCCAGCCCGGATCGCGACGATCAGCTCGTCGGGACCGGCGACCGATTGCCCGTCGAAGGAGGTGATCACGTCACCCGGCTGGATCCCTGCCTGATCCGCAGGACCTCCCTCAGTGATGCCTGCGCCGCCGTTGATCCCGTTCTCAGCGATCCGAACACCCGGACCGTCATAGGACGGATCGAGGCTCGCGCCGATGATCGGGTAGGACGCCGACCCGGTTTGGATGAGCTGCTCAGCCGTCCGTCGGGCCTGGTTGATCGGGATCGAGAATCCGAGGCCGATGGAGCCGGTCTGGCCACCCAGCTCCGCGCCCAGTGTGGCGATGGCGCTGTTGACGCCGATCACGCGACCGGCGGAGTCGACGAGCGGCCCGCCGGAGTTCCCTGGGTTGATCGCCGCATCGGTCTGCAAGGCTGCGATGTAGGAGACGTCAGAACCGTTTCCGCCCTCGCCCGCCGTCACCGGCCGGTTGACCGCGGAGATGATGCCCGAGGTTACGGTGCCCGACAGGCCCAAGGGCGAGCCGATCGCGATTGCTGCGTCACCAACGACGACGGATGCGGAGTTGCCCAGCTCGGCGACGGTCAGGTCGGTGCGGTCGACCTTGATCACCGCCAGGTCGTAGGTCACGGTCCGACCCACGATCGTGGCCTTCTCACTCGACCCATCGTTGAACGTCACCGTGATGGCGCCCCCGTCGGCTGCCGCGGCCACCACGTGGTTGTTGGTGAGCAGATAGCCATCCTCGGAGAGGACAAAACCGGACCCGGTGCCGCCGCTGCCGTTGGCACGTACCTCGATCGACACCACGGACGGAAGGACTCGCTCGGCGATGCCCGCCACCGAGTCAGCCGGTCGGGACAGCTCACCCGGCGGTGTGGTGCCAAGCGACACCGACCCATTGGTGGTGACCCTCGTGGGCTCGTCTAGCCGGGCCGCAACAACCCCGCCAAGCAGACCAGCCAGCAGCGCGATGCCCGTGGCGCCGGCCACCAGAGCAAGCCCCCCAGGCCCGTTCCGGGGTGGCTTCTGCGGACGCCCGACCGAGTCGTACGGACCGTTGCCCGCGGTCGGAACCTCATAGGGCCACGCGGAGGATCCCCCTGGCGGTCCGGGGTATGCGCTGCCGTAAACCGCGTCGTAAGGCGAGGGACTCCCGAACCCGGCGGGCTGACCCTGCTCCGATGGAGATCCGGCGGGGTTGCCCAGCACCTGGGTGGGTTGCTCGGCCCCTGAAACCGAGGCCTCTGTGTCGTTGACGTCCGTAGCTGCCTGTGGCGGCAGGTCGACGTCAGGTGCTGCCGTGGGTTCGGGAGTAAGCCACGGGTCCGAGGCCCGCGCCCACCAGGCGGGGCGTTCGTCCTGAGTCACCGGGCACTCCTTCTCAAGTCCGGCCTCAGCCGAACGGGTCGAACCACGAGCCTACGCGGACCAGGCCGCGCAGGCTCCGCGAACCCGGGTCAACAGGGTCGTGCGGGAGAGCCGCCACCACGGCGTCGACGTCGACCAGGTCGGCATCGGCCACCACGGTGAACACCAGCGACCCAGAGGCCCACGTGACGGTGTCGGTGGCCCCCTGCGCTCGATGAACCCGATGCCCGGCAACCTCAGACGCCACGAATCCCTCGAGTGCGCGTTCGCTCAGTCGTGCTCGTTGCTCGAAGAGCGACAGCGATCGCAGCCCGTCGGTGTAGACCACCTGCAGGATCGGACCGTGGGCCGTGTCGACGACCATCGCGTCCAACGCCGTCAGTCCCGAAGCGGAGGCGACCGTCTCTGGGCACTTCCACCCCTGGGACTCCAGCGATGCTGGCTCCGCGCCGGTGGCGCTTTCGGTCCACCCGGCCGTCGTGGCGACCGGAAGGTGCCTCGGCAGCAAGGATGGATCGCCGATTGCCACGGAGGTGAACGTCCGCTCGGTCAGGGAGCGCCCGGCTCGGTCGCGGACCTCGCGGGCCAGCGGCAGGCCGGATGCGCGATCGAACCAGTAACGCGCGGCGAGCACGCCGGCGGGGGTGTAGGCGGCCACCCGGTCCGCGGCGCGGCCGGCGATGGGCTCGGTCCCCTCGGGGACGAGCGTGTAGGAACGTCGAAGCAGGGTCACTGCATCGATCCCCGACTCGATGCCCGAATTGATGCCCGAGGAACTGGCAGTGCTGTCCAGCGCCGGGTGGCTGATCTCAGAGACACGAGTGCTGCGGCTTGCATCCTCGGCGGCACTGGCCACCTCGACACCGACGTAGGTCACCGACGCTGACGCCGTGGCGCCGCGCTGGATCATCGCTGCAGCAGTATTCGAAGCCGCTCCCGTCTCGGCCGCCAACGCGCCCCAGAACGGAAGCTCGCCCGCCGTCGCAGCGTGCTGGGCCGACAGACGGTCTGGCTGAGCTGAGGGTGGGCCGACGACGGCGATCTGGCCCCCGACCCCCCACGCCGTCGCCAGGACGGTGGCCCCAACCGCAACGCCGGCCACGGCGCCACGTCGCAGGATCACCCGTTGACTGGTGACGTCTGGAACCACAACTGCTCGGCTCGTCGGCGGACCCGTTGTGGGCATCGACGCGAGCGCCGCCATCAAGACCGACGATGGTCGGCCAACCCCCGACGGGTCCGCTGCATGTCTGAGACGGCCCCGGACCCGCTGCTGCTCGGCGACGTCAGCTCGGCAGGGAGCACAGCTGGACAGATGGTCGGCGGCGCGCGCGGACTCCTCGGGGTCCAGGGCTCCGTCGACGAAGGCGGCCGCTCGGTTGCCGAGGTGTCCGTTCATGGGTTCACACCAGCCGGCTCCGTGCCCCGAAGCTCCGTGCCCCGAAGCTCCGTACGGTCGCGCAGGGCCGGATCGAGGTGCGGCAAAGCTGCCCGCAACTGGCTACGTCCGCGATGAATCCGGCTGCGCACCGTACCCATCGGGATGTCGAGAATCCTGGCAATCTCTTCGTAGGTGAGGCCCTCGATGTCGCAGAGCACCACCGCCGCTCGAAACGGGGGAGCGAGGGAGTCCAGGGCCTCCTGGACGTCGGTGTCGAACGTCGCGTCGAGATAGGCGCGCTCGGGTGTCGGGTCGCGCCCAGGGAGCCGATCGGCGGCATCCTCGGGGAGCGGGCCGAATCGGATCCTGACCTTTCGACGAACGCCATCGAGGAAGAGGTTGGTGGTGATCCGGTGCAACCAGCCCTCGAACGAACCCGGGGTGTAGCGCTCGAGAGAGCGGAACACGCGTACGAAGACCTCCTGGGTCAGGTCTTCAGCGTCGTAGCGGTTGCCGGTCAGTCGGTAGGAAAGCCGGTAGACGCGGTCACCATGCAGGCGGACAACGTCCTCCCAGGACAGGTCTGCCGGGTCCAGCGACACGGGGGGAGCCGATCCGGAAACGCGGTTGGTCGTGCTGCGCATGACCAACCTCCCCTCACAAAACCTGGCTCAGCCGGCCAGGCGATCACCCCACCAGGCGGACTCAAATCGGCTCGCCCTCTAGCAAACGGAGCAGCAGCCCCGCCTGTTCCCCGTATCCTTCCTCCGTGCCCGGCAGCCTGAACCAATCCTGGACCTACGCCGACAGTTTCGTCCCTGAGGACGAAGTGCTTGCGGCGGCTCGTCGTCGCGCCGAGGAAGTGGGGTGCATCCCCATCGGCCCCGGTGGGGGCGCAGTGCTCCGGCTGCTCGCCGCGATGCTGAACGCGCGATCCGTGGTCGAGATCGGCACCGGAACAGGCGTTTCCGGCGTCTGGCTGCTCCGCGGCATGCATGCGGACGGAGTTCTGACCTCCATCGACACCGAGGCGGAACACCAGCGGCTGGCCCGCGAGACCTTCGCCGAGGAGGGCGTACCGCCCAATCGCGCGCGCCTGATCACCGGCCGTGCCGTTGAGGTCCTGCCCAGGTTGACCGACGGCGGCTACGACCTCGTGCTTGTCGACGGCGCCAAGCAGGAGTACGCCGATCACCTGGTCGAGGCCATCCGTCTGCTGCGCCCCGGAGGCGTCGTGGTCTTCGACAACGCCTTGTGGGGCGATCGAGTCGCTGACCCCGCCCAGCGCGACCCGGACACCGTCGCCATTCGCGAGCTGGGCAAGGCCGTTCGAGACCACGAGGAACTCGTTCCGGCGCTCCTGCCGGTCGGGGACGGCTTGCTCGTCGCTGTGCGCCGCTGACTGGGCCGCCTCCAGGATTCGGCTACCGGATCCGACCAACTGGCAGACGAAGGCCCCTCCGGATTTGAGTCCAGGAGGGGCCTTTGCTGTGCTTGATGGTAAGGATTCGGTCAGCCGACGGCCTTGAGGGCGTCGCCGAGCGCCTGCGCCTCGACCGGGGTGAGCTCGACGACGAGCCGTCCGCCTCCCTCGAGCGGGACACGCATCACGATGCCGCGTCCCTCCTTGGTGACCTCGAGCGGGCCGTCGCCCGTACGCGGCTTCATGGCCGCCATGCGCTTCCCCTTCCTGCTCCAAGACACTGCCGTCAAGACACTGCCGTCAAGTACGTGTCGTATGTCTCGCACCCGCGCGTTCACGGGCCATTCCTAAGCCCATTATCCCGCATCCGGACCCCTCTCCCGAACCACCCCGGCAAGGGCCGGTGTTCAGCGGCTGCTTGAGGGCGGCAGACTGCGGCGCGTGCACGCCCGATCCGCGCTTTTTGACCTCTACGGCGACCACCTGCGCGCCCGTGGCGGCGAGGCGCCGGTCGCCGCCCTGGTCCGGCTGCTCTCAGCCCTGGGCATCGCTGCCCCCGCCGTGCGGACCGCAGTCTCCCGGATGGTGGGCCAGGGCTGGTTGACGCCGGTCACCCTCGCCCAGGGGCCGGGGTACGCGCTGACGCCCATGGGCATCCATCGCCTGGAGGACGCCGGGCAGCGGGTCTACCGCAGCAGCGACCTGGAGTGGGACGGCCGCTGGCATCTGCTCGTCACCTCGCGGGTCGCCAGCCGTACGACCCGGCAGCGACTCGACGCCCAGCTGCCGTTCCTGGGCTATGCCAAGGTCGCGGACCGGATGTGGGTGGCGCCCCGACCGCACGAGGATGCGGAGGGGGTCATCCTCGGGGAGGGGTTGCGCGTGCAACGGTTCATGGCGACCCATGAAGGGCCAGAGGCCGGCGTGGGTTCGGTGACGGACATGGTGACGCGGGCCTGGGAGTTGGACTCCTTGGGCTTGGCCTACGAGCAATGGCTCGCCGAGGCCACGGACCTTCTTGGGAAAGAGCCAGCAGACGATGAGGCCGCCTTCGCCGTGCGCAGCGAACTGGTCCACGGGTGGCGCAAGTTCCTCTTCCGCGACCCGGGGCTCCCTCGGCTGCTGCTCCCGACGGACTGGCCGGGCACCGCGGCTGCGGACTACTTCGCCGCCGAGTCCGCCCGGCTACTCCCCGCGGCAGCTCGCCACGTAACCGCTTGCCTCTCCCCCCGCTGAGTGTGACGTTGTGTACACGACACGCGGCGTGTCGCGTACCGAACGTCACACTCAGCGGGGGGAAAGCGGCCTACGAAACGTCAGCCCGACGCAACCGGGTCCGCCGTCCCGAGTTCTCCCCGACGACAACGGTCACGATCCCAAACCAGGGTTCGACGGAGATCGTCTGGATGTCGCTCCAGCGGATGACCCGTCGGTTGAAGTTGTGCACCACCAGGGCCTGATGCGTCAGGGTCACCCCCTGCCACCAAGAACAGAGGACCGCCGCGGACAGGATGACGAGCAGGAGCGTGCGTTCGACGAGACCGGCGTAGGAGTTTGCGAACGTGAACAGAAGAAACAAGGGGAAGACGCCGAACGCAACCCAGTTCTGATCCAAGGTCGGACGGAAGCGGACCCGTTGATCTGCCCGCGTCGCTGCCGAGGCCGCTGTCACCGCTTCTCGCGTCCGCTGTTCCCCTCCACTCTAGGCATCGCAACTTCCCGACCGCGGGAGTTCGATCAACCTTCGTCCCGGACCTCCCCGCTGAGTGTGACGTTGTGTACGCGACACGCCGCGTGTCGCGTACGAAACGTCACACTCAGCGGGGTGCGGCGTCAGCCGCCGTACGGCTTGGTGATGATCTCCAGGATGTGTCCGCTGGGGTCCTCCCAGTAGAGCCCGCGTCCCCCGTCTCCGGTGTTGATCTCACCCGGCCGGTTCTGTCCCGAGTCAGCCCAATAGGTCAAGCCGCGCCCGACGATCCGCGCGCGGATCTCGTCGAAGTCCGGCTCGCCGACGAGGAACGCGTAGTGCTGCGAAGCGATCCCGCCACGTTCGTCCAGCCCGAAGGAGTCGGAGAAGTCCAGCGACACAGAGTTGTTCACCTGGACGACCAGGAAAGGACCGAACGGTGTGGGCGCGGCGAGCCCCAGGACGTCGGCGAGGAACTCCGCCGACTCCTTCATGTCGCGCGCGGCAACGATGGTGTGGTTCAGCTCGACAGGCATGAGCACTCCTCTCCAGGTCGACCGGGCTCACACACGGTGGCAGCCCGCCAGGTGGTCGTCGACCAGACCGCAGGCCTGCATGCTGGCATACATCGTCGTGGGTCCGACAAAGACAAAGCCGTGCGCCTTCAGCCCCTTGGCCAGGGCCTTGGAGGCGTCGGTCTGGGACGGAAGGTCCGACATCCGGCGGAGCCGTACGCCTTGCGTGCTCGGCGCGAAGGACCAGATCAGCCGGTCGAGCGCGCCATCTCCCTCGGCCTCGATCAGGTCAGCGGCCGCTCGCGCATTGGTCAGCGTCGCGGCGATCTTCAGTCGGTTGCGCACGATGCCGGCGTCGTTCATCAATCGCTCGGCGTCGCGCTCGTCGTACGTCGCGACCGTCTGGATCGAGAAGCCCGCGAAGGCGGCCCGGAAGTTCTCTCGTTTGCGCAGGATCGTCAACCAGGACAGCCCCGACTGGAACGCCTCAAGGGTGATCCGCTCGAACAGCTGCTCGTCCCCGTGGACCGGGCGACCCCACTCGTCGTCGTGGTAGGCCGCGTAGTCCGGCGTTGAAGCCCCCCACGCGCAACGCGTCAGCCCGTCCGGTCCAAGGACTAGGTCATCCACTGTCAGGTCCGGCGGCCGCTGACCCGCTGCCTGCGCGATGCTCGGCCTCGACGTCCCGCGCCAGCTTCTTCAGCGACGACGCGACGCCGGCCTTGAAGGCGGGAGCGACGACGGGAAAGCCGAGTTTCCCCAGGCGCCCCAAGGGAAGAATGAGTTGCTCGGACCAGACGAGCCGGGCTCGGTTGCCCGGTAGGGCTAGCACCTCGAAGACCCCGGTGCCCTTCACCACGCGCCCGGTGTGCAGGACCTCGCAGCGCCGCGGCGGGTCCCACAAGGTGATGATCATCGTGTCGAGGAAGCCGAGCTTGCCCACCCCGGTGAAGGCCTCGATCCCGGCGCCGACCCCGTGCCCTTGACCGTCGCCGCCGCGACCGGTGGACCGCACGGTCGTGCCGAGCATCCACTCGCCTTGTCGCTCCCAGTCGGTGATCGCCGCCCACACGGCCTCGACGGGAGCCTCCACCAGGACGTCGATGATGACTTCAGCGTCGTGGGGCAGCGGACCGTCAGACAACAGACTGGCGCCGTCGGCGGGTGGCTCAGACATCGCTCACGGTGCCTTGTGCATGCTCCGCCTGGCCGTACGCCGCCAGCTGCGCGTCGCGGTCGCGGAGCTCTGCAGCCAACCGGTCCAGGACTAGGTCGACCTCGTCCATCCGGTAGCCGCGAAAGCCGACGCCGAAGTGCACGGCATCGACATCGGCCGACGTCACAGGCGCCTCGGACGGCAGCCAGGGCCTGGGGCGATCGCTCCCCGGATCGCCGAGACCACCGCCCCAGCCACCGGCAACGACGGCGATCACGCCGATCACGAGCAGGGCCAGGAGTACGAAGAACACCGTCACGTGCTCATCGTCGCACGCGGCCGCGTAGCCTGCCCGGATGAATCC
>JANPBY010000114.1:0-2114 GCA_031430645.1 Actinomycetes bacterium
GCATCAGGAAGTCGCGCTCCTTGAACGACGGAAGCAGCGACTGCCCCAGCTGCGGAAGGACAGCGATGCCAGCAAGCACGACCACGGCCACGACGGCATACGCGCCGGCCGGTCGGCGGATGAGAGGAGCCAAGAGCACGCGGTAGCCACGCTTCAGACCCCCCACGACAGGAGACTCCCGACGCTCCAGGCGCGAATGCTGCAACAGAATCAGCGAGAGCGCCGGCGTTACCGTCAAGGCAACAGCCAGCGAAGCGAGAACGGCGAGAGTGTAAGAGAGAGCAAGTGGTCGGAAGAAGGCCCCGGACAGGCCCTCCAGGAAGAAGACCGGTAGCGCGGCCGCCACAATGATGAGCGTCGCGTAGATGATGGGACCACGTACTTCAAGGGAAGCGTCGAGGATGACCCTCGCCGTGGAAACGCCCGTCGCCTCTTGCCGGTTTTGGCGGAGCCGCCTGAGGATGTTCTCCACGTCGATGATGGCGTCGTCGACAATGGCACCAAGGGCGATCACGAAGCCGGCTAGCACCATCGTGTTGACCGTGGCACCACGCCAATCGAGAACCAGCGCCGCCGCCATCAACGACAGGGGGATGGTGACCAGGCTGATCAGGGCCATGCGCCATTCGAAGAGGAACGCCCCAATGATCAGTACGACGAGCAGGAAGCCCAGAATCATTGCCGTCTTCAAGTTGTCCATCGACGTCTCGACGAAAGTTGCAGGTCGAAAGATCGTGGTGTCGATCTCAATACCAGAGAGTCCCGGAGCCATCGAGTCCAAGGCCTCTTCGACGCCTTCTGTCACATCGAGGGTGTTACCCCACGGCAGCTTCTCCACGATGAGCATCAGCCCAGGCCCGTCGTTGATCACCGCGTCCCCGATCAGGGGCTGGTGGTCCTCGACCACTTTGGCAACGTCATCGAGCTGAAGTGGCTTCCCACTTCCGGAGGTTCCGACGCTCACTTGTGCCAGGTCCGCGGGCTTGACGATGGGCAGGACATGCTGGATCGAGAGCCGCTGGTTCGGTGTTTCGATCGCGCCGCCAGTGCCGATGACGGCCCCGTCCGAGAACTGGAGCAACCCAGCATCCAGGCTGTCCGCGGTGGCAGCCATCACATCGTCCAAGGACACCTGCTGGGCCTTCAGCTTCTTCGGCTCAACCTGCACCTGCATCATCTGTAGGCGCTCGCCCCAGATCGCCACGTTGGCAACGCCGGGCACTCGAAGCAAGCGCTCCCTGATCGTCCAGTACGAGATCATCGACATCTCAGTGAGCGACCGTGTGTCAGACGTGAGCCCGATCTTCATCACACGGCTTGTCGCCGACAGCGGTTGAATCATGAACGGCGGGCTAGACCACGTCGGCAACGTGGGCGTTACTGCCTCGACCCGTTCCTGGACGAGTTGGCGAGCCTCGAGCAGGTCCGTTCCAGGTTCGAATATCAGTTCAATTGACGAGAGCTGCGGGACAGACTTCGAGCGGATCGTGTCGAGCCGGTCCATCCCCTGCAGTGACTGTTCAAGCGGGACCGTAACGAGTGCTTCGACCTCCGAAGCGGACAGTCCCAGCGAGGGCGTCTGGATCTCGACCCGTGGCGGCGCGAACTCCGGAAACACATCCATCGGGACATCGCGAACGGCGCCAATTCCGAAGACCATCATTGCGCTGGCAGCAGCGACGACGACGTAGCGCAGCTTCAGACTGGTCCCGACAATCCAGCGCATCATGGTGGTTCGCCCGACCCACTACTTGTCCACGCCGAACTCGGCGCCGTAGAGCTCTGCCGAACCAACGATGACAACTGACGTCCCCTCCGCCGGCCCCTTCAACAGCGCAGCGATGTCACCATCGATGAAGTCGACGGTGATCGCGGCACGCTCGAACACCAGGGGCTCCGGGTTGGTGTACACCCAGGTGCCGCCCTCTGGGTCGTACATGACAGAGGAGTAAGGCACGACCTTTCGCTCTTGACTTGGCCCACCGCTGTGCGACACCTTCTCAACGGTCACCTCACCGGTCGAGATGTCGAGTCGGTCGGACGCCTGCTGGGTGATGGTGAGTCTGTTCAAGCCCTCCGAGCCCTCGATGGCCTCCCCGGTCAACGGGTCATCG
>JANPBY010000115.1:0-3623 GCA_031430645.1 Actinomycetes bacterium
AGGCGGCCAGCCCGAGGTCCGAGTGGCCACCCCTCGTGCTTGTCCCGGTTCCGTCATCCCTGGCCGCCACTCGGGCGCGCGGCCATGATCCGATGCTGCGGATTGCTCGCCGGGCGGCGTACGTCCTTCGGGCCTCGGGACGACCCACGGCGGTCCTGCCGCTGCTCGGGCACGCGCGCACGGTGTCCGACCAAGCAGGGCTCGGGGCGATGGCCCGGGCGAGCAACCTCACCGGCGCACACCGGATCAGGCCCCGCCTGGTCGACCGGCTCGGCGCGGAGACCGTCGTCGTTCTCGTCGACGACCTGGTCACGACGGGCGCTTCCCTGGCCGAGGCAGCGCGTGCCCTTCGGGTTGTGGGCCGCGCCCCCACCGCTGCTGCGGTGATCGCGGCCACGACTCGGCGGCTTCCGCTCGACCGGCCGCTTCCCACGGGCTAGCGTCGAGCCATGGCACCCGCCCGGGTCCGTGGTTGCGTCAGGGAGTCGTCGCGGGTTTCCCGCGCCTTACTCCCCGGCAAGCCGATGCCAGCCGCAGGCGAAACGGCCCACGTAAGGCGACTCTTCGTCGTCCGATCACGGTGCGGCTTAGGAATAAGCCCTGCCCCGACGGTGGTCCAGATGGCCGCCGACCCGGGAGAAGGGGGGAGTGGCCCTCGGCTGCAATCCCTTCAGCAGGCGGATGTGGGGTCGAAGACCAGGTCGGCCGGGCGGGTGTCATCCTGGTTGCAAAGAACTGCTGATCACAGGACTTTCGACCGCAGCAGTGCACCCGATACGTCAACTAACGTAGTGAGTCACCGCCCCCGAACTCAAGGAGAGATGCCCGCGTGGACATCGTTGTCAAGGGTCGTCAGGTCGAACTGTCGGAGCGCTTCCGTGACCACGTCGCCGAGCGCCTTGAGAAGGTCGAGCGGTTTGATCCCAAGATTCAGCGCGTCGATGTCGAGGTGTCCAAGGAGCTGAACCCGAGGTTGGCCGACCGCGCCCTGCGCGTCGAGCTGACGATTCGAAGCCGTGGCCCAGTGGTTCGCGCCGAGGCCGCTGCGGACGACAAGTACGCCGCGCTCGATGTTGCGTGCAGCCGTCTCGAGGCACGACTGCGCAAGGCTGCCGACCGTCGCCACGACCACCACAAGCGAGCCGATGCAGTCGCTTCCGACGTGGCCCTGGACGGGAGCTCATTCACGCCCAGCGAGTCGGCAGAGCCGGCTGGCGCACTGGCTGATGATGGTGCAGTTGCTGGTGTAGCCGACTCCAGCGAGGCGGAGCTTCCGGACTGGGCTTCAGCGGATCTCGGCGACGGCGAAGGTCCCATGCTCGTGCGCGAGAAGACCCACACCGCGGGTCCGATGACTCTCGATCAGGCCCTCGAGGCGATGGAGCTGGTGGGTCACGACTTCTATCTCTTCGTCGACGCCACCAACCACCGTCCGGCCGTGGTCTACCGGCGGCGTGGCTACCACTACGGAGTCATCCACCTTGATCTCGAGGGCGCGGCTGCGCCGGCCTAGTCACGGGCTGCATCGCCGGCTGCATCTCCGGGTACTCCCGCAAGATGGGGCGAACCTCCCGGATCCACCCATATCGTGCCATCATGGGCCGGTTGGGGTGGGTTCGTACTGGTGGGTTCGGGTAGGGGAGACAACGTGTCCGACGCAGGGGCGTCGGCCGTCGGGCCGGCGTCGAGTCAGGACCAGACGGCGCCGATCCGCGTGCTCGTGGTCGATGACCACGCGCTCTTCCGGCGTGGCGTGGAGATGGTCCTCGGCTCTGTCCCCGATCTGGAAGTCGTTGGCGAGGCCGCGGATGGAGACGATGCGCTCCTTCGGGCGATCGAGCTGCAGCCGGACATCGTTTTGCTCGACGTACGGATGCCTGGTCGCAGCGGTCTAGAGGTGTGCGCCGATCTGGTCGCTGCGGTTCCGGGTCTGCGGGTCATCATGCTGACCATCAGCGACAACGAGGACGATCTCTACGCCTCGATCAAGGCTGGCGCCAGCGGCTACCTGCTCAAGGAGATCTCCATCGAGGAGGTCGTGACCGCCGTACGCGCAGTCCACGCCGGGCAATCGCTCATCAGCCCTTCCATGGCGGGCAAGCTGCTCACCGAGTTCGCGGCCATGGTGCGACGTGAAGACCTCCTCCATGACAGCGCCGGAGCCCCGCGCCTCACCGATCGAGAACTCGAGGTGCTCAAGCTCGTCGCCACGGGTCTCAACAACCGCGATATCGCCCGTCAGCTCTTCATCAGCGAGAACACGGTCAAGAACCACATCCGCAACATCTTGGAGAAGCTCCAGCTGCACTCGCGGATGGAGGCGGTCGTCTACGCCGTGCGCGAGAAGCTCCTCGAGATCATCTGATGCCGGCCGCACCTCGGGAGCGGTTGTCGCGCGGGCAAGCTCGGCGAGTGGCGATCACCGCTCAGGGACTAGCCGCTCCTCGTCCGGCCCAGCCAGGCATGCGTCATCTCACGGCGACAGTCGATCGCATCGGCTTGCTGCAGCTCGACAGCGTGAACGTGCTCGCGCGGGCGCACTACCTGCCGTTGTTCAGTCGACTGGGGGACTACGACCAGGGGTTGCTGGAGAGGGCCACGGCCACGTCGCCGCGTCGGCTCGTCGAGTACTGGGCGCACGTGGCCAGCCTGATCCCCGCCTCGACCCATCCTCTGCTGCGCTGGCGGATGGAGCGCTGGCGAGACGATGCCTGGGGCAGCATGCAGCGGATTGCTTCGGAGCAGCCCGAGCTGGTGGCTCTAGTCCTTGAGGAGCTCAGACACGGGGGGCCGATGACCTCACTCCAGGTCGAGGCGGCGTTGGCGCACGACGCCCCGCGTCAACGCGACCAGTGGGGCTGGAACTGGTCCATGGTCAAGGAAGCGCTGGAGTATTTGTTTTTCAGTGGGGCCGTGGGTTCGGCCGGTAGGACGGGACAGTTCGAGCGGCGGTACGACGTGATCGAGCGCGTCCTCCCCCCGGCCATTCAGGCCATGCCCACTCCGTCTGACGAGGAGGCTTTTCGGGCGCTGACGCTGATCGCAGCCCGGGCGCATGGGGTCGCAACTGAGCCGTGCCTCCGTG
Organism: Actinomycetes bacterium; assembly: GCA_031430645.1. Lineage (GTDB taxonomy): Bacteria > Actinomycetota > Actinomycetes > DATJPE01 > DATJPE01 > JANPBY01. The sequence continues at coordinate 3,086 of JANPBY010000115.1, forward strand.
ACTATTTCCGGTTGCGCCCCAAGGACTCTCAGCGGGCTGTGGCTGAGCTGGTGGAGTCCGGGGAACTAGTGCCGGTCGGGGTCGAGGGCTGGTCGCGGCCGACGTACCTGCATCGAGACGCGCGGGTCCCGCGGGCGGTCCAGGCTCGTGCGCTGCTGGTGCCCTTCGATCCGTTGGTCTGGCGGCGGGAACGCGCGGAGGTGCTGTTCGGCTTTCACTACCGGATCGAGATCTATGTGCCTCCGGCCAAACGGGTGCACGGCTACTACGTCCTGCCCTTCCTGCTCGACGATGCCCTCGTGGCCCGAGTCGACCTGAAGGCCGACCGTGCCGGTGGGACCTTGCTCGTCCAGGCGGCCTTCGCCGAGCCTGGTGCGCCAGAGCACACGGCCGAGGAGCTAGCGGCCGAACTGACCTTGATGGCCGGCTGGCTCGGCCTGTCCTCAGTGACGGTCACCGGCCGCGGCGACGGCCTCGCCCTCGAACTCGCGGCCCCCCACCCCCGCTGAGTGTGACGTTACGTACGCGACACGCCGCG
>JANPBY010000116.1:0-10302 GCA_031430645.1 Actinomycetes bacterium
TGTTGTCTGTCGCAGGTGTTGCGGTGCTTGCTGCGGCGGGGCTGGTTGTTGTGCCCGGCGGTACGGCACTGGCGGTCGGCTGCACGAGCACCGCTGGGTTCGACGTCAACCACGACGGGGTCGACGACACGGCTATCGGCATGCCCGGTGAGGACGTCGGGAGCGACAAGGATGCGGGCTCGGTCACCATCGTGTTCGGTGCCAGTGCCACCCACACGTTCGGAAGCAACTCCTCCCTGGTGTTCACTCAGGAGTCCATCTACGGGGCCAGCGAGCAGGGCGACCGATTCGGCGCAGCCCTGGCGATCGGTGACGTCAACAACGACGGGTGCAAGGACCTCGTGATCGGTGTCCCTGGGGAGAACGCAGGCGCTGGGCGCATCCAGGTCCTGTTCGGGTCCGCTGCGGGCACGTTCGGCAGCGTTCGACAGTCGATCAGCCAGAACAGTGGCGCGGTGCCAGGAACAGCCGAGGACAATGACGAGTTCGGAGCGGCGGTCGCCGTTCAGGGGTCTGGCAGCTCCGCCCGCCTATGGGTAGGTGCTCCCGGCGAGAACCTGGGCAGTGATCAGGGGGCTGGGATGGTCACCCGGTTCAGTGCTGGAGCCGTAGGCGGCCTTGTCTCGACTGCTTCAGGGATGGCTGGCTACACCCAGGACACCAGTGGGGTTCCAGGCGACGCTGAGGACGGCGACCGCTTCGGCGCAGTCCTGTCCGGGAGCGAGCACTCCGTGCTCGTCGGCGTACCGCGCGAGGACATCGGCACGATCGTCGATGCCGGCGCGGTCTATGCCTTCACGAACACGTGGACCAGTTTCCACCAGGACACCACGACGCCGGTTGATGTTTCCGGGATTGGTGAGACCGGTGATCGCTTTGGCGCTGCCGTGGCCCAATTGGACTCATGCGGGCTCGGTTCCAGTGATGAGGCGTACGTCGTGGGGACGCCTAGCGAGAACGTGGGCGCAACGGATGACGCCGGCACGGTCACTGTGGTTGACGTCCCCGTCGGCAGCAGCTTGGGGCTAGTTCAGGGCACCGCCACCCTCCCCGATACCTCCGCCGAGGAGGGCGACCTCTTCGGCTTGCGGGTCGCAGCGGCAGGGTCGCTGCTCGTGGCTTCGTCGCCGGAGGAAGATCTGGGGACAATCATGAACGCCGGTAGTGCCTATCAGGCGCAGATGGGCTGCAGCTTGGGGGTCCCTGCTGTGGTTACCTCGGCAAACCTCACGCTGGACACGGATCTCGTGTTGGGGACCAGTAGTAGTGGAGACCGCTTTGGCCGCGAGCTGGCGTTCGCGTGGACCAACGAAGGCGACGTGCAAGGTCCAAGTCTCCTCGTGGGGGTTCCGCTCGGCGCCGATGGCTCGGTGCTTGATTCCGGGCGGGTCGCCACCCTCGGTACGAAGGCCGGAGAGCTCTTTGTCGGAGCTGATTCGACCAACTTCGGTCAGTCCTCGACTGGAATCTTCGGGGTACAGGAGACCAACGACCAGTTCGGCGCCGTCATCGCCTCCAACGCACGCTGACCGTCCCGCAGGATCGAAGGTCGCGAGGGACTTCCGGGGGAGTGGCGCAGGCCATAGGGCCCTAGGGGTGGGACGGCGCCGACTCCTACGGTCGAGGCATGAAGCGACTGCTCGTACTCGGCGCTGGCACTGCCGGAACCATTGCGGTCAACAAGCTCCGCTCCCGGTTGCCAGAGTCGGAGTGGGCGATCACTGTGGTCGACCACAGTGCGGAGCACCACTACCAACCGGGCTATTTGTTACTGCCCTTTGGCACGTACACCCCTGAGCAACTCACCAAGCCTTCCCGGGAGTTCATCCCTGAGGGTGTGGCGCTGGTGATCGCCGGGATCGACCGAGTCGACGCCGAAGCGAGCACGGTGCTGCTCGATGACGGTCGTCAGCTCGCCTACGACTACCTCGTCATCGCAACTGGCACGTCGCCCCGACCAGACCAGACCCCCGGGATGACCGATCCGTTGGTATGGCGGAAGAACGTCCACGAGTTCTACAGCCTTGAGGGCGCGACCCAGCTTGCGGGCGCTCTCGCCGCTTGGCCCGGTGGACGCCTCGTGGTCCACGTGACCGAGATGCCGATCAAGTGCCCGGTTGCGCCCCTTGAATTCTCCTTCCTGGCGGAGGCGTACTTCACAGACAAGGGCATGCGCGACCGCGTCGAGATCGTCTACGTCACCCCGTTGGAGGGCGCCTTCACCAAGCCGGTTGCCTCTGAGCACCTCGGCAGCATGCTTGAGGAACGAAAGATCGCCCTCGAGTCTGACTTCGTCGTCGACCGGATCGATGCGGACACGTCGACGTTGGTGTCCATGGACGAGCGCGAGGTTCCCTTCGACCTGCTCGTCACGGTTCCGCTGAACATGGGTGCCGACTACATCGCGAGGAGCGGTCTGGGCGACGAGCTCAACTACGTTCCGGTCGACAAAGGGACGCTGCTCTCGAAGGCGTACGACAACATCTTCGCTGTTGGTGACGCCTCGGACATCCCGGCCTCCAAGGCCGGTTCGGTAGCTCACTTTTCGATGGACTTGTTCCCCGAGAACTTCTTGAACCACATCGCCGGTCGGCCGATGACCGCGCTGTTCGACGGCCATGCCAACTGCTTCATCGAGACCGGGCACGGCAAGGGGATGCTCATCGACTTCAACTACGACACCGAGCCGCTGCCCGGCAAGTACCCGGTCCCCGGAGTCGGGCCCTTCAGTTTGCTCGAGGAGACCCGGATCAATCACCGGGGCAAGCTCGCCTTCCGCTGGATGTATTGGAACGTGCTGCTCCCCGGCCGCCCGGTTCCCCTGCTGCCCTCCCGGATGACCATGGCCGGTAAGCACCCGACTACGAAAGGAGGTCGATGACATGCCAGTCACGACCATGAATGGGCGCGAGATCCACGTGAATGACGAGGGCTTTCTGACGGCCTATGACGAGTGGGACGAGGGCCTGGCCAAGGTGCTCGCCTCCAACATCGACATCGACCTGACCGACGCGCACTGGGCCGTGCTCCGGTTCCTGCGCTTGGACTTTCTCGAAAAGGGGGAGACCGCAACCACGCGTCGAGTTCAGACCGTCGGTGGGATCCCCGCCAAGGAGCAATTCACGCTTTTCCCCAAGAAGCCGGCCAAGAAGATGGCCTACATCGCCGGTCTGCCCAAGCCGCACGGCTGTGTGTGACCGAGCCCGACCGAACCTGCACTCGAGGGAGACCTGCAATGACCACGACCACGGAAAACGCGATCATCCCCTCGTTCGGCGATGAGGAGGGGACTGGTCGCAAGTTGGCGATCATCTGTTCCAAGGGCCAGTTGGACATGGCGTACCCGGGTCTGATCCTCGGCAATGCCGCGCTCGGCGAGGGCGTGGAGACGCATCTGTTCTTCACGTTCTGGGGCTTCGACATGATCACCAAGTCGCGCATGAACGACCTACAGTTCAGCCCGGCCGGGAACTCGGCGCTTCATCTGCCGATCAAGGACGTCCGGATGCCTGCCTACCTGGCACCGCTTCCGGGCATGACCAGCGCCGCGACCCACATGCTGAAGAAGCAGATCGCGGACCTCGGGGTCCCTGAGGTGCCCGACTTCCTCGACCAGATTGTCGCTTCAGGAGGCCACTTGTGGGCCTGCCGGCTCTCGGCGGACATGAATCACTTGAGCGAGACGGATCTGCGCGACGACATCGAAGGCATCATCAGTGCGTCGGACTTCATCGAGAAGACCGACGGCGCGCAGCTGCTCTTCATCTGACTAGACGTGCTGTGGGGTGAGTGACGGGACTTGAACCCGCGACCACTCGGACCACAACCGAGTGCTCTACCAGCTGAGCTACACCCACCATGACCGGAGCCCCGCGTACGGCGCCTCGGCAGAGGAGAAGTGTACGGGATCGCTGGGGCGGGTCAGGAACCCGTGGCCTCGGGGGACAGGTTCTGGTAGCCGGCAGCGATCCGACGCGCGGTGTCGGTGTCGGGACCCGGGAGTGGAACGAACACGGCATCCCGGTAGTACTTCAACTCCTCGATGGACTCGAGGATGTCGGCCAGGGCTCGATGGCCGCCGTGCTTGGTGGGGGAGTTGTAGTAGGCCCGAGGGAACCAGCGACGGGCCAGTTCCTTGATCGAGCTCACGTCGACGATCCGGTAGTGGAGGTGCTCGTCCAAGGCCTGCATGTCGCGGGCGATGAAGCCGCGGTCGGTGGCCACGGAGTTGCCAGCTAGCTGGGCTTTGCGGGCGTCGGGTACGTGCTCGCGGACGTAGGCGAGCACCAGCGCCTCGGCCTCGGCAAGGGTGATTCCGTCGGGCAACTCATCCAGGAGACCCGACGCCGTGTGCATCGCGCGTACGACGTCCGGCATCTGCTCGACGGCTGCATCTGGGGGCCGGATGACCACCTGGACCCCGTCGCCAAGGACGTTGAGCTGCTCGTCGGTCACGAGGACGGCGATCTCCACCAGGGCGTCGTTCTCCAAGTCGAGACCGGTCATCTCGCAGTCGATCCAGACCAAAGGTGCGCTACTCACGCCCGCCACCCTAGGGGGAGGAGGATGACCCCGTGACCGAACCCCTGCCCGGCGCCGGCCAAGCCGGCGACCGCAATGTCCTCGGCCGAGCGCTTGAACCCTGCGGCACCGATCCTGTCACCGGCTTCTATCGGGATGGCTGCTGCTCGACGGGTCCCGAGGATCGAGGCAGTCACACGGTGTGCGCAGTGGTTACCTCCGAGTTCCTCGCCCACCAGCAGCAGGTCGGCAATGACCTGAGCACGCCGCTCCCGGTGTATGAGTTTCCTGGGCTGGTCCCGGGCGACCGCTGGTGTGTCGTCGCAGTGCGATGGCTCCAGGCCTACCACGATGGTGTGGCCGCCCCGATTGTCCTGGCGTCTACGCACGAACGCGCCCTCGACGTCATCCCGCTGGCTGCGCTACGCGAGCACGCCGTCGACGTACCGCTCGACCCCCGTGCCCTCAGCTGACCGGTCAAGCGTTGGGCTCTGCCCTTGCGTCCGACGACCCGAGCGCTATAGGCCACGGTTGGTCGGACGCAAGGGGAGTCCAGAGCAATTGGTCCCCCCGGCAGGAGTCGAACCTGCGACCGGCGGATTAGAAGTCCACTGCTCTATCCAGCTGAGCTACGGGGGGCCGGGGGCCAGTTTCCCACGTCGAGGCCTCCGATCTGCGGTTGCTCGCCACGGAGACTCTCGGTCACCTCGTGGTCGCCGCGAAGCTCCGCCCGGGTGAGCAGGGCGAGGCCACCGAGGATCAGCGCGCCGCCGAGCAGCTGGGTTCCGTGCGGCAACCCGCGGCCGAGTACGGCTGCGCTGAGCACACCGACGACCGGGATGACGTTGAGCGAGACCGCGGCGAAGCCGGCTCGCACGTGCGGTATCGCCAGGGTCCACAACGTGAAGGGGATGGCAAAGCCCAGCAGGCCCGTGAGCGCGGCAAGCCCGAGCGTCCCGAGGGATGCCTGCGGGATTCGGCTGCCGGAGAACGCCCAGGAGCCGAGGATGAAGGGGGCCGTGACCACCAAGGAGGCCATGCCCTGTCGAGCCACGAGGGCGATCGGCTCGTGCCCACCGACAACCTGGCGGGAAACGATGGCGTACCCGGCAGCGATGGCTGCGGAAACGACCATGAAGGCTGCGCCGATACCGGAGGACGTACCTCCGGCGTGGCCCGAGGCGACCAGGACCGCACCGAGGACGCCGAGGCCGAGGGCGTACGTCTCTGACCGTCGCGGCCGTTGCGCCAGTACGAGCCAGGCCAGCAAGACGACGAAAACGCTCTCGAGCGCGAGCAGCATCGAGCCGACGGCAGCCGCGGTCAGCGCGAGCCCGAGGTTGGCGAACACGTAGGCGAGCCCCGGCTCTAGCGTGCCGAGTGCAAACGCGGGACGCCAGGCGCCGCCGAGCCGACGGCCCGTGAGCCGGCAGGCGAGAACGACAGCTGCGGTGCCCGAGAGGGTCTCCAGGAGGAGCAGGTCGGCCGCTGAGAGTTCGACGAGGGCAGCATCGGCGATGGTCACCGACGTACCCCATGCGAGCATGGCGAGCAGGAGCGCGAGCGTCGCGCGGTTCATGGGAATCACCTATTTCTAACCGTCATGATACCTAAAGCCGGTTAGGATCCCTATTCGGGAGGCGCGGACATGGAACTACCGGACCGGGTCGGGGGTCGGCTGGCGCTCGACTTCGTCAACACCGTCGACCCGCGCCACGGCTCGGGCCGCCGGGAATTCCTCTCTGACTACGCCGCTCTGCTCGCCTGGTCCGAGCCGATGGGTGGGCAGCTTCCGAGAAGCGTCCGTGTCCTGACGCTGGCGGCGCTGGGCGATCCCCTGGGGGCTGAACTCGCGCACAGCCGCGCGCTCGTGCTCCGGGATGCGCTCTATCGGGTCTTTGCCGCTGCCCTAGCCCCCGAGGCCGTCGGCAGCGAGGATCTCGCCACGGTGAACGCGACGCTCGTCGCTGCCACCGACCACCACGTGTTGGTGCCGGCTCACGGCGGTGGAATCCGGGACGGCTGGGCCGACTCCGCCGACCTGGACTCCATGCTTTGGCCGGTGGTCATTGACGCGTGGGACCTGCTGACGACCCCGGTCCTGGAGCGAGTGCGCGAATGCCCCGGCGATGGGACCTGCGGCTGGCTCTTCCTCGACACCTCTCGGTCCGGCACCCGGCGCTGGTGCGACATGCGTACGTGCGGCAACCGGGCCAAGGTCCGCACCCACTACGCCCGCGGCCACCCTGGTTGAGGTGTCCCCAGGCGATAGGCCGTCCACAGTTTCGAGGCCGGGGCTGTCGTACGACCTTCGGCTCCGCGACCGTAGCCAGCAGACCCGGCGGACCGCCCCCGGGTGCTGCCAGGAGGTGTTGAGCGTGCATGAAGTCTTCGTGACCGTGACGGGCAATGTGGCGAGCCGTCCTAAGACCGCGCTGACCAAGACCGGACTGTCGTTGGCGTCCTTCCGATTGGCGTCCACCCCACGCCGCTACGACCGCAGCCGCGGCGCGTGGGCTGACGGTCCGACGACGTGGTTCACGGTCACGTGTTGGCGGGGCTTGGCCGACCACGTGTCCTCCAGCGTCGGCCTCGGCGACCCGATCATCGTCCACGGTCGCCTCGAGTCCAAGGACTTCGTACGCGAGGATGGCAGCAAAGGCAGCTCTCTGGAGCTCCAGGCCACGTCGGCCGGGCACGACCTCAATCGGGGAACGTCGATGTTCAAGAAGGGCGAACCACGCGGGGCCTCCTCAGGAGACGAGCAGGACACGACGGCGGACGATCTCGCCCGCGAGGTGACCGATGAGGCGATGGTCGGCGAGGGTTTGGCTGCCGGCAAAGACGACGCTGGCGTCGAGGTTCCCTCGCGCGCGGCCTGACCGCGGTCGGCGGAGGCGCTCGGCGCCCCTAGGCTTGGGGCATGGCTGAGTTCATCTATGTCATGTCCAAGGCGCGCAAGGCGCACGGCGACAAGGTCATCCTCGACAACGTGACCCTGGCGTTCTATCCGGGCGCCAAGATCGGAGTCGTAGGTCCGAACGGCGCGGGGAAGTCGACCGTGCTGCGGATCATGGCCGGGCTTGATCACGCCTCCAACGGTGAGGCGACCCTGACCGCCGGCTATTCCGTGGGCATCCTGGAGCAGGAACCGGTGCTCGACGAGAAGAAGACGGTGCTCGAGAACGTCCAGGAGGGCGTCGCGGAGACCATCGCCCTCGTGGAGCGCTACAACGCCATCGGCGCGGAGATGGCCGAGCCGGATGCTGACTACGACGCGCTCGGCACCGAGATGTCGAAGCTGCAGGACGAGATCGACCACAAGAACGCCTGGGATCTTGACTCCCAGCTCGAGCAGGCGATGGATGCGCTCCGCTGTCCACCGGCTGACGCAGACGTCTCGGTGCTCTCCGGTGGCGAGAAGCGCCGCGTTGCCCTGTGCAAACTGCTGCTTCAGGCCCCCGACCTTCTGCTTCTGGACGAGCCCACCAACCACCTCGACGCCGAGTCGGTGCTGTGGCTCGAGCAGCACCTGGAGAAGTACCCCGGGACCGTCGTCGCCGTCACGCACGACCGGTACTTCCTCGATAACGTCGCCCAGTGGATCCTCGAGCTCGACCGCGGACGCGCGTACCCCTATGAGGGCAACTACTCCACCTACCTGGAGACCAAGACCGCCCGGATGAAGGTCGAGGGCCAGAAGGACATCAAACGCCAGAAGCGGCTCACCGAAGAGCTGGCCTGGGTGCGATCTAATGCCAAAGGTCGGCAGGTCAAGTCCAAGGCCCGTCTCGAGCGCTATGAAGAGATGGCGGCCGAGGCCGACAAGGTGCGGCGGTTGGACTTCGACGAGATCCAGATCCCGCCCGGTCCGCGGCTGGGCAGCGTTGTCGTCGAGACCAAGGCGCTCACCAAAGGGTTTGACGACCGGGTGCTCATCGACAACCTGTCGTTCACCCTGCCCCGAAACGGAATCGTCGGCATCATCGGCCCTAACGGTGCGGGCAAGACGACCCTCTTCAAGATGCTCATCGATGAGGAGAAGCCGGACTCTGGCGAGATCAAGGTCGGCGAGACCGTCAAGATCTCCTACGTCGACCAGAGTCGGGGCGGCATCGACCCCGAGAAGTCGCTGTGGGAGGTCGTCTCCGACGGACTCGACTGGATCAAGGTGGGCAACGTGGAGATGCCCTCGAGGGCGTACGTCTCCGCCTTCGGTTTCAAGGGCCCCGACCAGCAAAAGCGCGCTGGCATCCTGTCGGGCGGCGAGCGCAACCGGCTCAACTTGGCGCTGACGCTCAAGCAGGGCGGCAACCTCCTGCTCCTCGACGAACCGACGAACGACCTCGACGTGGAAACGTTGTCCTCATTGGAGAACGCACTGCTCGAGTTTCCCGGGTGTGCGGTGGTCGTGAGCCACGACCGGTGGTTCCTCGACCGGGTGGCGACGCACATCCTGGCCTATGAGGGTGAGTCTCAGTGGTTCTGGTTCGAGGGCAACTTCGAGTCTTACGAGGCCAACAAGATCGAGCGCCTCGGCCCAGAAGCCGCTCGCCCGCACCGGGCGACCTACCGCAAGCTCACGCGCGGCTGAGGAGCAGGCGATGGCCCGGTTCACGGCGCAGGTCGCGATGCGGTGGCAGGACATGGACGCCTACGGGCACGTCAACAACGTGCAGTTCTTGACCTATGTCGAGGAGGCCCGCGTCGAGATGTTCCAGTCCGTCCCGTTGTCCGGGCTGGACAAGGGAACCTCGGGAATCCTCGTTGCAGCCAGTGACATCCGCTATCGGCGGCCGCTGTTCCACCGATCGGAGCCGATCCCGATCGATGTGTGGGTGACCAAGATCGGCGCGGCGACGTTCGCCCTGAGCTATGAGGTCTACGACGCCGACGGCACGATCTATGCGACCGCCGGATCAACGATGGTGCCCTACGACTTCGGCGCGGCCCGTCCACGGCGACTCACGCCGGAGGAGCGGGCTTGGCTCAGCGACTACCTCGAGCCGACCGAGGCGCCCAAGTCCAACGACGCATGAGCCAGATCTCCCTGGGGCCGGTTGAGCGAGCCGGGCTGACGGCCTACCTCGGCCGGGTGGTGGCTCTTGACGATCGAGCGGCCGTACGGCTGCAGGCGCGCGGGACTGTTGCTGGGGTCTGGTCGGGTCCGCCTTTCGGCGTGCTAGCCCTGCGGCCGGTGGCTCTGCTCGAGCCGGCCGACGTCGATACCACGCTGTCCGCGCAACGGTTTCTGGAGTCGCTGGAGCGGCTCAGCGGAACCGGTGAGGTCGAGCTCGACCTACCGGCATCCGTGCTCGGCCCCCCCTGGGCGGCCTTGCTCCCACCGCAGAGTGGATGGGCGTTGGAGGCCGAGGTGCCGGTCGCCGTGGTGGTCGACCAGGTCAGGGTTGCGGTCGAAGGGTTTCGGCGCAGGGTGGACGCGCTGCCAGCCGAAGGCCGTACGCCTGCCGCCCTTGAAGCCGTCGCCGAGGAGCTGTGGAGCGTGCCGTCGGTGGGACCGGTCCCGATGCGCGCCGCTCACGCGGCAAGTCAGCTTGGTTTTCTCGGCCGGGAGGGGCCGGTGAGCGCCTACCGGTCGGGGGGCTGGGTGCGGCTGGGCTGCCCAGGCGGCAGCGTCCTGACCCGCCTCGACGAACCCGGCACCCTCGCCGGCCTGGGCTCCTTCGACATCCTCGGAGCCTTCACCCCCCGGGGGGGGTTGTTGGTTGGTTGGGACGCGCCCCCCCGGGGGGGGAAAAACAAAAACACAACCGGGGGGGG
>JANPBY010000117.1:0-6724 GCA_031430645.1 Actinomycetes bacterium
GCCGGCAAGGAGGCAGGGCTGTCCCTCGATGCGCGACGAGTCGATGCATTGACCGCCCTGATGGCCTCGGCCCTGGCCGACCCATCGCTGCCCAGGCCGCACGGGAAGCCCGTCACGGTCGGGGTGGTCGTCGACCTCCCGACCTTGCTCGGACTGCAGGAGAACCCCGCCGAGCTGCTGGGCTACGGACCGATCCCCGCTGAGTTGGCCAGGATCCTCTCCAAGGACGCCGGGTGGCGCCGACTGGTCACAGAGGAACTCTCCGGGCACCTGCTCGACTGTGGCCGCTCCACCTATACCCCGCCGCAGCGGTTGGCCGACTTCGTGCTGGCGCGGCACCCACACTGCGTGTTCCCGGGGTGCCATGCCCCAAGCCACGTCAACGAGATCGACCATGCGCTCGCCTGGTCGGCGGGAGGCGAGACCAAGCCGGACAACCTTCGGCCACTGTCGAAGCACCACCACGACGGCAAGACCCATCGAGGCTGGACCTACGTCGTCAACCTAGACCGGTCGGTCACGTGGAGCAGCCCGACGGGCCATACCTATGAAGTGCCGCTCGATCCCCTCCTGGAGTGAGGCAGCAGGTAGGTGTCCAAGAAATCGTTGCGAAAGACGCCAGTGGGATCCAGGCGAGAGATCAGCAGGCGCATGTCGTCGTACCGGTCGTAGGTGCGCGCAAATGACTCTGGCTTGCAGGTGAAGACCTTCCCCCAGTGCGGCCGCGGGTCGTACGGTGCCAAGGCGGCCTCAACGAGCCCGACCATGGGGAGCACCACGGCGGTGTCTTTGATCCAGGTGAAATGGATGGCAAGGCTGTCCCGCCGATAGGCCGGGCTCAGCCACAGTTCGTCCGCAGCCACCGAGCGGATCTCGGAGACCTGGAGCACGGACGCGAGCACGTCGCGCAGCTCATGAACCGCAGCGAGCGCAGCGGGGCCGTCCGCTCGGTCAACGAAGTACTCCGACTGGAGTTCCTCTCCCGAGCTGGGGGTGAACTCGAGCCGGAAGTGCGGAAGCCGCAGATGCCAGGGGCCAACCACCGCGTGCTGTTCGGTGCATTCGGTGCCGGGGAGCCCTGGGAGCGGGTGGCGTGGGCCGGGAGCATGTGTTGCGCCGTGCCAGCTGGGTTCGGTGATCACTGCGGCGCCAGCAGTGTCCACTCCCCGCTTCAGCCAGACCTGATCGATGACGTCGCGGCGCCAGTCGGTGAACAGACTGACGCTGTAGCCGCTGGCCATCACCTCGTCGAGGTTGTCGAGGCAGTAGGACCAGGGGAGGTCCTCGTAGACCACTTGACTGATGTCGAACGTCGGGATGACATCGAGGGTCACCGCGGTGACGATGCCAAGTGCGCCGAGGGAGACGACGCTGCCGAGGAACTCGTCACCGCCGGAGTCCCTGCTGAGCCTGATCAGTTCCCCGTCCGCCCGCACCATGTCCAAGGCGGCTACGTCGCTGGACAGATTGCCATTCCGTGTACCGGAACCATGGGTTCCCGTTGCAATGGCGCCAGCGATGCCGATGTGGGGGAGTGAGCCGAGGTTGCGCAAGGCATACCCTTGCTCGTGCAACTCGGTGACGACCTCACCGTAGCGAAGGCCCGCCGAGACAGTGACCGTCGAGAGCGCGGGGTCGACCTCGACTCGGCGCGGTAATCCGCCGAGAGACACCAGGTCGCCAGTGTTGTCCGCGACGGTGCTGAACGAGTGTCCCGTCCCGAGTGCCCTGATCCGGGTGGCGCGGGACACCAAGTCCTGCACGGCCTCGACCTGGACTGGCTGGTAGATCTCGGGTGCCGAGAAGGTGACGTTGCCAGCCCAGTTCGTCGCCATCAGCCTGCGTCAGGCGAGGCCCGAAGCGCGCTGAGGAAGCTGTCAGCCCATCGGCTGACGTCGTGGGTACGCACGCGCTTGCGCATCGAGCGCATCCGCCTCCGTGACTCCCGGGGGCTGATCCGGGCAGCCCGGATGATCGCATCCTTGAGGCCTTCGATGTCGTGCGGGTTGACCAGGAATGCACTGCCGAGTTCGTCTGCCGCACCGGTGAACTCACTCAGTACGAGCGCCCCGGTCTCCTCGAACCGACACGCGACGTACTCCTTGGCCACGAGGTTCATGCCATCGCGCAAGGCGGTGACGAGCAGGACGTCCGCAGCGACATACAACGCAGCCATCTCTTCGCGTGGGTACGACTGGTGCAGATAGTGGATGGGCGGGCTGCCCAACGCTGCGTGCAGCCCGTTGATCCGGCCGACGGTGACCTCGACCTCGTCACGGAGCACGCGGTACTGCTCGACCCGCTCGCGGCTCGGGCTGGCCACTTGCACGAGTACGGCCTCCGAAGGCGTGAGCCGCCCGTCGGCCAGGATCTCGCCGTAGGCCTTGAGCCGGTGAAGGATTCCCTTGGTGTAGTCGAGCCGGTCGACGCCGAGCAGGACGACATCGGGATCACCCAGAGCCGCGCGGATCTCTTTGGCGCGAGCCTGCACGCCGGCTGTGTGGGCCAACTCCTCAAAGGCTGCCGAGTCGATGGAGATGGGGAAGGCACCAGACCGAACCAGCCTCCCGTCACCAGCACGGACCCGGGAGCCTCGCGTGGCCAGACCGGCCGCCCGACGGCAGGCGCGCATGAAGTTGGTGGCGTCGGACGGCCGCTGAAACCCGAGCAGGTCAGCGCCCAGGAGGCCATCGACGATCTGGCTACGCCAGGGAAGCTGGGCGAAGATCTCATAGCCTGGGAACGGGATGTGGTTGAAGTAGCCGATGCGCAGATCGGGACGGAGGTCGCGCAGCATCCGCGGGACCAGCTGGAGCTGATAATCGTGCACCCACACAGTGGCGCCCTCAGCGGCCTGGCCAGCTGCAGTCTCAGCGAACCGGCGGTTGACGACTGTGTAGGCCTCCCACCACTCCCGGTGGAACTCCGGTGGCGCGATGACATCGTGGTAGAGCGGCCAGAGGGTCGCGTTGGAGAACCCCTCGTAGTAGTCGGCGATCTCCTGCTCGGACAAGTGCACGCCGACAAGCTGGATGTCGTCGTGCTCGAACGGCGCGGGTGCTGCTCCTGGCGAGCCTGACCACCCAACCCAGGCGCCCTCTGCGGCTCTCATGACCGGCGCCATGGCGGTCACGAGGCCGCCTGGGCTCATGATCCATTCGTTGGTCCCTGCCAGTCCCTCGACCTGATCCACCGGAAGCCTGTTGGCGACCACGACGAAGGAGTAGCGGCCCGTCGTGGCCGACGTCATTGCGGGGGTCATCCCCCCATCCTGGCCCAGTCAGGCTTTGGGGAGTGGCGCGGACGGGTAGCCGGTGTCGAAGTGCATGTAGTCCGGGGTCTTGATGTTCTGCCAGATCCAGCCTTCCTCGGTGAAGGTGGTCCAGGCGACGCTGCCCTTGGTGATGACCCCGACACCCGTGCGGGGCTTCTTGGCGAAGCGTGGATCGGGGTTCCAGCAGTCGCACCTGGGATCCACCCAGGGGTTCTCGAAGGGGTTCACGTCGACAGCACGGCCGTTGGCGTGCGGCGACTTGTCGGGAGGCGCGTTGGCCTGCGCGGGCTTTCGGCAGTTGAAGGCCGAGGTGTCGTCGTCGAGCATGGCTACGTCGTCGTCCCCGCCGTACACCTCCATGGGCAGCATCTTGCGGATCGGGAATCTCGCGTCAAAGAGCTCGGTGAAGATCCGGGCGACGGACTCGGAGACGTCCACATTGACGACGAGGACTCCTCGCTGGACATCGCCCTCGAAGTCGTAGTGGTTCACCTCGACGCGGCGGAGTTGGTCACGACCGACCGGGCAACCCTTGCGCCACACACCGGTTTTGACGATGGACGCCCATTGCTCGGCTCCTACAGGCCGGATGACCGCATCGGCGGATACCTCAGGCGCTGGTTGGGAGGGGGCCGTCGCAACGATGCTGGGTACGGGCGAGGCGCTCGGAGCGGAGGGGAGGCTGGCGGGGTTCGACGGGGCACTCACGGGCGCCTGGTCACTACAGCCGACCATCAGGGCGCAGGCGAGCAGCGCACTGCCCCAGAACCTCATGAGCCAAAGGTTACGTGTCTCCGTACTGACTGATTGGTCAATTCGCCTGCCCCCGATAGTCGGGACCGGCCATGCTTGGGTGTCGTGACCAAGACTTCGTCTGCACCGGTATCAGCACCGTTCCCGTCTGACCTCGAGATCGCCCGTACGGCTCCTCTCAACCCGATCGTCGAGGTCGCTGCGCGCGCTGGAATAGCTGAGGAACATCTCGAGCCGTACGGCCGCTGGGTGGCCAAAATCGCGCCCGAAGCAACCGCCGCGCTGGCTGACCGCCCCAAGGCGAAGTACATCGTGGTGACAGCCGTGACCCCAACACCGCTGGGCGAAGGCAAGACCACGACCTCCGTGGGTCTCGCCCAGGGGCTAGCTGCGTTGGGGCACCGGGCGACCCTCGCCCTTCGCCAGCCGTCCCTGGGGCCGACGTTCGGGATCAAGGGTGGTGCGGCCGGTGGCGGGTACAGCCAGGTCATTCCCATGGACAGCTTGAACCTTCACCTCACCGGCGACTTCCATGCCGTGACCGCTGCTCACAACCTGCTCGCGGCGATGGTCGACAACCACCTGCATCACGGAAACGAGCTCGGCATCGACCCACGCAACATCACCTGGCGGCGGGTGCTCGATGTCAATGACCGGGCCTTGCGCAACATCGTTGTCGGGCTGGGTGCGCGGATGGACGGTGTCCCGCGGGAGACCGGCTTCGACATCACTGCAGCGAGTGAGGTCATGGTGATCCTGTCGTTGTCGAGCTCGCTGCGGGACATGCGCGAGCGGCTTGGGCGGATCGTCATCGGCTACACCAACGACGGGCAGCCGGTGACGGCGGAGGACCTCAAGGCTGCGGGGGCTATGGCGGTCCTGCTCAAGGAAGCCATCAAGCCCAACTTGTTGCAGACTCTTGAGCACACGCCGGTGTTCATTCACGCCGGTCCTTTCGGCAACATCGCCACCGGCAATTCCTCGGTGGTGGCGGACCTGCTCGGCATCCACACAGGCGACTACCTCATCACCGAGGCCGGCTTCGGTGCAGACATGGGTGCAGAGCGCTTCTTCAACGTGAAGTGCCGGGTCTCCGGCCTGAAACCCGATGCGGCGCTGCTCGTCGTCACCGTTCGCGCTCTGAAGACCCACTCCGGTCGTTACAAGGTGGTCGCGGGCAAACCGCTGCCACCGGAGATGCTCGCGGAGAACGTCGAAGACGTACGCGCTGGCGCGGTCAATCTGCGCAAGCACATCGAGATCGTCCGCCGATTCGGAGTCTCCCCGGTGGTCGCAATCAACGCGTTCCCGACCGACCACCCGGCTGAGCACGCAGCCATTCGCGAGATCGCTGAGGAGATGGGCGCGCGCGTCGCCGTGTCGCGCCACGTCGTGGAAGGCGGCGCGGGCGCCGCCGAGATGGCGCAGATGATCGTGGAGGCGTGCGAGGAGGATCACGACTTCCAGTTCCTCTATGACCTCGAGCTGCCCCTGGCGGAGAAGATCGAGCGGGTCGCAACTGAGATCTACGGCGCGGACGGCGTCGACTTCTCGCCGGCAGCGTCGGAAGCATTGCGGCGCTACCAGGAGCTCGGCTATGGCACCTTGCCCGTCGTCATTGCCAAAACCCATCTGTCGATCTCATCCGACCCCACCCTGCGGGGCGCACCGACCGGCTGGCGGATGCCGGTGCGCGAGGTACGGGCTGCGGTCGGTGCTGGATACGTGTACGCCCTCAGCGGCGAGATGCGAACGATGCCTGGCCTTGGTGCGCACCCGGGCGCCGAACGCATCGACATCGACGAAGACGGGACGATCGTTGGGCTCTCCTGACCGACCTTGGTCTGACGTATCTTGGTGTGAACGCTGTCGTCGACGAGGAGGCCGCCATGGCCGAGATCCACGTACACGAGGGGGAATCGCGAGTCATCGCAACCATGGGGGACAGCATCGTGGTGCGATTGGTGGAACCCGGGGCAACGGGTTACCAGTGGACCACTGAGATCATCGGTAGTGCGGTCGTCGAGGAGTTCTCGTCCGTGCAGATGCCGGACGGAGTTGAGGCCGCACCCGGCCGATCGAGTGACCGAACGGTCGGCCTCCGGGCGGTGACCCCCGGCACGGCCGAGGTGAGGCTCGCGCTGCGGAGGGTTTGGGAGGACGTCGAACCGATCGAGCAGATCAGGTTCCGGGTGGATGTCATGGACGATCCAGGCGAGGACTGACTGCTCTGCGTGCAGGAGGACGCCCCGCAGAGGGGGTGGAGAACTGCGGGGCGTCCCATGCTTCACCAGAGGTAGATCTCATGGACCATTCCGTCGGCCTCCTCACGGAAAACGATCTGGCGCCCTGTCTGCCGGGCTTGCCCGGCAAGCGCCACCAAGGCCATGAACGATCCGTCTCGACCGTTGTAGAGCTTGCGCCACCCGATCCCGGGCACGTGCATCCAGGCATTGCGGGCCTCGTTGATGGACCACATGGCGGTGACGGTCACGCCGCTACGCCAGGTTCCGGTGATGCCGCCGGCAGCGGCATCCGCTGTGGCACCGTCGGTCCCCGGTGGTGTCAGTGTCGGGCCCGCGGAGGCCGCGGATCCGGTGCCCTCCACCATCGCACGCAGTTGCTCGTCGGTGATAGGGAGCGGCTCGGAGAGCCCAGGGCCGTCGCCGAGTGTGACGGTGCCACCCCCGGCAGCCG
>JANPBY010000118.1:0-35077 GCA_031430645.1 Actinomycetes bacterium
CGTGGACACCGTGGCGGTGCGCCCCGGTCACCCGATGCTGCTCGGGCGATGGGACGAGCATCGGTGGTTACTCGGCCTGCCGGGCAACCCGCAGGCCGCTATCGCGGCGCTGCTCACTCTCGGAGGCCCCCTGATCGCGGCTCTTCACGGGCAACTCCTGCCCTCGCTCGGTGAGCGGCGGATCACTGAATATGCGACCTCCCGGGGTGGTGCCACGCGACTCGTGCTGTGTACTTCCTTCGGCGCAGAGTGCACACCGGCGGGCTTCATCGGGTCAGGCATGCTGCGAGGGCTCGCTGCTGCCGATGGCTTTGCCGTCGTCCCACCCAGTGGGGCAGTGATGGGCGACCAGGTCTCGTGGCTCCCACTTCCTGCTTAGGATGCAGATGACCTCCGGAGGCGGACAGCCGATGAGCGACAAAGCAACGAGCAGCGGTGCGGGAACAACGGATGATCCGTGGCTGCTGATGACGCCGCCGCTGAGCTCCGCCTACACGATGCACCGCGACGTTCGCGCTGGTGTGGACGTCATCGTGTGCACGGTGGGAAAGACCGTGCTGTTGTACGACTCTCGCTGCCTGGACGACCTCCACTCCATGCTGATCGCCGAGGGTGACTGGATCGAACTCGGGTCGGCCGACGAGCAGAAGCCGGCCAAGGACGGAACTGTCGAGGCCTGGGGCCGCTCGTCATCGAATCCGATCGGGGGTTGGTACGGGCTGAAGAAGGGACTCCGTGGGCGCTTCGGGATGTACGTCCCGCCGTTGATGGAGCACCTCGGCCTCGCAGAGGTCGAGCACAATCCCCGAGGCA
Organism: Actinomycetes bacterium; assembly: GCA_031430645.1. Taxonomy (GTDB): domain Bacteria; phylum Actinomycetota; class Actinomycetes; order DATJPE01; family DATJPE01; genus JANPBY01. The sequence goes on from JANPBY010000118.1 coordinate 814, forward strand.
ATCGGATGCGCGCAATCTGACCGAACTACATACCCACCTGGGGTATGATGCATCAATGGCTCGGATGGGAGGCAAGGACCGATGGATCCCGTGACCCCCGGCTACGCAGCGCACAAGGACGCCCACCTGAAGCGGCTCCGCCGGATTGAGGGCCAGGTTCGTGGCCTGCAACGGATGGTCGAGGACGACACGTACTGCATCGACGTGCTGACCCAGGTGGCGGCGGCAACCAAGGCCTTGGAGGCCGTGGCCCTGCTACTGCTCGAGGAGCACCTCGAGCACTGTGTAGCCCAAGCGATTGCCGAAGGGGGTGACATGGCGGACGCGAAGATCAAAGAGGCATCCGCGGCCATCGCGCGCCTGGTTCGGTCCTAATGCTCATGCGCTAAGAGGAGTCCTTCTTGACCACCACCAACTATCGGGTCGGCGGACTGACCTGCGCACACTGCGTGTCTGCCGTGACCCAAGAGCTTTCATCCCTGGAAGGCGTGAGCGCCGTGGAGATCGAACTCGTCGCTGGCGGGACGTCGACGGTAGCCGTCACGGCCACCCCACCCCTGACCCACGAGCAAGTCGCTGCAGCCCTGGACGAGACCGGCGACTACGCGCTGGCCGATGGAGTGGACTGACCAACATGGACGCCCAGACCAGCATGGACGCCCAGACCAGCACCGTTCAACTCTCCATCGGGGGCATGACCTGCGCCTCATGCGCGGCGCGGGTGGAAAAGAAGCTCAACAAGCTGGACGGAGTCACCGCCACAGTCAACTACTCCACGGAGAAGGCCCGGGTCACGTTCCCTGCGAGCATCGCCCCGCACGAACTGGTTGCCGTGATCGAGGCCACCGGCTACACCGCGGTCCTCCCGGCCCCATCAGGAGCGGCCGGCGGTGATGACCGCCCAGCCGAGCTTCACGCTGATGCCGAGACCAACGCGTTGAAGCAGCGTTTGCTCATCTGCATCGCCTTGACCCTGCCGGTCACCGTGCTGTCGATGATCCCCGCTGCGCAATTCACGAACTGGCAATGGCTGGCGCTCACTTTGGCTTCGCCGGTGGTGATCTGGGGTGCCTGGCCGTTCCACGTCGCGGCCTGGACCAATGCCCGTCACGGCGCAGCCACCATGGACACCCTCATCTCTCTGGGAGTCTTGGCCGCCTACGCCTGGTCGCTGTACGCCCTGTTCTTTGGCGACGCCGGCATGGCCGGCATGCAGATGGAGTTCACGTTCCTCTCATCCGCTGGAGACACTGGGGACGAGATCTATCTCGAGGTCGCCTCCGCGCTCACGGTCTTCATTCTCGCCGGCCGCTACTTCGAGGCCCGGGCCAAGACCCAGTCCGGGGCCGCCCTCCGCGCACTGATGGAGATGGGCGCGAAGGACGTCTCCGTCCTTCGCGACGGCACCGAGCTGCGCATCGGCATAGACCAGCTCGCCGTCGGGGACACCTTCGTCGTGCGCCCCGGTGAGAAGATCGCCACCGACGGTCTCGTCGTGGAAGGCACCTCTGCGGTCGATGCATCGATGGTGACCGGGGAGTCCGTACCTATTGAGGTCGGGCCGGGAGCAATCGTAGTTGGGGCAACCGTCAATGCCGGCGGACGTCTCGAGGTCGAGGCCACTCGAGTCGGGGCAGACACCCAGCTCGCGCAGATCGCTCGTCTGGTGGAGGACGCGCAGAACGGCAAGGCCGACGTACAACGCCTGGCCGACCGAGTCTCCGCGGTGTTCGTCCCCCTCGTCTTAGGGCTCTCACTCGCGACCTTGGTCGGCTGGCTCGTGACCGGACACAGTGCGACTGAAGCCTTCACGGCGGCTGTCGCCGTTCTGATCATTGCCTGCCCATGCGCCCTTGGCCTGGCAACGCCAACGGCGTTGATGGTCGGCACGGGTCGCGGAGCCCAACTAGGCATCATCATCAAGGGGCCGCAGGTGCTCGAGTCCACCCGTCGGGTGGACACCATCGTGCTGGACAAGACCGGAACCGTGACCACCGGACAGATGAGCCTGATCGAGGCCGTGCCGGCCGACGGGGTCGGCGCAGAAGAACTTTTGACCTTGGCGGGAGCACTGGAGAGCGCCTCTGAGCACCCGGTGGCTCGCGCCATTGCCCAAGCCGCCCGTGCGCGCACCGGAAGCGCCCTGCCCGAGGTCAAGGGGTTCGCCAACCACGACGGCCGCGGAGTCTCGGGCGTGGTGGACGGTCACGAGGTGGCTGTAGGCCGTCGATCCTGGTTGTCCGAGCACTGGTCTCAGATACACGCGTCTCAGATGGACGGGGACGATCTCATTGCTGCCGACGAGGCTGCCGAGACCGAAGGGCGTACGCCCGTCTGGGTCGGCTGGGACGGTTCAGCGCGTGGCATCCTGGTGGTCGCCGACACCGTCAAGTCCACCTCGGCGGAGGCCGTCTCCGAGTTCCGACGGCTGGGGTTGACGCCGGTCCTGCTGACCGGAGACAACGCCTGGGCAGCTCAGACGGTTGCGGGGCAGGTCGGCATCGACGAGGTGATCGCGGGGGTGCTGCCCGCGGAAAAGGTTGCCGTCGTGCAGAGGTTGCAGGGTGAAGGACGAGTCGTGGCCATGGTCGGCGACGGGGTCAACGACGCCGCCGCCCTGGCTCAAGCAGACCTCGGCTTAGCCATGGGCACCGGCAGCGATGTGGCTATCGAAGCCTCCGACCTGACCCTGGTGCGAGGTGACCTGCGCTCGGCCGCAGATGCCATCCGCCTGTCCCGGGCGACTTTGCGCATCATCAAGGGCAACTTGTTTTGGGCCTTCGCCTACAACATCATCGCCCTGCCCTTGGCCGTCCTCGGGTTCCTCAACCCGCTTATCGCCGGGGCAGCCATGGCCCTCAGCTCGGTGTTTGTCGTGTCGAACAGCCTGCGGCTCCGCCACTTCCAGCCCGAGTCACGATCTGTTGCCGGAGCAACGTGAGCTGATGTCTCATAGTCGCGACATGCTACTCTGCGATATGCGGACTAGCGAGGCAGGATCATCCGGCTTCCTTCGGCCCCGCGGTGGTCGACGTGGCTAACCCTTACCACTACGGCACGCCGGTGTCCGGTGACCAGTTCGCGGGAAGGCAGACCGAGCTCGTCGCTCTTGAGAGCCGGATGCGCGACGGCATCAATGTCGTCCTGATGTCCCCGAGGCGCTACGGCAAGACGTCGCTTCTGACCAAGGCGACCGACGACCTCCGTGGCGAAGGCGCTGCCGTGATCTCGGTGAACGTCCTGGCCTGTCGCGACTTGCCCACCTTCGCCTCCCGACTCGCGACTGGCGCGTACTCAGTGCCTGGTGGCCGCTGGCATCGGTTGAAGCAAGCGGTGGGTGAGTTCGCCTCCCGGCTTCGGGTCTCCCCCACTGTCACCTTCGACGGCGACTCCCCCCGGTTCGCCTTTTCCGCCAGCCTGGCGGCCGAGGATGCCGACGCCGTGATCGAGGACGTCTATGGCCTGCTGGGGGAGCTCTCGGTCAAGCACCCGACGGTGCTCGTGCTCGACGAGTTCCAGGCGATCAGCGACCTTGGGAAGCACCTCCCGGCACTGTTCAAGGCACTCGCCGACGCCCACCCCACGGTGTCCCTGGTCATCGCTGGATCCAAGGAGCACTTGATGGCGCGGCTCACCGTTGACCGGGGAGCTCCGCTCTATGGTCTGGCTGAACGGCTGTCCCTTGATGTGCTCCCCGAGGCGGTCATGTCAGAGTTCCTGCGCGAGCGCGCGCGCGTCGGCGGCAAGTCGATGGCGGTGCCCGCGGCGTCGCGGATCATGGCACTCGCCGGCCCGGTGCCCAATGACATCCAGCGCCTCGCCTACGAGGCCTGGGGGCAATCCGGGCGGTCCGTGACGGTCGCCGACGTGGACCAGGCCATGGCCACCGCAGTAGAGCACGAGGCCTCCCAGTACGCCGAGACCTACAGCCGGCTGTCTCCCGGGCAGCGCCGCGTGATCTCTGCGATCGCCGCAGCGCCAGTGTCGGCGCCGTACGCCTCGGAGTTCGCGCGATCGGCGGGGTTGGCCACCGGCACGTCAGTGCGGCGCGCGCTCGAGGCGCTCGTCACCGAGGAACTCGTCACTCGCCGTGACGGGCGCTACCAGGTGTTCGACCCATTCTTCGCGGCCTGGTTGAGGCAGACCCTCTGACGGGTGGCAGGCTGCTGCTGACCACCCATCCCTCTTTCACCTCGGAGACCACAGTTGGCTGATCCGGAACTGACCCAGCAGCAGGTCGATGACCTGGTCGAGAGCAAGGCGTTCGCGGTCCTGCTGCTCGTCGCCGCAGTCGTCGGCCTCGTGGTGTCAGTCGGGTCGTGGGCCTTCCTCGAGCTCACGGCTCAGCTGCAGACGTGGGTGTTTGTTGACGCGCCCAGCAGCCTTGGATTCAGTAGCCCACCGAACTGGTGGCCGCTTCCGATCCTGTTCCTGGCTGGGTTGATCACCGCCTTCGCCATCGCGCGCCTCCCGGGGCGCGGAGGTCACGTGCCGGCGCACGGGTTGTCGGCTGGCGGGCTGCCCCAGATCGCGAACCTTCCCGGGGTCCTGCTCGCGGCTGTGGCCAGCATCAGCCTCGGCCTGGTCCTGGGACCGGAGGCCCCGCTTCTGGCCCTAGGTGGGGGACTTGCCCTGCTGACATTGAGCCTGGCGCGGCGGGACCAGCCACCGCAGGTGCCAACCCTGATGGCAGCGGTCGGCACGTTCGCAGCGATGACCGCATTGTTCGCCTCGCCGGTACTCGCAGCGGTCATCGTGATCGAGGCCGCCGCCATCGGCGGACCGCGGCTGCGGCTGATCCTGTTGCCCGGCCTTCTTGGGGCGGGGGTGGGCACGCTGGTCACCCTCGGGTACGGCTCCTGGGAGGGACTCAGCACCAGCGACTACGCAATCACCGCGCTGTCCCTGCCCGCGTTCCCACGACCAGGCCTCGCCGACTTCGGCTGGAGCATCGCCTTGGCGGTCGTGATCGCAGCCGTGGCGCAACTACTCATGCAAGGCGGCTTGCGCACGGAGCGCTTCGCCCAGCCCCGGCCCTTCCTCGTGCTGCCCGTCGTGGGCGTCGTGGTCGCCGGACTCGCGATCTCCTTCGACCGGGTCACTGGCAAGGGGGTCAATCAAGTGCTGTTCGACGGGCAGGCTGAGTTGCCCGTGCTCGTCTCGAGCGCTGACTCCTGGACACTCGGCGCGCTGGGCTTGCTCCTGGTCTGCAAGGGAGTCGCGTACTCAATTTCGCTCGGCAGTTTCCGAGGCGGCCCCACATTTCCTGCCCTCTTCCTCGGCGCAGCGGCAGGGGTCATGGCGTCCCACCTGCCGGGGTTCTCTCTCTCACCGGCTGTAGCTGTCGGAATCGGGGCCGCAACCGTGGCGATCCTCAGACTCCCGTGGACCGCGGTCCTGCTCACGTCCTTCCTCACCGCAAGCGCCGGCAACGGCACCGTCCCCCTCGTCGTCGTGGGGGTCGCCGTCGCCTATGTGACCACGATCGCCGTGAGTCGCTGGCTGAGCGCCCGTGTCGGGGGCCAGACAGACGTCCAGACGCCTCAGCCGACGAGTCCCAACGACTGAGGCGTCTGTTCACGCCTTGGGCTGGGCCTCCGCGATGTCCCGACCGTGCATGGTCAATGCCCAGATGATGGCCACGTCGAGCGCGATGATGAGGATCGACCAGATCGGCTGGTTCCAGCCCAACAGGAACGCAAAGTTCGCCACCGCGCTAAGCCCGGCCATAATTACCCCGACGGTCCGAGCGAGCACAGAGCCATAGAACACGCCGACTCCCGCCGCCACCAGCAGCGAGCCGATGAGGAGATGGATCCAGCCCCATGTCGTGACGTCAGCAGTGAACACATACTCCTGGCCCACCACATAGACCTTGTCCTCGAGGATCGCACTGAACCCCGCGATCGCCTGGAAAACTCCAACGATGATCAGCATGACACCCGCGAACGCCGTGAAACCAACGGCTGCCGCACTTGGCCTTTCGCTCACCTGAACTCCTCTCACGCGCGACGCCTCAACGCATCGCTGAGGTCACGCTAACGCTGGGTCTACAGCAAACTTAGGCGCGACGCGCCCGGCGCGTCGTAGGGACGACCGACCCTGGACGGCGCGGACCGCACCGTCGCAGCGGATCGCCCTTCTAACGCCTACCTCACAAAGGACGCTCTCGGCCCGCTGAACGTAGGCGGCTACCGTCGGAACCGCACGGTTGCCGCGGGCATCCCACCCGCATGAGCGTGCCAGTCCGAATGCTGATTAGTGTCACCCTGGTGCTCGCGGGGTGCGGGAACGCGGCCACGACCACCGGAGGAAGTTTGCAGTCCGAGCTCGAGGGTCGCACTTTTCTCTCGACCGAGGTGACGCAGGCGGCGCCGCATACGCCCTGGTGCCCGGCGCAGTGATCAGGCTGACCTTCACCAAGGGGCGGCTGTCGGCTAACGCCGGGTGTAACACCATGGGAGCCGGCGTCGCTGTCGACGGTTCGCGGATGACACTCACGAGCGCACTGGCGAGCACCGAGATGGGTTCCCGCAGGAACTGATGGACCAGGACAACTGGCTCGCCGCCCTGCTGACGGCCGGTTGCGACCTCAGCGTGGCCGACGACCTCATCACCATGGTCAGCGGCACCACCACCATCGTCTTGCAGGACGAGCAGACCGCCGCTCCCGACGCGCCGCTGGTCATGATGCTGTGGACCTTGGGCACGATCATCGACGGCGACGCCGCCAGCAGCGTGCCGGCCGGCGACCCTGCGACTCTCACCTTCGGCTCCGGTCTCCCCAAGGCCTTCGTCGAGACGGGTTGCAACACCGGCTCCGGCGAGGTCGAGATCGGCGATGGATCCCTGACCTTGAGCCGATCACCCTGACCAAAGAAGGCCTGCGCCCACAAGGCGACCGCCGCGGTGGAGTCGGCCGTGATGTCGGTGCTCCAAGGCGAAGCCGCGTACGTCATCGACGGGAAGTCGCTGACGATCACCCGAGGTGCACAGTCCCTCGCCTACCAGGCCCTTTGATCCCAGCGCGCGGGCGCTCGGCCGGCTTCGGGAATGCTTGTTTGTGGTGCTGCCGAAAGTCGTACATTGTGAGACGTGCGACCGAGCTGGCGCACGAAATGGAGAGTCCGCTATGGATCCGTGGGAAGCGCTCGAACCCGACCGAACAGCCTTCGCCGACTACCTGTCGACCTTGACCCCTGCCGACTGGTCCGCCCCGAGCTGGTGCGACGACTGGGACGTCAAGGCAGTCGCAGCTCACCTACTTGTGCCGCCGACCAAGTCAAAAGGCAAAGTGTTCCTAGCCTTCGTCGGTTCGGGCTTCAATGTGAACAAGTTGAATGCTCGGTTCGTTTCCGAGCTCACTGCGTCGATGTCCACCGATCAGATCGTGGAAACGACGCGCGAGACGGCCGGAGTTCGCAGCGCACCCCCGGGGTTGCCTCCCATCGGAGTCTTCAGCGAGCTCGCCGTTCATTCCACCGACATCGCTCGGGCCATCGACAAACCGTTTTCGCTGCCGATCGACCACTACGTGATGGCGCTCGACCACATGAAGAGTGTTCAGCCCGTCCTTGGCTGCAAGCAACGAATTGCGGGCTTGAAGTTGCAGGCCACCGATACGACCTGGTCAACCGGGGAGGGGCCCCTCGTCGAGGGACCCGCCGAGTTGTTGCTCGCGGCCATGACGGGCCGGCGCGGCGCCCTGACATCGCTCACCGGTCCGGGTGTCGAGACCTTGAGCGCACGCTGAGGATTCCATGTTCCCCCAGGGTCAGGGGGCAGTCGATCCGCGGTCGGCTTCTTGCTCGATCACAGCATCGAGGTCACTGAGTCGGTCCAACCCGCTCAGGGATTGGCCCATCCGCGGATTAGAGGCCAGCAGGCCCCGGTTGTGGTGCAGGAACGCCCAATAGCCAGCAGTGAACGGGCAGGCGTCCTGGCCGACTCGCTTGCGCGGGTCGTAGGGGCATGCGGAGCAGTGGTCGCTCATCCGGTTGATGTAGGCGCCCCCGGCGGCGTACGGCTTGGTAGCCATGACACCACCGTCGGCGTACTGCGACATCCCGACCACGTTGGGCACCATGACCCAGTCGTAGCCGTCGACGAATGACCTGTGGAACCAGTCAGTGACCTCCGCAGGGTCCCACCCGCGCTGCAACGCGTAGTTCCCGAGCACCATCAGCCGCGGGATGTGGTGTACCCAGCCGTGGTCGCGCACCCCAGCCAGGGCATCAGAAAGGCAGGCCGCATCGACTGATTCCGCATCAAGATCGGCAAACCAGTCCGGCAGCGGGTTCGTCGCCTGCAACGCGTTGAGGGTGCGGTAGGACCTCGGGAGATGCCAGTACAGGTGCCAGACGAACTCACGCCAACCGATGACCTGCCGGATGAATCCCTCTACCGACCCCAGTGGGGCATGGCCGTTCCGGTAGGCGTCCTCTGCCCGGGAGATCACCTCGATCGGGTCGAGCAGGCCCAGGTTCAGGGGCGCGGAAAGCAAGGAGTGCGCCATCCACGGGTCAGCGGACAACATCGCGTCCTCATGCGGCCCGAACCCCGTCAGCCGTTGGGTAATGAAGTCGTCCAAGCTGGCCAGCGCCTCACCACGGGTGCCGGCGAACCTCCGCGGCCCGTCTGAACCGAGGAACGTGACGTGTCCCTCCCGCTCCCAGCGGTCAAGATCGTGGCGGACCTCGGCGTCTATCTCGTCCTCTGTCGGCCATTCGGGCTCTGGAACCCCGAGCGTTGCAGAGCGGGGCGGCGGTTCCCGGTTGTCGGCGTCGTAGTTCCACCTACCTCCGGCCGGTTCCTCACCATCCATCAAGACCCCCAGCCGGCGGCGAGTGTCGCGGTAGAAGTCCTCCATCAGCAGTCGCCGCCGTCCCCGGGACCGTGCCCACCGGTCGAAGTCCTCGGTGGCTGTGGCGAAACCACGCGCAGGCACAACCTCGATGTCGCCCCGGCCCTCGACAAATCGCAGAGCCGCGTGCGAGGTCGGGTGGCACACACTCAGCGGCTCACCGATGCCGTCCAGCGCTTCGCCATAGTTTTCGGCGCGCACGTAAGAGCACTGATCCCCCAGCTCCGCTGCCCGATGGCGCATCGCCGACAGCACCAGGTGCGCCTTAGCCCGGTGGAACCTGCGTCGGGCGAAGACCCCACGTGCTTCGACCATGAGCACCGGCTGGTCCGTGCTGTCCAGGAAGTGCGGGCCAAGCTGGTCTCCGAACAGCCAGCGCCTAGTCACCTGGCCCAGTCAAGCGCACTTGCCCGATCCTCGCGACGGCTTGCCTCTCCGGCGGAAGGTGACCGGCAGACAGGTCCGTGTCCTTGAGACAGACTGACGCGGTGCAGTGCGAGTTGGGGCTTCTGGGCGGCTTCGAAGCGGTGGTCAACGGCGACACGATCCCCGCAGCAGCCTGGCGCCACAAGCGCGCAATGCAGCTGGTCAAGATTCTCGCCCTGTCGCCCGGGCATCGGCTCTTGAACGAACAATTGGTCGACCTGTTGTGGCCGGATCCGTCCGCGGCGGCAGGTTCGGCAAACCTGCGCAAGGCAGCCCACTTCGCCCGTCAGACGCTTGGTGTCCCCGATGCGATCATGCTCGCCGACGGACGGATCGAGCTCCTTCCGCAGGCGGATCTGCGCATCGACGTCGACGAGTTCGAAAGCGCGGCGGACCTCGCGCTTCAATCCCGCGATCCCGTAGCGCTCGCCTCGTCGATTGGGCTGTAGGCCGGAGAAAGCGGCGTACGACCCGGTCAACCTGTTCCGGGTGAACCGAAACGTCCTGCCCGCCCCAGGTCCGTGACCTGCGCCGTCCACGGGTCGGCGGACAACATCGCCTCGTGCGACCGATCGACCAATACCTGACGGCGCTCGACCACGTGAAGAACGCCGGCCCGTCCTTGGCTGCAAGCAACGAGTCGCGGGGGTGCTACCCAGCGGGGAGATCGTCAGCGTCGCCAGCCTACGCAGGCGAGAGTACCTTCAGACGATGGACACCGAGCCCAGGGTCCCTCTCATTTCCCCCGGCACTGCCATCGGGGCAACGGCACTCGCCGAGGGGCTGAAACTCGGCGCCGCGATCACCCCGGACACAACGGCGTTCCACGAGTACTACGGCGTGCGTAGCGAGGTCGAGCACCGCCGGGCGAAGGCTGCTCGAGGTGAGATCACGTGGCGGATGATCATGGGTCTGGCGAGCCTGGAGGAACATCTCGACGGCCTCAAGCAACTCCACGAGCACGGTGTTCAGACCGGTGTCGTGATCGACACGGGCCTGATCATCCCCAACTGGGTGACGGGCTTGCCGCCTGATGTACGAGCGAAGGCACCGAAGGGCACCAGCTTCGTCCTCGACGGGTACGAGGCCCACCGAGCAATCGCCCAGGCAGCCCCGATTATGCCGGCGTTCAACGACTGGCACATCGGCTCGCCGTACGCCAGCCACAACACCCTGGACGCGGTTCGCGCCGGCGGCACCTACCACGGGGTCCTGTCCCAGTACACCTGGACCTTGCCCTACTTCGACGATGAGGTCGCCCTCGTCGTCGACAACGTCCGCGCCATCGGCATCGTGGCCGCTCACCGTGCCAACGACATGGTCGTTGACACCTACCTCGATGACGGCCCACCCAGCCGGTTCGTCGACCTCGCCAGCTTCGTCGGATACGCCCTGTGTGAGCGGTACGTCGTAGAGCAACTGTGCGGGGCACGCTATTCAGCGGCATTCGGCCAGCTGGAAAGCAACATCCCGGACAAGATCGCGCTCTGGCTGGCTCTCGACGCCAGCCTCAAGTCCGACCACCCCAGCGTGTCCTACGTCTACGGCAACACCCTGGACGCCTCCGAGATCACCATCGCCGGAAACTTCGCGATCACGTCCGCAGAGGTCATCGCCTTCACCCTGGCCGAACGCCGCTACCGCACCGGCACCACGATCCTTCCCAACCCTGCGACCGAGAAGGTGCGCGTACCCACGGTTCGCGAGATCATGGACGTGCATGAAGTCGCCCAGACGGCAGCGGCACGATCCGTCGACTTCGAGCGGCTCATCGCCTGGGACGAGATCGAACGCACCCGCGACGTCCTGATTGCCGGGGGCAAGGCCTTCTTCCAGAACGCGCTAGCCGGGCTGCGCACAGCCGGCGTTGACATCAGCGACCCGGTCCACGTCCTGCTCGCGTTGCGACGCCTCGACGCCCCCGAGATGGAGCGCATGTTCCACCCGGGTCCCCGCGACCCATCCGCACCCGACCTCGTCGCGCCGCTCGTCCCGGCCGAGTTCATCCGGCGCACCGGCGGGCTCGTCGACGCCGAGATCGATGCCATTCAACTGGCTGGCCTGTCCACTGCCGGGACCGGCCGCCGGTTCCTCGTCGCCTCCGCCGACACGCACTCGTACGCCCTGGGAGTCATCGTGTCTACCCTTCGACAGCTCGGCGCGGACGTCGTCGATGCCGGCGTGGACCGCAACCCGGAGGACCTCATCCGGCTGGCCGAGGAGAACGGATGGCCGGACATAGGCGTCAGCGCCCACAACGGCCAATGCCTTGCCTTCGCAGCACAGTTGCGAAGCCTGCTCGGAGGGCGCGACGTCCGTGTGTACATGGGTGGCAGACTCAACACCCTGAAGGGTGAGCAAGGCGAACCAGTCGACGCCACCGACGAACTGCTGCACCTGGGGATCATTCCGTGCGAGCGACCGCTGGACATGCTGACCTCCTAACGTCAACGCGGGCACCCGCGGGTCCTCCAAAGACCTGCGTGCAATCATGCTCTTGTGCCCAGGAATGCGCCTCCGTCAGTGGCCAGCTCCTTCGTCATGTCAGAGGTGGCCGATCCGGTTCCGGAGCAGCAACACCCACTATGGCCGTTGTGGGTCTTAGCCCAAAGTAGCGACGGGGCGGGTGGGTCGCGTGCGGAGCAAAGCAGATCCGCGGCAAGGTCCGTGTGAGTCAGGACCGGCCTGACCCCGCGTACGTCCTCGTCGGAGAAGAACTATCGGAGCCGACGTTGGCCCCGAGGCCGGCGTACACGTCTTTTCTCAAAGACCTGGGCGCCACGCCCAGGGAGTCAGCGGTGCTCCGCGATGTGCAAGCGATCCAAGCGGCTACCGCCCGTGCGACGGATCAGATTCACCTCGGCGCCACCCGGTGACCGCGCCGGGCCGGGGGCATACTCTTGCGGCGTACTACTCCTCACACGCAGAGGCCTACGAGTCCCGATGGGCCTCGGCACTTGTGCCCGCAGGTGAGCAACTGCTCACGCGTCTCCCGCTCAGCACAGCCACGCGGGTACTCGACCTGGGAGCCGGCGTCGGCACCTTGGTTCCGTCGATCCGAATGGCGGCGCCGTTCGCAGTCATTACCGCCGCCGACCAGGCCTGGGGAATGGTTGCGCGGGCAGCGCGCACGGCCGACAGGGTAGTTGCTGACGCGGGCCGCCTTCCGTTCAAGCAGGCGTCTTTCGACGTGGTCGTGCTCGCCTTCATGCTCTTCTACGTGCCGGACCCCGTCAGTGTTCTGCGAAGTGTGCGCCGCGTGCTGGGCGCAGGGGGCAGCGTTGGCGTCGTCACTTGGGGAAAGATCGACCTGCACCGGCGCTGAGAATCTTCACCGATGCACTCGATCGGTCCGGTGCCCCCGCCGTGGATCCCTTCTTGGCAAAGCACGAACTGATGGACTCTCCGGGCAAACTGGAGAATCTGATGGTCGAAGCCGGTTTCCACAACCCGACGGCGGAGGTGCTGAACTGGTCCGACCATCCGACGCTCAACGAGTTCATCGACCGGCACAGCGCGCTGAGCCGCAGGCTCGCGCTCCTCGACCGGCTGAGGCGGGAAGCTTTCCTCATCAACGTTCGAGAGCGCCTCCAGCCATTGCCTTACGACAGCTTCCTTGATGCGAGCGAAGTCATCATGGCGACAGCCTCAGCCCCCCTTTGATCAACTAGTGCTGTTAGGCCGCTCTGGGCCGATGCCCGACCAGTTTCTCAGGGATTCGATCCCAGCGAAGTCGTCAGGATTGCGGGTGACCACCGGGAGGTCGTTGGCCACCGCGGTCGCCGCGATGGGCGCGTCGTACGAGACAGTCTGGGCGATCCACCGACTGTGATTGCGGCCGGACGAATCCGGGCGCTTGTCCGTCGACGGCGGCAATACCTACAGTCGCCCTATGACCTCGATGACGATGGCCGTCTCGCGGCCGTGGGGCGCGCTTAGCGGATCCGCGCTGCTCATCGGCGCGGCCCTCATCGCCGTCAAGTGCGTCACCATCCTGATCACCGGAAATCAGCCCCCGTTGCTGTTCGAGATCTCCCCGATGTTCTTGGGGCTCGGAGTTCTTCTGCTCGCTCCCGCGCTCGACCTCGAGGGGAGCAAGAGGTGGATCGTGTCAGCATTTGGGCTGACGTCCCTGATCGCAGGCGTTGGGGCAGCAGCCACCGAGATTGCAGGCGAGGTCTTCGGTCCCGCGATCGCCACGGCAACGCTGGCCGCCATCGGTGGCGCGGTCGTGAGCGGCTGGCACCCCAGAGGCGACACACGCAAACGCGCCCTCGTGCTGGTCGGACTTTCAGTCGTGCCCACGTTGGTGGTGGGTGGAATCCTCTCGGGAATCAACGAACGCCTGCTCGAGATCGGGTTGTTGGGCTACGCAGCCGTGTGGGGCCTTGCTGGCTTCAGACTGGTTGCGCGTTCACCAGTTGCCTAACCTTGTTCGATCTCGTCAACCCGATCGAGCCAGGCCCTGATGTCAAGCATTCCTTGGCAACGTGGGTGTAATCCCAGCTCGAGGAGGCTAGGTCCGGAACGGGCCGATGATCTCGAAGGTCATGCCGCGAGACCCGTCGGTGCCCCGCTGCGATGTGCAGTACAGCCTGGTGCCGTCGGGACTGAAAGCGAGTCCGGTGATCTCCGACTCCGGCTTCCAGCTGGAGGAGGGGACGGCGTTCTCGTCCTGCCCAGGCGATCCCTTCTCCCCGCCGCCATGCCCGACCAGTTGCAGGAACGGGGCAGCCACGCGATTGCGCTGGCCATCGGCCAGCAGGACGAGCTGAAGGTCGTCGGCATCCTCGCCGACGAAGATGTCGCCTGACGTCTGGTGAACGGTGATGCAGTCGGGGTCGCGCAACGGTGCAGAGGCACCCATTTCCGCGGCGTCGTAGATGACCTCGATCCCCTGGGTGGCAGCGTTGTATGCCCACACTCGGTCGTCACCGGTCGTGGTGAGGTAGACATGGCCATCCGAGAACCAGGCCCCCTCACCTCGGTTGAAGGCAGTCGTTCTCTGTGATCGTTCGGGCTTGAGTGGGCTCACCTCGACCCAGGAGACAGTGTCGCCGGCGCTGCCGACCTTGGCCGCCTCGAGTACCCCACTGGAGAGGTCACCGAAGCTACGCGGCCGGAAGCGGTAGAACCGGCCGATTCCGTCATCTTCGGTGAGGTACACCCAACCTGTTGCCGGGTCCACCACGGCAGCCTCGTGCGCAAACTCACCCAACTTCGGGCGCTGCACACCTTGGCCGGGCCCGGTCGGGTCGCACTCCCAGACATGACCATTTCGGAACTCTTCACCGGACAACCAAGTCCCCCAGGGGGTCGCACCGCCTGAGCAATTCCACTTCGTACCGCCGAGGATCCGATAGGCGTCAACGATGTCACCCGTGGCGTTGAAGCGGATTGCTGCGGCCCCACCGGCGGTGCCATTCAGCTCGGAGTTGGCGGCGTAGATCCAGCCCCCGTCGGGGGTGGTGAACGTGGCGGCCCCGTCGGGCTCGCCCACCCACTCGAAGTTGGTCCCCGCGACCCGGTCGCCTGTGAACCCCACGAGGCGCGCCGAGAACCCCTGTGGGAGACGGACTCCCCAGCGGTCGGGATTCCCGAGGGGACCGTACGGGCCAGGACCCACGACCGCCGGCTCCGCAAGTGCCTCGCGCCAGAACCCGAGGCTGTAAGTAAGAGCAGTGGACGCACCCAGTTTGAGAGCCGAGCGACGGGATAGGGATGTCATGGGAAATCAGTCTGCCGCGGTCGACAAGATCTGGAGTGGCATTCGCCGACCTTCGCTTCCGCAACGCCCGCCTGAGGCCCTCGTCCGGTCGTCTGAGCCTCCACACGGGTGTTCACGGGTTGGGTCTGCCCGTGGTGGAATCCGGCTGGGGTCTGCGCAGAGGGCAACCCCCGACCGCATCCGCTCAGGTCATCGACCGAGAACGTCGCTGAACGTCCAGACGCGTCCGGCGCCGTACGCGCCGACGATGTTGATCATCCGTTGACCGTCGTCGGGCGCTTGAGATCCCTCAACGCGCAAGTGCCATGCGGCTGAACTGGGCAGATGCGGGGCCGGCCCTGCTCACGAGGCGCGATCAGAAGTAGCGGCAGTTCCTGGGTGCGGCTAGCGCGCCGACGCCGGGCGGGCCTTGACGAGTTTGTCCACCGAGGCGCCGATCCGGCCGTACCCGCGCGAGTAGCACACGTACGGCGCACCCTCGCAGGCATCGGGCTTGGACTTGGCCCAGTCGCTGTCGCCGAACCGGGAGCCGATATTGGTGAGCGTCGCCACGAGGTAGCGCCGGCCGTCTTGGCCAGGCAATGCCGTCACGATGCCCGCGTCGCCGCCGGCGTTGGAGGTCAGCCCGGTCTTGTGCTCGAACGTGACCTGGGCCGCCGCGTGGCAGGGCCGACTGTCGAAACCGTAGTCGATGACTAGGTCCCCGTCGTAGGTGACGACGCTTCCAGTCGCCGGGTCCACCCAGCGCTGGGGGACCGTCGACGGGATGCCCTGAACCGCATCGGAGGAGCCGCAGTTGTTGACTGGGTTGAGCACCTCGTTGAAGGACTGCTCGGCGAGCACCGCCTTGTAATGGGCCCGCGAGGTCGGCGTCAGCCCGGAGGCGGCGGTGACCACGGCGCCCGCCGAGGTGGTCCACAGGGTGCCTGCGGGTCCCTCGACCAGGTAGAGCATTTTGGCGGTGTCGAGCGCACCCATGCTCATGGTGCCGGAGGACCACCCGGTGCCGACGTCAGGCATCGACGGGCGCATTCGCAGCGACGGCAGGCCCACGGCCGCGAAGTGCGCGTGGGCGGCGTCCATCGCGCCGGCGTCCTCGATCGCCTGGAGCAGCACGCAGGTCGCGAAATTGTCGGAGACGGTGATCATCTGGTCGAACCAGCCGGCCACCGTGTCGGTGGCGCCGTCAGCGACGGGCGCTGGGTCAAGGCCGGTGGGGTTGCTCGGGCCGTACCCGCAGGTCCGCACAGTGCCATCCGGGTTGGACTCTTCGTGGTAGGCCACCGTGGTGTCCATCGCGAGCACGCGCTGATCGACGAGGCGAAGGGCGGTGTACCCGACCATGAGCTTGAGCACGCTCGCGGGGTAGGCGGCCATGTAGCGCTTGTCCGCGCGGGGCGCCGGCACGGTGACATCGACCGGATCGGGGCCGGCAGCCCAGGCGGCCTGGTCCTCCCAGCGATTCAACCGCCAACGGGAGATCTCCAGGCCACTCGTCGACAGGGTCTTGGCGTTGACCTGCACCTGGTAGCCCTGCGGGCTGTCGCGGTCCATGAGGACATTGGCAACGCCCGCGACCCTGCCTTCCGCGGTGAGTTCGATGACGGCGAGGTCGACGTTGGGCAGGAAGGCTGCGGGCTTGGCCTTGCCGTTGCCCCCGGGGTTTTCGTAGTCAATGAGCGTGCCGAAGCCCGCATTGGCCAACGCCCTGGCCATGCCCGCGCTCAGCCGGGCCGACTCCTTGGCCACCGGAGTTGCCGGGCTCGGCGCTGCGGACGCGCCGACCACACCAGTCAGGGCCAGCGATGCGACTACCGCGGTGGCGACGAGGCATGGAACGGCAGTGGGGCGGCGGTGCTTCATAGGTGGCTCCGGGGGCAGCGACGTCGAGACTGGTCCGGAGGATATCCGAGGCACCGTCGCCGGCCCAGTCACCCACCGTTGCAGCGCACCTGCCAAGAGTCGCGGCGTCTGGGTCGCTGAGCCTGCCGCGCCCCAAGCGCCGCCGCAGGTGGGCGTACTCACACTGCACCTTGCAAGTGGAAGTAAACCGCGCGGGTTCGGTAGAGGCGCCGGAGTGCCAGTGCGGACGAGGACCTCATCATGAACCGCCCCAGGTCTGATGCCGAAGCTTTGTGAGTTGGCCCTATGAGCTGCAGAGAACCTAGGCGCCTCTTCTTCCGGCGACTCTTGGGGTTTCGACCCAGAGGTCAAACGACGTGACGCACGGCCTGCCCGGATGCGTCGTCCACAAGTGCCTCCGCGCGTCCACCAAGGTCGAACAACCCGGCATCGGCGCCACCTTGACGGTGTCCCGTGTCGACAGGCATGCCGACATTCTGCAGACACGTGATCCCCGCACTGCCTTCAGCGTTACCACCGTGAGGGATTCGGTCCCGGCGAGGTCGCCAGGGTTGCGGGTGAACACCGGGAGGTCGTTGGCCACCGCGGTCGCTGCCATGAGCACGTCATACGCCCGAGCGGTGGTCTTGCTGCCCGAAGCCCGAAGTTGGCGACGACACGACCAAAGGCTGTAGCGGCACGTCGTCGAAGGGGATCGGGTGGAGGTCGGCCTCCACCTGATGAAGTTCGCTCTGGCGCGCGACTCGCACCGCATCGCTTCTTGCCGCCAGCGGCCCGACGGCCTGAGCTGCACGACCTCAGTCGTGTCCCAGGTCAACCGACGTCGCAGCGGCCTCGTACAGCTTTTGCAGCGACTCGTTCCACGCGCGAAGATCCACCGACAGCGTCTGCCAAGTCAGCTCTCGGTCGAGTTCGTCGTACTGGTGAATGATGAAATTGCGGTTCGCCACGGCCAAGGCCCATTCCACCCCGTCTGGCGCGAGCACTCCCAGCCTGGACAACCGGTTGGCTGCCTCGCCGAGCTTCATCATCAAGGAGTCGCCGGCTTCTTGGAGGAGGTCGTCGGCGAGGTAGGCGTCCTTCCCTCGCTCGACGATCTCGTCAACCCGAGCGAGCCAAGCCTTGATGTGAAGCAGCTCCTTGGCGGCGTTGCGGTTCATCAGAGGAGCACCAGCTCGCTGATGATGTCGTCATCAATCATCGGCTTCAGTCCGCCGTGCGACACCAGGTCGATCTCGCGATCGAGGACCTGCTCCATGAGTTGCTTGAAGCGGATGAAACCGAAGGACGAGGTGCCCTCGGGAGCTTCGACCAACAAGTCGATGTCGGAGTCCTGACGCGCCTGGTGACGAGCCACCGATCCGAAGACGGCCAGTCGCGTGTAGCCGCGTTCCGTCGCTAGCGCCTTGAGGACCGGCGCGGCCGCCTCCAACAGGACCTCAGGGTGCACGTCGCCGAGCGCGGGGGCGGACTTGAGTTGCTGGCTGACGGCCGGTTGGGTGATGCCCGATGCTTCGGCTACCTGACGCTGGCTCATCCCGGTCGCCACCAGCGCACGTAAGGCAACAACGCGCCGCAGACGCGCGACCTGCTCGTCACGCCGGGCGAGCCGATACTCAGTCAGCAGCGCCATAAGCTGACCTTATCAGATCCGCCTTCGGGACTGCCGCAGCTGTTGGAGCGCACTCTGGCGCACGACTCGGTGCGCAGCGGTCTCGCTACCAGCGGACCGACAGAGGGCTCGGCCAAAGTGATCGCCGATACGAAGCACCGAGTCGGGAGCCCCGAAGATTTGGTGAGCCCGCCGAGGGCTGACGACAACGCTGGTGTCCAGCAGGCCGCGAACGAGCGAATTCACAGAGCCGGGTCTAGAACGCCGTCCAGGTCGGCGCACAGGTCGGCCAGGTCGACTACCGGGATCGTGCGCCACCGCTCCACCAGCACCGTCGCCGCCGTCCCGCCTCCCGCGATGGGGCGCAACTCTGCGACGGGTTTCCCCTAACGGGTGACCGTGACACTCTCACCGCGCCTCACGGAGTCGAGTACGTCGCCGCCGTGATTGCGGAGGTCGCGGACGCTCACCTGAGTCATGAGCCCAATGTCTCATCGGGTGACACAAAACGGTCAATCTCCCGCGTTTCATCATGACGGCCCGATGACGGGGTCGCTCAACCACGCGACCCGTTGGGCTTAGGAGCCGTCGAAGCACAGGACGAAACCGCACGGGGCCCTTCAGCGTGCTCGTGGAACAGCGGTCACAGTCCGGTCTGGGCCTGTGCCCGTCCGGTGTCCACAGCTTCCTGTAGCGCCGCGTGGTCACGCTCGTTCTGGTCGGCGTAGCTCGTAGAGAAGTCGGCGATGGCGTTGTCAAACGCATCAGACTTGCCTTGGTAGGACGCGATGGCCACGCGGCCCCCCGAGCGCGCGTGCGCCCGGGCCAGCGTCCAGCCGCACACTCGGCCATAGAGGGCCATGCTTGCGGGAATCATCTGCTCAATCTCGGCTGATCCCTTCCAGTCCCGCAACTGGCGGAGGTAGTAGTCGCGGTCGGTCCCGTCAGGGCTCGGTGTGCGCAGCCAGCCGAGGAAGATGTCGCTGGTGGCCAGCATGAGACGCTGCCCGGC
The DNA here is from genome assembly GCA_031430645.1 of Actinomycetes bacterium. Classification (GTDB taxonomy): domain Bacteria; phylum Actinomycetota; class Actinomycetes; order DATJPE01; family DATJPE01; genus JANPBY01. The sequence continues at coordinate 20,318 of JANPBY010000118.1, forward strand.
GACGACCCGCTATCCCTGGTTTAAGAACCGGCTCTTGCCCACATAGTCGCTCAGCACCGTTGCCTCCAAGTGCTCAGTGCGCATCAAGATCTCGGACGAGGGAGCCCTCGGGCGGCAACGCTACCGCGACGGCCTGGTGGACGCGCTTTCGATCACCCCCGACATCGACGTTGTTGACGCGGTCGGAAGCCTGCTGATGCCGACGCTTCACCTCTGCCCCTGACATCGATGTTGCACTCGTCGACCTCGGCCTGTGCAAGTGAGCATCCGAATCACGCCCTGCAGCAGCCTCAGTCGGCGCGGCCGGCGTTGCGAGCGTCTCGTGCTCCACGGCGAGATCGGACTCACCGACCCGTGGAACACGACGACAACCGCGACCGTCAGACGGTCCTTCGCGAACGTGCGGTGATTTTGCTCGGTCCGAAGGTGAACCCCAGGAATCTGGGATAGGGCGGAGCACGAACTGCGACCTACCGTGACGCTGAACCAGCAGGTTTCCAGACCGGACGGAGAGCCCAGTGATCACGCTGCGCATCGAGCACGCGATCCATGACTACGACAAGTGGAAGGCGGCGTTCGACAACTTTGCGCAGGTTCGCGTGAACGCCGGGGTCCGTGGCCACGCCATCCGTTGGCCAGTGGAGGACCCGGGCTACCTGATGCTCGACCTGGAGTTCGACAGTACCGACGCTGCACTGGCCTTCAGCCAGTTTCTCGAACAGCGAGTTTGGTCGTCACCGGAATCATCTCCGGCACTCGCTGGCGTACCACGCACCCGACTCCTCGAACACCGAGGGACCCATTGACCCCTCCTCCCCTGGTCAACGCCCTGAACTCTGTCGTCACGACATTGCCTTGCCGGGTCAGTTGGGTCGGTTGGCGTCGATTCAGTGGGATCTGCCAGATTTCGAAGGCGGTGCGCCTAATCGCTGCTCGCAAGATCCAGGACTGCTAGGGGGGCCGCTGACGGAGTGGTCCGGCCGGACTAGGCGAACTCGGACCACGCCCGCGAGCGAGGAGAGCGCGCTGAGCGACAACCCTGCGTTACCCCCCGTGGACGTCAGCACACTTCTCGACGCTCGCGGCGGCGGCGACTCGTTCGAACTCCGGTTGGAGATCATTGTTAGCGTTGGTTGCGGCCGCGAACGCGCCCGTATCGCCGTCCTTCGCCGCCTGGACCTGCGCTGCATTGAGGTTGCCGAGCGTCTCGACGAGAGTCAGAACCTCCGTCCACGCCCCTCGACCAGTTGGCGGCTGCCCCAGAGCCCTCAGGTCAGCCAGCCACGCATCCCAGGTCGGTGCCACCTCGCCTTCCAGCCACACCCCGACTTCCGGCAGCTGCGATCCGTCGGGTTTGAAGGGGTTAAAGCCCGGCACAGGGAAGCTGCTCCACCCATCCTTCGACTCTTGGGCGACTGCGCACGCCGAGAGGGCTTTGGCACCGAACTCGGCACCGACGCCGTCAACCTGGCTTGCCGCGTTGCTAGCACCACCGCAGGCGCTCACGGACAGGGCGATCACCAGCGCAAGCGCACCCGGCGCCACCAGCCTGCGAAGGGACATGCGCCTGGCCGCGATGTGCGTCGGGCTCGGCAACCCGTTCCACCAGGTCATTCCGGCGGAAGGAGAGTGCGGGCCGAGGATGTCGATGCATCCGTGCGTGCCCGCGGGTGCTCGGCTCTCCCGAAACTGGGTGAAGGCGTCTGTAGCGTTGGCACTGTCGAACGCCGCCTTCCACTGGTCGTAGTCATGGATCGCGTGCTCGATGCGTAGCGTCATCACAGGCCCTCCGTGCGGTCCCAAACCTGATGGTCTCCACACGATAGGTCGCTGTATGAGTTCCGACCTATCCCAGATTCCTGGGGTTCACCTTCGAACCGAGCAAACCCACCCACTTTCCCGAAGGCCGTACGCTCACGCCGTGCCCACCACCCGTGCGCAGTCACGAGCTCGCGAGCGGATAGAGGACATCGCGCGTCAGGCACTTGACTCCGTGGCCCTACGCGCCACGGTTCTCGACGTCCTCGCCGAGGTGGTCGGCTTCGACGCCTATGTCTGGCTTCTCACCGATCCAGTGACCACCGTCGGCTCGGCCCCGTTGGCCGACATCCCCGGCCTCCGGCTCGGGGAGCTGCCGGCGGTGATCCGGGCGAAGTACGGGACGGATTTACACCGATGGACTGCCCTGATGCACACGACTTCACCCGTGGGACTGCTGAGCAACGCGCGAGACGACGAAGTCGGTCACAGCAGGGAGTGGCGCGAGATGTTGAGCAGGAACGGCATCTGCGACGTGGCGTCGACGGTCTTCGCAGACTCCTTCGGTTGCTGGGGATTCCTCGACCTGTGGCGCGACGACCACAGCGAACGATTCGATGGGCCAGAAGCCGAGTTCCTCGCCGTTGTCGCCCCGACGGTGACCACCGCCCTGCGTGAATGCCAGGCGCGCACGTTCGTCGAAGCGGCGACGCCGCACCGCCACGACGTCGGGCCGGTGGTGCTGACGCTGGACGACGGTCTGCGCATCACCAGTCGAACTGCGGCGTCCCAACACTGGCTGGACGTCCTGCTCCCACCCGGGCCTGACTCACACGCGGTCCCTGCGAGCGTCTACAACGTCGCCGCGCAGCTGCTGGCCATCGAAGCCGGCGTCGACGACCACCCGGCGTCCACCCGCACGCACCTCAGCGACGGCTTCTGGCTCACCCTTCGCGCGGCCAGAATCGCCGACATCGAGCTGCACCCGATCGGGCCTGACCCTTCCACACCAGGCATCGTCGTGACGATCGAGGAGACGTCCGCCACCGAGCGTCTCGAGCTCTTCGGCCGCGCCTTCGCCCTCACCCCCCGTGAGTACGAGCTGGTCGGACTGCTCGCCACTGGCGCGGACACCCGGGCGATGGCGCGCCAGATGGCATTGTCCGAGCACACGGTGCAAGACCACCTCAAGTCGATCTTCACCAAGACCGGTGCGCGCTACCGCGTCACCGTCCTCGCCCGTTCGCTGGGCACAGGGCGCACGCCCCACAACTGAGCCATGCGACGGCGCTGCCGAGAGTCGTCTCAGAGGTCGATGCACCCGGCTCGTACGGTCTAAGTCTCACGTCTGAGATGCTGCTCAGAGTCTTCTGGGTTTTCGACCCAGAGGTCAAACGGCGTTCTAGCCCACCGGAGCAGACGGGACGTCCAGGAGCGTCTCCGCCCGTCCACCAAGTCGGACGTACCGGCGTCAACCCGCTATCGGCGACCGCCAGTGTCGGCAAGCTTGCCGACATTCTGCCATCACGCAATCAGGGCCATGATCAGTGATCATGGCCCTGACCTGCGAAAACGTTGGTAGCGGGGGCAGGATTTGAACCTGCGACCTCTGGGTTATGAGCCCAGCGAGCTACCGAGCTGCTCCACCCCGCGTCGGGTATGAGCAGTCTAGTCGACCGTTGGCGGCGGGCCAAATGAGCAACGCGGGTTGGGCGCCGCTCACTCGAGAAACCTAGGGAGCGAACGTGGCTGCGGCTGCCGACGGCGACGGACTGATGCCAGGGTCCGCCGACGCCGACGGGTCGGGAGCCGGGGAGCCGTCTAGCTCGCGCTGGGCGATCACCGCGCGCGCGATGGCGTCCTCGAGCTGGCTCTGTGCCACCCCGTATGCGGCGAAGTCGCCAATCTTGAGTGCCTCGTCGGCCGCGACGATGGCCTTCTGAGCGTCAGAAAGAGCGTCGGCCAAGTCCTTGGCTGCCGACCCACTGCCCGGCTCCTCGGTGCCCGGATCGGGGTCGGGTTTGCCTCCGGTCGACTCACCGAACACCTCTGCGAGAGCGCCCTCAAGCGTGGTGGCGTACCCGACACGGTTTCCGAAGGAGACCAGCACCTTGCGCAGCAGGGGATAGGACTGACCTGAGGATGCCTTGATGTAGAGCGGCTCGACATAGAGGAGTCCGCCACCGACCGGCAAGGTCAACAGGTTGCCCAGATCGACGTCAGACCCCTGGCTGCGGAACAGCGCGAGGTCCCGCGACACGTCCGGATCGGATTCGAAATTGTTCTGCACCTGTCCGGGTCCGGGGATCGTGGTGTTCCGCGGCAGACGGAGCAACCTGATCGTTCCGTAGTCAGGGCCCGGTTCTGCGTTCACGGCCATGAAGGCAGCCAGTGTCTCGCGTTTCTGCGGGGCAAACGTGGTGGTCAGAGAGAACGCTGCCGTCGGCTGGCCCGGCATCTTCACTGACAGGTAGTACGGAGGCTGAGCAACTCCGGACGCACCCGTGGCGGTGGGGTCCGAAGGGACCTTCCAGAAGTCCTGGCCGCTGTAGAACTCAAGGGGCGTCGTTACGTGATAGCGGGCCAGCAGGTTGCGCTGGACCTTGAACAGGTCCTCGGGGTAGCGCAAGTGCGGGAGGAGTGACTCGGGGATCTGCTCATAACTCTCGACTGTCCCCGGGAAAGCCTTTTCCCAGACCTTGAGAACGGGGTCCGTCGTGTCCCACTCGTAGAGCTTCACCGTGCCGTCATAGGCATCAACGACTGCCTTGACCGAGTTCTTGATGTAGTTGACCTGGTCGGCTTGAAGCGCGATGACCGAGCGGGTGTTCTCCGTCAGCGCGTCAGCTGTCGCCTCGCCAAGCGTCGTTCGCTGGGAGTACGGGTAACCGTTGCTCGTGGTGTAGCCGTCGACCACCCAGACGATCCGGCCGTCCACCACCGCGGGGTAGGCGTCGCCATCAACGGTTAGCCAAGGCGCCACCTGCTCGACGCGTTCCCGAGGCGTGCGGTCCCACAAGATCTTGGAGTCGGAGTTCACCAGGTCCGACAACAAGATGTTGCCTTCTTGGAACCGGACGGCGAAGACCAATCGATTGAAGAGCGAGCCAACCGGAACGCCGCCAGCCCCTGCATAGGTGTTGTTGGACTGACCGGTGGCACTGGAGTCATCGGGGAAGTCCAGCTCTTGCGGTGCCGAACCGGCGGGACCACCCACGATGGAGTAGACCGTCGTGTTCTCACCGAAGTAGATGCGCGGCTGATCGACTTTCAGCTCGCCCTGGTTGGGCACGTCGAAGGAGAAGAAGGACGGGCTGCCATCGGCCTGGGCCGTATTGCCATAAGCCGCGACGAAACCAAATCCGTGCGTGAAGGTCGTGTGGCGGTTGGCGAAGTTCTGCTGCCCATCCGGCAGTCCGGAATAGTCGATCTCGCGGACCGCGACAACCGCATCCCGCTCCTCACCATTGATCACGTATCGGTCGACGTCCAACGGGTCAGGGAATCCGTAGAACCCACGGATCTGTTGCACCTGCTGGTAGGTATCGGAGACGACGGCCGGGTCGAGGAGCCGAACGTTGTCAACGGTGCTCCGGTCGGCAGCGAGGGCAGCCGCCGTCGGGGTCGAAGTGGCTTGGTACTCCTGCTCCTGAATCCCCGCGAGGCCGTAGGACTGACGGGTCGCGTCGATGTTGCGCTGAATGTAAGGGCTCTCCTTGCCGGGCTCTGAGGGCCTCACCTCGAACCGCTGGACGACCGCGGGATAGATCCCCCCGATGACCACAGCGGACAGAACCAACAAACCAAGACCAAGCAGGGGCAGTTGCCACGTGCGCCGGAAGACATTGACGAAGAACAGCAATGCGCAGACCAAGGCGATCCACATCAGGATGTTCTTCGCTGGGAGGATCGCGTTGACGTCGGTGTAGCCAGCGCCGGTGAACCGGGTGCCATCACTGACGACCAGATCAAAGCGATCGAGCCAGTACGACGCCATCTTCAAAAGCACGAAGATGCCGATCAGCACCGAAAGGTGGCCCCGCGCCGCGGGAGTGAAGCGTTCACCGGGCGACTGAAGCTTGATGCCGCCATAGAGATAGTGCACGACCGCCGCCGCCACGATGCAGAGAAACGCTGTCCCGAAGCCGAACCCGACGAGAAAGCGCAGGAAGGGCAATCGGAAGGCGTAGAACGACACGTCGGTGCCGAACTGCGGATCGCTGATCCCGAAAGGCTGACTGTTGGCGAACAGGAGGTACGTGCGCCACTCACCCGCAGCTGTCGCTCCGGCGAGCAGGCCGAACAGCACCGCAACAGCGATCACGACTCGGCGGCGGACCGGTTCAAGGGAGACGCGGTAGCGCTCCAGGTTCTGCTGTTCCGGTGTCATGCCCCTGAAGGCCGGCCGCAATCGGTAGGCAAGCCAGATGGTGAAGCCCAGCGCGACGCCCATGAACAGCCCGAAGAAGCCGAAGAGGAGGAGCCGGGTCGTCAACTCCTTGGTAAAGACCGAAGAAAAGCCTACGGACTGGAACCAGAGCCACTGTGTGTAGTAGCCGGTGAAGACGACGAAGACCACGACGATGGCGCCGACGATCGCCAGGGTCGGGAGCAATGCACCCCCGCGGCCCGATGGCCGCGGCCGAAGGGTGGTGGGTCGGGCCGGGTCCTGCGGGGGCGGGCCCTCTGGGGGCATCTCGAACGACACTTCGCCACGGTACCTGGGGAAGTTGGTCAACGAGACATCGTGAGCCGCCCGCTGCGGCTTCGAGACCGCACCGTGATGGCGTAGAGATGCGCAAAGATGGTGCTGTGACCGAGCCGCTCCCCCCCGCGCCCGATCTGCTCACTGCCGTCCTGCTCGATGTCGAACGTCATGCAGGGGCTGCCGGCTGGGACCAGGCATGGCGGGTCTTTGCGCTGGTCGAGACGGCCCAATTGCTCGCGCACGAACCAGCACTGGCCGAGACTCTTGGACCAGAAACGACTGCGCCTTGGACGCCTGTGGAGCAGGACCAGCTCCCCGACGCGGCCACGCTCGAAGAACTCCTGCACCAGCTTGCCTGGCCCGAGGCGGTCGCAGGAGCCGCCCTGGTTGTCGAACGGGTGATGCTCCCCGCGGAGGTCGAAGGGGACCTACCCGACGACCAGGCGGGGATCCTGCGCGTCGTGGCCGAGCATCCTCAACGACAAGAGGTACGCCTCGCCGTCGCAGTGCTCCGCGATGGCGGCCAGGCCTGCACTGTGCGCTTCCGAAGCCATGACGACGAACAATCAGTCCTGTCCGGAGACAACCTGGCCCCCGGGCTCGTTGAAGCACTCACCGCCACCTTCGACGACTGAACCCGGCCAGTAGCGAACCGATCAGCAGGCAGGCAGCGAGCCTGCCTCGCCGTCCTTGAGCAGAGCCTCAAGTGAGTCGGTGGCCGAGCGAAGCGACTCCGCGCGAACCAGACGAAGGCCGGACGGCGCCGAGGACGCAGCCTCCGCACAGTTGTCAGCGGGGACGAGGAACACGGTGGCGCCGTCGTTGCGAGCCGCAATCAGCTTCTGCTGAATCCCACCGATCGGTCCGACCGCCCCGTCGATGGCCATCGTTCCGGTGCCCGCGATGTGGGAACCTCCGGTGAGCGCGCCGGGAGTCAGCTTGTCGTAGATCCCGAGGGCGAACATCAAACCGGCACTTGGTCCCCCGACGTTGTCGAGCTGGATCTCGACGGTCAGGTCGGAGGTGTAACCAAGGCGCGGCAAGATACCGAGGACCGCACGCTTCGGATCATCTTGGGCCGCCTCAGTCGTCACGGTGACGGCCTTTTCGACGTCGGCGCGTTCAATGCGGAGACGTACGTCGGCGCCGGGCTTGACCTTCGACATCGCCACGCGAAGTTCCTCAGGCGTCTTCACCTTGATGCCGTTCACTGTGAGGATCACGTCGTCGACCTTGAGCACGTCGACGCTAGGACCATCCGGAGAGACCTCCGCCACCTCTGTCGTGGTGGAGAGCTCAACTCCCGCCTGGCGCAAAGCCGCGACGGTCGCAGAGTCCTGGCTCTCGGCCATGTCTGCGGTGTTCTGCTCCTCGATCTCATCCGGGTTCGCATCCGGGGGATAGAGCAGATCCGCAGGCAGGACGGCTACGGCCGGGCGCACCCAGCCGACGAAGGTCTCGACCAACGAGATCGGGCGCCCTGGACCACCGTTCTCGGACACCGTCGTGAGATCCAGCCGACCGTCCGTGGGGTACGTCGGCCCGCCGGTGATCACGATGAGCGGCTTGCCGTCGACCTCGCCCAAGGTGTCGTAGACCGGACCTGGCGACAACGCGACGTACGGCACCGGCAGCAGCGCCCCCACAACCACGAGCACCACCAACAAGGCGCCGGCGAGGAGCTGGCGGGCGAGGCGAGGGGCCATCAGGCGGACAGATCCGTCTCGTCCGAGGACTTCGGGACACGCAGAGGTTGCGGGACCTGACGCTGCATGGCTTGCCGGAAACGCTCGTGCTCGGCCATCGAGTCGCGCGGATCAGCCGGGGGCCGTGAACGGTGCGCGAAGGCGACCCAGACGGCGGCGATCGCCGTGATGAGCAGCGGCACCACCAGCCAGTAGAGAACCGTCACCCGGTCAGCGTAAGCCGACCAGTCACTCGCTGCCGAACCCTGCCCCTACCCACTCAGCAGTCCCGTCGGCAAAGCGCTGGTGCTTCCAGATCGGCACCTCGGCCTTGAGCTCGTCGATAAGCCTGCGACAAGCGGCAAAGGCTTCCCCGCGATGGACCGCCGACACAGCCACGACGACGGCGAGGTCGCCGATCTTGAGGTCACCTACCCGGTGAACTGCGGCGACGCCGACCAGGCCGTCAGCGGTGGCCACGCGTTCCGCCACCCTGCCCAAGGCAGCGACCGCTGAAGGGTGGGCCGAATAGGAAAGGTCCACAACGTCCTGGCCGACGTCGTGGTCACGCACAGTTCCGACGAACACCGCATGCCCGCCAGCGGATGGGTCTGCCACGGCGCTCAGCACCTCATCGACCGACAATGGAGTCGATCGGAGGTCCACCAAGCGCACCGGGTTCTGCGTCATAGTTCCCACGGTAGATCCTCGTTCGACTGCGCCGTCAGCGAACGTCTCGCCCGTGGGGAGTCACGACCGGTCAACTGCTCGTTACGGTAGTTGAACGCAACTGCCGTTGAACGCAACTGACCTTGAACGGAACTGAACGAACTCGCCGACCACGGCGTCGGACCCTGCGAGCGCATGAGGTGGATCACGGTGAGCACGCCCTTCGGTTTCGGCATCCCCCAGGACCCTGACGATTCTGGTGACGGCGACGGCGCAAGTTCGGGTTCTGGGGCGGGAGGGCCGTTCGGAGCCGACAATCCACTCGCTGCGCTGTTTGGCGGCGGTGGTGGTCCCGCTGACATCGGCGCTGCGCTGCAGGAGATCGGCAAGCTGCTGTCCTACGAAGGAGGCCCGGTCAACTGGGATCTGGCCGTCGACACCGCGCGCAAAGCTGCAGCAGCTGGCGGCGACCGGTCGGTGTCCGAGGCCGAGCGGCGGGCCATCGACGACGCCGTACGGCTGGCCGAGGTCTGGCTCGACGGGGCGACCGCCCTCCCGGCCGGCACCACGAGCACGGCCGCGTGGAGTCGTGCCGAGTGGGTCGAAGGCACCATGCCTGCCTGGCAGCGGCTGGTGGAGCCCGTCGCGCTGAAGGTCGTCGAGACGGCAGGGACCGCGGTGCCCGAGGAAATGCGGCCGATGGCCGGGGCCATGGTCGGCATGGCCCAACAACTGACCGGAGCCATGTTCGGCGGCCAGGTCGGTCAAGGCGTTGGGCAACTAGCTGGTGAAGTGGTCACAGGCACCGACGTCGGACTCCCCCTCGGTCCTCCCGGGATCGCGATCCTGCTGCCCCAAAACGTCGCAGAACTAGGGGCAGGCCTGGAGATTCCCGAGGATGAGGTCCGGCTCTATCTCGCTTTGCGCGAGGCCGCCCACCACCGACTGTTCTCCCACGTCGCCTGGCTCGAGGGTTCACTGCACACAGCCGTTGCCGACTACGCAGCGGGCATCACCGTCGACACCAGTCGGCTCGAAGAGATGATGCAGGGCATCGACCCGAGCGACCTGAGCCAGGTGCAGAACGCGATGCAGGAGGGCATGCTGGCGCCCGAGGAGACGCCCGCTCAACGGCTGGCGCTCGCTCGGCTGGAGACCTTGTTGGCACTGGTCGAAGGCTGGGTCGACGCCGTCGTCACCACCGCCTCGAGCGCGCTCCCCTCGGCGCCCGCCCTGCGCGAGACGATGCGTCGCCGCCGAGCGACCGGCGGACCGGCCGAGCAGACCTTTGCGACCCTGGTCGGACTGGAGTTGCGACCACGGCGGCTGCGCGAAGCGGCGGCCCTGTGGGAAGAACTCGCTGCCGTCCGCGGACCCGATGGCAGGGACGCCGTGTGGGAGCACCCTGATCTGCTGCCTGGCGCTGAGGATCTCGACGACCCGGTGGCCTTCGTGGTCGGCACCGGCGCCCTTGACCTCTCGGGCCTGGACGACCTTCCGCCCCCAACCGAGGCAGCGCCCGAGCCTGAAACTCCGTGACGGCGCACGACGACGCACTACGGGTCCTGCTCGGCTGGGTGGCTCCATCACAGGCTCAGGACGAGCTGCGGCAGACGTACGTGGCTCACCTGCGCACGCATCCCGACGGCGCTCGGCGCACCTGCGTCCCCAACCACCTCACCGCGAGCGTCCTGGTCATGACCGACGACGGCGAGCGCGTGCTGCTCACGCATCACGCACGGCTGCGGCGCTGGCTCCAGACCGGCGGGCACCTAGAGGACGCCGACCAGACATTGGTTGACGCAGCGCTGCGCGAGGGCCGCGAAGAAACCGGAGTCGCGTCCCTCACTGTGGTCGGTCACGGGCCGCTGCTCCTCGACCTCCACACGGTCGACTGCAAGACCCCTGGCGCCTTGCGCCATCTCGACGTGCAATACCTGGCGGTGACTGCAGCCAGCGCCGTTCCCGTCGTCAGCGAGGAATCCCTGGACGTCCGATGGTTCGGCGTGCGGGACCTTCCAGCCGGCGTCGATGGATCGGTACGCGCTCTGGTCACCGCAGGACGAGCACGCCTGCTCGCTTAGAAGAGCGCCCCGTCCTCGGCGTCGGCGGAACCATCTGTGCCTGGCGTGCCCCCGTCGGAGAGCCCGAGGCTGGCGGCCGTGGAAAACCCGTCGAGGTAGCCCCTCGCACGTTCCAGCCGCGGATAGCCCTCGAGCAAGTGCCAGAAGTCGGGTCCATGCCCTGGGGCCAGGAGGTGGGCGAGCTCATGAAGGAGCACGTAATCGACGACGAAGCCGGGCATCCCTTCGAGGCGCCTGGACAGTCGGATCGTGCCGTCGACGGGAGTGCACGACCCCCACCGGCCGTTCTGGTTGTCGACCCAGCGGACCGACTTCGGGCGGGCGCGGCCCTGGAGATAGCGAGTCGACAGGTGCTCGGCGCGCACCATCAGCTGAGTGTCGGAGGGCCTTCGCCGCCGGTCTGAGCGGTCAAGGCGCTCGACCATCGTCGTGACCCAGTGCGCCTCCTCGGCTTTCGACATGCGTGCCGGAAGCAGCACGATGGTGCGGGTGCCCTCCCGGTAGGCACTCACGGTGCGGCGGCGCCGGGCACTGCGCCGGACCTCGACCTCGAGGGGCAACCCAGAGGGGTCGGCTGGATCCACCATGACGGCGAGAGTACGGCCGCCATCCCCCAGGCACTTCCCTCGACGAGCCCCCTACGCTCGAAAATAGTTTGGGATGAGTTTTCCTCCACAGCCGGTGGACAGCGTCTGCGCAGGTCAGAACCCATGTCGCTCGAGGTGATACCAGCCGTCCCCAGGTCCGCGCACCGGCTGTCCACAGGGGCGCGCCACAGTGTCCCCAGGTGCTCCACAGCCTTGTCCACAGGCGGACCCCGCCGCCCGTTGACGGCCAGGCCGCCTCGCGCATAGCGTCCCGCCCCATCGAGGCCCCCGAGAAAACTCGCTGTGTGCGTCCGCAAGGGGAAGGTGGACGGGCACAACGTGCGACTTGGGGGCCTCGTCCATAACGGCAGGAAGCCCGGCCTGAGCCACGATCAGACACGACTTTCGGGCCGCGTCCCCAGGTTGGGGGCGGAATTGACGTAAGGTGACCGCCGATCGCAGCGCACGCACCCGAGCGGGCGCCGACCGAACCGAGGAGGACCCGCGATGGCCGACGATTACACAGGCGAGGCCTACTGCGTGAAGTGCAAGGCGAAGCGCGAGTTCACCGGCGTGATCAATGTGAGCGCCTCCGGTCGCCGTATGGCTCAGGGCATTTGCCCGGTCTGCGGCACGAAGGTCAACCGGATCCTCGGCAAGGCCTGAGCCCTACCCACGCGACACAAAACGGAGCGGTCGTCACCTGACGGCCGCTCCGTTCGTGGTTCCTGCACTTGGCGCCGCGTGCCTTAGCACGGCTGCCCTGGGGACGACCGCTGCGCTCCACAGGGCTGCACGCGCAGGCTCGGCTCCATGACCGAACCAACCCCACGCATCCGTCGCCCTCTCCTGCCACCTGCGCTCACTCGAGTCTGGCGTGGCTCGGACAGCCTCCAGCTCGGCGCCGGCACGCGTAACCCTGTCGTCCTCGCCGGAGTGGATCCTCGCGACGCCAGCTTTCTGCTCAGTCTGGATGGACGTCGGGACCGGCCGGGCGCGCTGGCCCATGCGGCAAACCTCGGACTGACGCCGTCCCGGGCCGAACGATTGCTGGGGCTGCTCGAGAGGGGCCATTGCTTGGCCGACGCCGCCACTGACACCCACAGCCTGGCCTCGCTGTCACCAGCTGACCGGGACCGCCTCGCAGGCGACCTGGCAGCCTTGTCCCTGGTAGCGCCGGTCCGCAGCCTGGGTCTTGCCGCCTTCGCTCGCCGCCGCGCCGCCTGCGTAGAAGTTCGAGGCGCCAGCCGGGTCGGCGCCGCAGTCACCGGACTGCTCGCCGCCTCCGGAGTGGGGACAGTCTCCGTGGTCGATGACGAGGCCGTCCGGCCGGGAGACATTGCCCCGCTTGGGCCGCACCAGGGCTCAGTCGGTCAACCTCGGTCTGACGCTGCGGTGGCGGCAGCGCGACGTACGGCTCCGAGCATGCGCCGTGATGCCAACCAGCCGCCCGACCTCGTGGTCCTCACGGGGTCGCCGGTCATTGACCCCTCGGTGGGCGACTCCCTGCTCGGGAGCGGGATCCCGCACCTGCCGGTAACGATGCTCGAGACCACGGCAACGGTCGGACCACTCGTCCTCGCGGGAGGAGGGCCGTGCCTTCGGTGCATTGACCTGCACCGAAACGACCGGGACCCGGACTGGCCTCTGGTTGCGGCCCAGCTCGGAACCATCCACGGTCGAGGGGGGCGGGGTGCAGCAACTCGTTCCTCTGTCGAGGCGTGCGACGTCGTCTTGGCCACGTGTGCGGCTGCCTTGGCTTCGCTGATGGTGCTCGGGTGGCTGTCCGACCCCGAGCCAGCCTCCGACGAGACCACGGTTGGTGTCGAGGCCGGCACGGCGTACGTCCTCCGGCTCCCCGGCGGAGAGCCTCGCCGGAGGACGTACGCCACGCATCCTCGCTGCGGATGCGCCTGGGGAGGGCGACAATGAGGCGGTGACCGAGCTGCCGAGACGAGCCGTGACCCGCACGGCCAAGCTGGCCTCGCTGCCACTGGGCTTTGCGGGGCGCAAGGCCATCGGGGTTGGCAAACGAGTCGGCGGACGACCGGCTGACCTTGTCGCCGCTGAGATCCAGCGTGCGACGGCCGAGCAGGTGTTCCGGGTGCTCGGCGAGCTCAAGGGCGGCGCCATGAAGTTCGGGCAAGCCATGAGCGTCTTCGAGGCAGCCTTCCCCGAGGAGATGGCGGGGCCTTACCGGGCCATGCTCACCAAGCTCCAAGAAGCCGCCCCACCCATGGACGCAGCGTCTGTACATCGAGTACTTGCGGAGTCCTTCGGCCGGCAGTGGCGGCGCAGGTTCCAGTCCTTTGACGACACCCCCGCCGCGGCGGCTTCCATCGGCCAGGTACATCGGGCCGTGTGGAAGGACGGCACCGACGTTGCCGTCAAGGTGCAATACCCAGGGGCCGAGCAAGCGCTGCAGGCGGACCTCGGGCAGATCGTTCGGATGGGGCGACTCTTCGGGGCGCTCGTGCCCGGGATGGACGTCAAACCGCTCGCGGAAGAGCTGCGTGACCGGATGGTCGAAGAACTCGACTACCGCCTCGAACGTGAGGCGCAGCAAGGGTTCTACGACGCCTATCGCAATGACTCGAACATCGCGGTCCCGGCAGTCCTCGATGGTGCCCAGCACGTTGTGGTCTCTGAATGGATGGACGGCAGGCCGCTGTCCCGCGTGATAGCCGAGGGTACCCAGGCGGAGCGCGACCACGCCGGCCAGCGCTACATCCACTTCCTCTTTGCCTCGCCGGCGAGGGCCGGCCTGCTGCACGCCGATCCGCACCCGGGCAACTACCGGATCCTTCCCGACGGGCGGCTCGGAGTCCTCGACTACGGCGCTGTGGCCCGGCTGCCCGGGGGGCTGTCGCCGGCGATCGGCCGCCTGCTGTCAGTGGCGCTGGCCGGGGACGCGACCACCGTCGAGGAGGGGTTGCGCGCCGAGGGCTTCATCAAGCCCAAGGTCTCCATCGACGCCCAATCGTTGCTCGACTACCTGGCCCCCTTCGTCGAGCCCGCATCCCATCCGACGTTTCGCTTCGACCGTCCATGGATGCAGGAGCAGTTCCGCCGGATCAACGATCCGCGGTCAGAGAATTGGTCCACCGGGCTGAAGCTCAACCTTCCGCCGGAGTACCTCCTCGTCCACCGGGTCTGGCTCGGTGGCATCGGCGTGCTCTGTCAGCTCGGCGCCGAGGTCTCGCTCATCACCGAGCTCGAGACTTGGCTCCCCGGCTTCACCCCTCCCCGGGGTGAGGTTGGTGTTTTTT
>JANPBY010000119.1:0-1746 GCA_031430645.1 Actinomycetes bacterium
CCATCCTGCTGGGTGTCAGGCTCCCGCGGGTAGGGGGCGGGCTCGACCGTGCTGGGAGGCGCGACCAGAGGAGGCATGGGTGCCAGGCTATTCGCCGTACTACGCGCACAGATATGACACGTTCCGTCAGGCTGTCCGCCGCTACCGGCCGACCCAGCTCTTGCCTGCTCTCGCCATCGAGTCGATTCGCCTCGAGGAGACGCCGAAAGGCCCAGAGTGGGCCGCATGCCCCCCATGGGCACTCGCGGCGGCGGCCAGGGAATCAGTGCTCTTCGGAAATGAGTATCGGGACTCGACGCCTACCCCTGCTGATGTGCTTCGCCTCGGACATGCCTTCAATCAGATCCACGATTCCCGGGAAGGGGATGACCCACTCGAACTTCTCACCCGCGTGGCACACGAGCAGTTTTCTTATCAGGAGCCTGACTGGACGCTCGTGGGCCGTACACACGCGATGGTGCTGGATGGGCTCTCCTCTGTGCAGGGCCTCGAGGTGGTCAGCGAGCAGTCGCTCAGCCAGTTGATTGGTTGTCCCTTGTCGCAGGCAGTGGGGGCAAGGTTCGCGTTGTACGTCGGCGCTCGTATGCACGGTGGTTGGGTGGATCCGGGGTGGCTCGCCCAGCCAAACTTTGTTGAGGTGTGGAAGCAGGTCCCTCTCGAAGCCTTCCATGCCACCATCGAGGCGCTGACCGCATCTCTGCCGGAGATCCGGGCCCTCCCCCTCCCCGCTATCCCGGCCGGACTGGAGCGCTACGGATTCAATCCGCTCGTTGTCCACCCGCTAGTCCAACTTGGCGCGACTCAACTGCTCGCACCCGTCCCGCGGTTCCTTCTTTGGGCGATCACTCCCGCCTCCCTCTTCTACGCCGGTCTCGCCACGCACGGAGACGCCTTCGCGAGAGATCTGGGCCGACTCACAGAGCACTATGTCGGACGACAGTTGTCGCTCTTGAGCACTGGACGCGTGCGCCCAGAGATTAGGTTCCGGGACAGCGAGGGCGAGCACGCGACGGTTGACTTCATCGTCGAGTGGCCGACCCTTTTGCTGCTGGTTGAGGTCAAGTCTTCAAGATTCCGGCTGGCCGATCGTGCCGGCGGACCGGAAATGAGGCAGCAAATGGACAGCCTCTTCGGATTTGCGAAGGAACAGATCACGCGCACAGCCAAGTGGATCCTTGAAGGCGCGCCCCACGTGGCAGGAATCCCAAGTGATAGGCCGATCCTGGGGTTGGTCGTCACGGCAGAGCCGTACTACCTGGCGAACTCAGTGCTCTATGACCCACCTGAAGTGGCGGAAGCCCCCAAACGCTCGTGGCTTCTCTGAGTGACCTCGAGGCACTCGTCACCCTTGAGGGTGACGAGGCGTTACAACACCTCAGAGGCGTGGCTGCGGACCCGAGCGGCGATCTTGGTATCTCGGCACGACCATCCCAAGTGAGGGACGGCGAAATCTCCTTCTCGACCAGGCATGGCATCAGTACCCATTTGGCTAGCAATCTCCCGCCCCGATCATCCTCAAGCTCCTGAAGACGTCGCTCGAAGCGCGAAGCGGTTTCCACTTTTCGCCGGAGTTGCCAACCCGGCGGGGACCCGAATGAGCGCATCAGGCATGCTCAGTCGATAATGAACAACGTTGATGCCTGCGAACCGCAGAACCGCCGTTCTGGGGTTCGCTGTGGGGAAGGCGCGTTCTCGGGGCATGGCCTCTCATGTATCTGAGTGGCAGGACACTCTGGTTCGCGCCAG
>JANPBY010000120.1:0-18673 GCA_031430645.1 Actinomycetes bacterium
CCCCCCCCCCCATCCTTCGGGCCCCCCAACCCCCCCCCCCCCCCCCCTGTTTGTTTTCTTTTTGCCCCCCCCCCCGCGGGTTCCCCCTAAAAAACCGAAACACTCCGCGGGGGTGACGGGTTAGGTGCAGAGATGGACCCAGGGTTGTTGGTGCTGGCGGGTACGCCGCTTGGCAATCCTGGCGACGCCCCGGCGAGGCTCGCTGAGCTGCTCACCACGGCTGACGTCGTTGCTGCTGAGGACACCCGGCGGCTGCGCCGGCTTTGCGATGACCTGGGGGTCCGGACAACGGGGAGGGTGGTCTCCTACTTCGAGGGCAATGAAGTGGCGCGAACTCCAGACCTGGTTGCGGCGCTGCTGGCCGGGGACACCGTGCTGCTCGTCACTGACGCTGGGATGCCCTCGGTGTCGGATCCCGGCTACCGGTTGGTCGCTGCAGCAGTGGCTGCCGGCGTACGGGTCACGGCCGTACCCGGGCCGTCTGCGGTGCTCACCGCGCTTGCTCTCTCCGGCCTGCCCATGGACCGCTTCTGTTTCGAAGGCTTCTTGCCGCGCAGGGCCGGGGAGCGCTCCAAGGTGTTGACGGCCCTCGCCGCCGAGTCGCGAACGATGGTGTTCTTCGAGGCGCCGCACCGCCTCGCGGCTTCACTGGCTGCGATGGCCGAGGCGTTCGGCGCGGACCGGCCGGCAGCGGTCTGCCGTGAGCTGACCAAGACCTATGAGGAGATCCGGCGCGGCCCCCTCGGGGACCTGGCCGCCTGGGCCCAGGACCGGGTCAGGGGTGAGATCACCGTGGTGGTCCAGGGCGCGCTGCCCCCTAAGCCCGCTGACCTGGACCTGGCGGCAGTCGACGTACAGCGCCTGGTTGCTGCCGGAGCCCGACGCAAGGAAGCGGCGGCGGAGGTCTCCGCGGCGACAGGCCTCCCGCCACACGCCCTGTACGACGCTTCATTGCGTCCGACCACCGGTGGCGTATAGCGCTCGGTGGGTCGGACGCAGCGCGCCTAGGATCGGGGCCATGTCTCGCCCCATCCTGACCGCCGTCGCCTGGCCGTATGCGAACGGCCCGCGGCACATCGGACACGTGTCCGGCTTCGGCGTGCCCTCAGATGTGTTCAGCCGCTACCACCGGATGGCCGGCGACGACGTTTTGATGGTCAGCGGCACTGACGAGCACGGCACCCCGATTCAGGTGCAGGCTGACCGCGAAGGAGTCACAGCCCGCGAGCTGGCTGACCGCTACAACCGGGTGATCGTCGAAGACCTGCAGGGCCTCGGGTTGTCCTACGACCTGTTCACGCGCACGACCACTCGCAACCACTACGCCGTCGTGCAGGAGCTCTTCAAGACGTTGCATCGCAACGGGTACGTCGTCCCGAAGACGACGCTCGGGGCCATCTCGCCCTCCACCGGGCGCACCCTGCCGGACCGCTACATCGAGGGCACCTGCCCGATCTGCAACTACGACGGCGCGCGCGGGGACCAGTGCGACAACTGCGGCAACCAGCTCGACCCGGTCGACCTCAAGAACCCGCGCAGCCGGATCAACGGCGAGACGCCGGTGTTCGTCGAGACCGAGCACTTGTTCCTCGATCTGCCGGCCTTCAGTGAGGCGCTCGGATCGTGGTTGCAGTCTCGCAAGGACTGGCGTCCCAATGTCTTGAAGTTCAGCCGAAACCTGCTCGATGACCTTCAACCACGGGCCATCACTCGCGATCTCGAGTGGGGCGTGCCCATCCCGCTCGAGGGGTGGGAAGACCGGCCCGACAAGCGGATCTATGTATGGTTCGACGCCGTCATCGGCTACTTGTCAGCCTCGGTGGAGTGGGCCAGACGTACGGGTGAGCCCGAGGCGTGGCGCAAGTGGTGGCAGAACCCCGACGCCGGCGCCTACTACTTCATGGGCAAGGACAACATCGTCTTCCACTCCGTGATCTGGCCGTCCATCCTCCTCGGCTATGACGGATTGGGATCCCACGGCGGCACGCAAGGGGCGCTGGGAGCGCTTGGCCTGCCGACTGAAGTCGTGTCGAGTGAGTTCCTCACCATGGAGGGTCGGAAGTTCTCTTCCTCCCGCCAAGTTGTCATCTACGTCAGGGACTTCCTCGAGCGCTATCAGGCCGATGCTCTTCGCTTCTTCATCGCCGCTGCCGGACCGGAGACGCAGGACACTGACTTCACGTGGTCGGAGTTCGTGAGGCGCACGAACGATGAACTCGTCGCCGGATGGGGCAACCTGGTCAATCGGACGGTCTCCCTGGCCGCCAAGAACGTTGGCTCGGTGCCTGCTCCTGGTCAGCTGCTCGATGCTGACCGCGCACTGCTGGAGACCGTCGATGCGGGCTTTGTCACCATCGGCGGACTGCTGGAGAGCTCGCGTCAGAAGGCGGCAATTGGCGAAGCGATGCGGGTTGTTGCCGAGGCCAACAAGTACCTCTCCGACCAGGCGCCTTGGAAGCTCAAGAACGAAGACCCCGCCCGGATGGAGACTGTCCTGCACGTGGCGCTGCAGGCTGTTCAGGATTGCAACACCATCCTGGCGCCGTTCCTCCCGCACTCCGCGCAGACCGTCCATGAGCTGCTCGGCGGCGCCGGAACGGTGAGCCCGCAACCCGAGGTACGCGAGGTCACCGACCTTGACGGCGGCCCTGACTACGCCGTCATCACGGGGGACTACACCGCGCAGACCGCGTGGGCGCGGCGCCCGATCGTCCCCGGGACTCCTTTGGGGGCGCCCACTCCTGTGTTTACCAAGCTCGACCCTTCCGTGGTCGAGGAGGAGCTTGCTCGTTTAGAAGGCGACGCGTGAGCCAACGCTGCCGAGCCCCGGGGAGCAGGGGTTGGGGGTCCGGGGCTCCGCGCAGCCGTGGCGGGTCTGGCGGGAGGACGAGCGCAGCGAGGACGGATGGTAGGCAAGCGGGGCCCTGGACCCCCGGCCCCTGTTCCCCCCTCCGCGAGGCCCTTAACCCCAGGATCCGAAACCGCAAGGTGGGCCGGTGACGTATCCGGAGGCGCCGGAGGCGCTGGCTGTTCCTGTCTATGACAGTCACTGTCATTTGGATATTGGGCTCGAGGGACGCGAGGGTGACCCGGGATCCAATGGGGCGATCCCGGTGGCCGAGGCACTCGCGGCTGCGCAGGCTGTTGGCGTTGCGGGCATCGTGCAGATCGGGTGCGACCTCCCGAGTGCCCGATGGTCGGTGGAGGTCGCGGCGTCGACTCCCGGAATCCTTGCCGGTGTCGCGCTTCATCCCAACGAGGTGCCTCGGCTCGCAGCGCAAGGGGCGGACGTGCTCGAGGCCGCCTATGCCGAGATCGATGCCCTGGCCGCGCATCCGAGGGTCCGCGCGGTTGGTGAGACCGGCCTGGATTTCTTCCGTACCGACGACGCGGGGCGTCCAGCGCAAGAGGAGTCCTTTCGGCGGCACATCGCGATGGCTAAGGCACATGGCAAGGCGCTGGTGATCCATGACCGAGACGCACATGACGATGTTGTTCGGGTTCTCGACTCCGAGGGGGCGCCGGAGACGGTGGTGTTCCATTGTTTCTCCGGTGGCCCGGAGCTTGCCCGGATCTGTGCCGATCGCGGTTGGTACCTCTCCTTCGCCGGCACCGTGACGTTCAAGAACGCGGCCAACGTGCGCGCCGCGCTGTCCGTCGCTCCGCTGGACCGGTTGCTGGTGGAGACCGACGCTCCGTTCTTGACCCCCGAGCCGCACCGCGGCAAGACCAACGCCTCCTTTCTGATCCCGCACACGATCATGGCCATGGCCACGGTCCTGGGGATCCCGGAGGACGAGCTCTGCTCGGCGATCTCGGCCTCAAGCCGAACTGTTTTTGGACCGTTTTAGTCAGTGATCGGCGCTTTGCCCGGTTCGTTCTGTGGACTCTGCTGGTCGCGGACTGCCTCGACCCACTAGCGTCGAGGGCTTGTCGGCTGGGGCGGGGAAGCCCCGGCGGGTGATTCAGGTTCGCAGCGACCGCTGCGTGCCCGTGGTGTCTTCATCGCGTCGATCCCCGTCGGACCTGTGCCCAGGATCATCGAGCTCTGGAGAAGTGTGGCTGTCGCCCGCACGGCCTTTGCTGTCCGCACCCTTGTCCTGGGTGCGGTCGTCTTGGGCACCGCCGGGTTTGTTACCGCAGACAAGGCGGTCACGGTCGTCATCGACGGTGACGAACGCGCCCTTCACACCTACTCCGCAACAGTCGGGGACCTGCTGGCCGAGGAGGGTCATCAGGTCGGACCGCACGACTCCGTCGTCCCCGCCCCGGACGCAGCCATCGCTGACGGGTCGCGCATCGTGGTCCGAACGGGGCGGCTGGTCGTCCTCACCGTCGACGGGGTGCGACGCGAGATCTGGACGACTGCGAGCACTCTCGAGGAGCTCACGGCTTCCCTCGGTGGCCGCTATGCGGCCGCGACTACGACGGCTTCCCGGTCGGCACGGATCCCGTTGACCGGATTCGCCCTTGATCTGCGGCTGCCCAAATCTGTGACGGTCGTGCATGACGGAACCTCAACGTTTCTGCAGACCACGGCTCCCTCGGTGGCTGCTGTCCTGTTCGTGGCCGGCGTGCAGGTGGCCGAAGCCGACCTGCTGAGCACCGATCTCACGCTGGCTCCCGTTGATGGTCTGATCGTGACCGTGGTGCGGGTCACGACTGATCAATCGGTGACGCGCAAGCGGATCCCGTTCTCGACCAAGAAGCGGGCCGACGCCTCCCTCTATCGAGGAGTCACCAAGGTCGTGAAGAAGGGAAGAGCAGGGCTTAGCCAGTCGACGTACGTGCTGACGCTGCATGACGGCGCTGTCGTGTCGAAGGCCAGCGCTGGCACGGTCGTTCTCCGCAGACCGGTGGCCCGAGTGGTGGCCTACGGCACCAAGGCTCGGCCGAGCTCCACTCCCACGCGCCGGAGCACGGGCGGCGTGGACTCGTTGAACTGGGGGGCGCTGGCGTATTGCGAGAGCAGCGGAAACCCACGAGCCATTGGCGGAGGAGGCATCTACTTCGGGCTCTACCAGTTCAACCTCAGCACCTGGCGGGGAGTGGGCGGCACGGGCAACCCGATCGACGCCTCCCGAGCCGAGCAGACCTATCGCGCAAAACTCCTTTACCGCGACAGGGGTGCGCAACCGTGGCCGACCTGCGGTCGACGGCTGTTCACTTGAGGGTCCCGCGTTCGTGACCGATGACGGCGGTGCTCAGCTGCTTGGTCCCTCCGAGGTTCGTGATCTGGCGAAGCGCTTGGACCTTCGACCGACCAAGCAGCGCGGACAGAACTTCGTCATCGACGCCAACACCGTCCGGCGCATCGTCAGGGTCGCCGACCTCGAGGGCAGCGACCGAGTCCTCGAGATCGGTCCCGGACTCGGCTCCCTCACGCTGGGTCTGCTGGGGAAGGTGGATTCGGTGGTCGCGGTCGAAATCGAGCACACCCTTGCTCAAGAGCTGCCACGAACTGTGGGCAGCCGGGCCCCCGACCTCGCTCATCGGCTCACGGTCGTCGAGGCCGACGCCTTGCGCATCAAGGCCCTTCCAGGCCCCCCTCCCACTGCGCTGGTTGCCAATCTCCCGTACAACATCGCCGTCCCGGTCCTGCTGCACCTCTGGGAGCTCGTGCCCTCCTTGCGCCGGACGTTGGTCATGGTTCAGGCCGAGGTCGCCGATCGGCTCGCGGCCGACCCAGGGAGCAGGGTTTATGGCGTGCCGTCGGTCAAAGCGCGTTGGTACGGCGAGGTCCGCCGTGCGGGAGCCGTCGGGCGCA
Organism: Actinomycetes bacterium; assembly: GCA_031430645.1. Classification (GTDB taxonomy): domain Bacteria; phylum Actinomycetota; class Actinomycetes; order DATJPE01; family DATJPE01; genus JANPBY01. The sequence continues at coordinate 5,768 of JANPBY010000120.1, forward strand.
CCGTGTTCTGGCCGGCCCCCAACGTGGATTCCGGCCTGGTCTCCGTCGACCACGGAGCGCCGCCAGCGAGCGACGTCGGACGAGCGGCGGTCTTCTCAGTCGTCGACGCAGCGTTTGCTCAACGCCGCAAGACCCTGCGGGCAGCTCTCTCGGGTTGGGCTGGCTCCGCAGCCGCCGCCGAGCTCGCCCTGCGAGCTGCAGGTATCGATCCTGGACTGCGCGGCGAGCAGCTGTCTGTAGGTCAGTTCGCCGCGCTCGCCGCCCACCGCCCGGCCGTAGGGTCTTCGTTGTGACCACGGATGCGCTGCGCCCCGATCTGCGGAGCGAAGGCTCGGTCACAGTGCGGGCTCCGGCGAAGCTCAACCTCCAGCTCTCGGTCGGCGGGCGACGCCCCGACGGCTACCACGACCTGGTCAATGTCTTTCATGCCGTCGGGCTGTATGACGACGTCACGGCGTCTCCCAACGACGGGGGCGTCACGGTGAACGTGACGGGTGAGTCCGCCGCGGACGTGCCCGCGGACGAGTCCAACCTTGCCGTGCGTGCGGCGTTGGCGTTGGCCGAGGCAGCAGACGTACCCGGCGACGTCGATCTGCACATCCACAAAGGCATCCCGGTGGCGGGCGGCATGGCTGGGGGTTCGGCGGACGCTGCTGCAGCCCTTCTTGCCTGCGACCACCTGTGGGGCCTGCGTTGGGAGCGCTCACAGCTCCAGGAGCTCGCCGAGGGACTGGGGGCGGATGTGCCGTTCGCCTTGCTCGGCGGCACTGCGGTCGGGGTTGGCACGGGCACCCAGCTCACGCCGGCGCTAGCGAGAGGCCACTTCCCCTGGGTCTTTGCGTTGGCGGACCGAGGGCTTTCGACACCCGAGGTCTACGCCGAGTACGACCGGATGGTCGCCGGTCACATGCCGGTCGAGCCACGGATGTCGGATGTCTTGATGGCGGCTCTGCGCGCTGGAGACGCAGCCGCCCTCGGCCAAGCTTTGAGCAATGACCTCCAGAAGCCGGCCCTTGCGCTGAGGCCGAGGCTGCAGTTCACCCTTGACGTCGGGATGGAGTACGGAGCCCTGGGCGCGATCGTCTCGGGGTCTGGACCGACCTGCGCCTTCCTGGCCCGGGATGACTCGCACGGACTCGACCTGGCCGCCGCGCTCTCAGCGGCGGGCGTCTGTCGGACCGTGAAGCGCGCGGACGGTCCGGTTCATGGGGCGCGGGTCGTCGACCTGCCCGGCCAGAACTCCTAGGGCGTCCGTGGCCACCGGAAACCTCGTCAATCTGGTCAATCTGGAATCGGTCAGCAAGACTTTCGGCACCCGAACTCTGCTCGACGGAGTCAGCCTCGGGGTCTCAGCCGGTGACCGGGTGGGCGTGGTTGGGCGCAATGGGGATGGCAAAACGACCCTCATCTCGGTGCTCGCAGGAGTCGAGCCAGCCGACTCGGGTCGGGTCACGCGCACCGGTGGCCTCACCGTCGGGCTGCTGGCCCAAGACGATGTGCTCGACCCCCTGGCGACCGTGCGTGACGTGGTGGTCGGTTCGAGGCCTGACCACGTGTGGGCAGGCGAGGCGCGCATCCGGGGGGCCGTGAATGCCCTGCTCGGAGACGTACCCCTCGACGCCACCATCGGGCCGCTGTCCGGTGGTGAGCGACGACGAGTTGCCCTGGCTCGGCTCGTCGTCGAGGACCCCGATCTGCTCGTGCTCGATGAACCCACCAACCACCTCGACGTCGAAGCCGTGGCCTGGCTTGCTCAGCACCTATCGGCTCGCCGGGGGGCGTTGGTCGTGGTCACTCACGACCGTTGGTTCCTCGACGCCGTGGCGACGCGTACTTGGGATGTCGTCGGTGGTGCGGTCCACGAGTACGACGGGGGCTATGCGGCCTACGTGCTCGCGCGAGCCGAACGTGAGCGTGTATCTGCGGCAGATGAGACGCGGCGCCAGAACCTGCTCCGCAAAGAGCTGGCTTGGTTGCGTCGGGGACCGCCCGCGAGGACGAGCAAGCCGCGGTTCAGGATCGACGCGGCCAACGCCCTGATTGCCGACGAACCGCCCGCCAGGGATCCGGTGGAACTCATCCGTTTTGCCTCGTCCCGCCTGGGTCGCAGCGTGTACGACGTGGAGGACGTGACGCTCGCGGTGGGTGGCCGGGTGCTGCTCGACCACCTGACCTGGCGACTCGGTCCGGGTGATCGGATCGGAGTCGTCGGGGTCAACGGCTCCGGCAAGAGCTCGTTGCTCCGGCTGCTCGCAGGGGATCTTGCTCCAGCCGCGGGCCGGGTGCGCCGCGGCCAAACCGTCCGGGCGGCCTTCCTCACCCAGGAGGTCGATCAGCTCGATGAGGACCAGCGGGTGCTCGAATCGGTCGAGGCCGTAAGCAGAACGGTCGATCTCGGTGGTGGGAAGTCCATGACGGCGTCCTCGCTCGTCGAGCGAATGGGCTTCCGCGCAGACAAGGCCTGGACCCGGGTCGGTGAGCTGTCGGGTGGCGAGCGTCGTCGACTCCAGCTCGTGCGGCTGCTGATGGACGAACCCAATGTCCTGCTCCTTGATGAGCCTTCCAACGACCTCGACATCGAGACCCTCACTGCGCTTGAGGACCTGCTCGATGGGTTCGCGGGCACCGTCGTTCTGGTGTCCCACGACCGCTACGTCCTGGAGCGGGTGTGCGACCGAGTCGTCGGACTGCTCGGCGATGGCCGGCTGCGTGATCTCCCCGGCGGAGTGGAGGAATACCTCGATCTGCGCGCTGCCGCCGGACCACCGTCTGGTCCGACGCGTGTCGACCCGTCATCGGTGGCGGCGGAGGCGGTGGGGCGTACGGCTGCTGACACCCGAGCGGCCCGCAAGGAACTCACGCGGATCCAACGACGGCTGGACAAGATCGCCAGCGAGGAGGACCGGCTGCACTCGGCCCTCGCCGCAGCGGCGAGCGACCACGAGCTGGTGCTGGCCCTCGACGTCGAGCTGCGCGCCCTCGTTGCCGAACGCGGAACTCTCGAGGAGACCTGGCTGCATCTCGCCGAGGAAGTCGAGGGCGCGCCCTAGATCCTTAGTCCCGTAGGGTCGGCCAACGTGGTTCATGTCGAGGTCGAATGGGGTCCTATGGGGGCCCGCACCCTTGCAGAGCGCTGCGACGCACTCGTTCTCGTCGACGTGTTGTCCTTCACCACCTCGGTCACGGTGGCCGTACGCCGGGGGGTCACCGTGTGGCCGCACGCCTGGGGCGCTGACGGGGCCGAGCTCCTGGCCCGCGAGATCGGGGCGGTGCTGGCCCGAGGCCGATCGACCCGCGACGGTCCGACGCTGTCGCCGGTGAGCTTGCTCGACCTCGCACCAGGTACGAGGCTGATTCTGCCTTCCCCCAACGGTTCTGCCATCGCCCACACGGTGAGCGCTGCCGGAATCCCGATCTATGCCGGCTGCCTCCGCAACGTCTCCTCCATCGTTGGGGCACTCTCAGGCGCTGAGCGGGTCGGGTTGGTGCCTGCAGGGGAGGTGTGGCCGGACGGCACCTTGCGTCCCGCCTACGAAGACTGGATCGGGGCGGGTGCGATCGCCGCCGGCCTCGGCGCCCACACCGGTGGCTCGAGCCCGGACGCTCAGGCGGCTGCCCTGGCTTACCTTTCCCGGCGCCCCTTGGCTGAATGCCCCAGTGGTGCTGAGCTGATCGCGCGCGGATTCCTGGGAGACGTCCAGCTGGCCGAGGAGCTCGACGTCGACGACGTAGTCCCAGTCCTCCGCAACGGCCGCTTCATCCAAGCCTGACCTCCCAACCCAGCCGACTCGTTTCGCACATCCACTGCCCAATCGAGCGCAGGCCTTAGGAAGGGGCGGCGCAGCCGTGGAGGGCCTGGCGGGAGGACGAGCGAAGCGAGGACGGATGGTAGGCCAGACGCCCCCTCCCCGGCCCTTCGCGAAGCGAGCCACAGACTCCACCTCACACCCACCCCGCCCCCACCTCACGGTGCCCTAGGAAGCGGGAGTGTCCTCGGCATCAAACGGGGAAACCAGGATGCGCAACAGGTCGGCGAGCTGCAGGCGCTGCGCAGGGGTGAGGTCGGTGAGGATCTGGCGCTCATGTTCGAGCAGGTCGGCGAGCGCCGCGTCGACTTGCCGCCGCCCTTCCTCCGTCAGTGTCACCAAGACACCCCGGCGATCGTCGGTGTCAGGCCGCCGGTCGACCAACCCCTTGGCTTCCAAGCGATCGAGGCGATTGGTCATGGTGCCCGAGGTGACGAGGGTCCGGGTGAGCAGCACCCCAGGCGAGAGCTCGTACGGCTGGCCGGCCCGACGGAGCGCGGCCAACACGTCGAACTCCCACGTCTCCAAGCTGTGCTCGGCGAAGGCCTGCCGTCGCGCTCGGTCGAGGTGCCGGGCCAACCGGCTGACGCGGGACAACACGTCCAAAGGGGCGACGTCCAGGTCGGGGCGCTCGCGGCGCCACGCTTCAACGAGCCGATCGACCTCGTCTTCCACGAGCCCACCGTAGTCTCTCGACATCGAGAGACCGGCACCCTGGCGGGTTCAATGGGGTCAGGACTGAACGCCCAACTGATCGTTGACGGTGTCTTCGACGCAGCGCTCGCGGGCGGCGTCGCTGAGCTCAGGATCGAGGCAGTCCGAGCCGACCCTCAAGGCCCAGATGATGAACACGGTTGCGACCAAGCCCCCCAGCAGAGCAACCACGCCGAGGATGACGCCGGTGATGGCCATCCCTTTGCCCCCGCCGGTTCCCTTGCTGGCCTTGCGCCACGCGATGATGCCGAGGATGAGTGCCACGACGGCGACCAAGGCGCCGATGACCGGAACCCAGAAGCCGAGGATCGCAATGATGCCGATAACCAGGGCGGCGACCGCCAGCCCGGACGAAGGCTGGTTGGTCGGGTTGCCGTACCCCGGAGCAACGCCGTACGGCTGCGGGGGGTAGCCGGGCGGGGCGTAGGGCTGTTCGCTGTACGGCGGTGGCGGATAGCCCGGCGGGACAGGTCCTTGGGGTGGATAGCCGGGCTGGGGGTAGCCGCCTGCCGGTGGCTGCGGATACGCAGGTGGGGGCTGAGTGGGCTGCGGCGGCTGCGGCGGCCGCGCGGGCGGAGGTGCGAAGGGGTCCGGAGTGTCGCTCATGCCGGGAACGGTAGCCCAGCGTGGGCACTCCGGAGCGTCTAGCGAGCGGACAGGCGGGGCCTGGCCTCGAGTCCGGACAGGCCGTTCCAGGCGAGGTTTACGAGGTGGGCAGCGACGTCCGCCTTTTTCGGCTTACGCACGTCCAGCCACCACTGACCGGTCAGGGCCACCATGCCCACGAGCATCTGGGAGTACATCGGCGCGAACTTCGTGTCGAAACCGCGGCTCTTGAACTCGGTCACAAGCACATGCTCGACCTGGGTCGCGATGTCATTGATCAGGCTTGCGAACGTCCCGGCCGAGGTCCCCACGGACGAGTCGCGGACGAGGATACGAAAGCCGTCGGCGTTGTCGTCGATGTAGTCGAGGAGGGCGAGCGCAGCCTGTTCGAGGAGATCGCGCGGGTGCCCAGCGGTTAGCGCCGAGGTGACCCCGACCAGCAGGCGCTGCATCTCGCGGTCGACAACGACGGCGTAGAGCCCCTCCTTGCCCCCGAAGTGCTCATAGACCACGGGCTTGGAGACGCCGGCTTTGTTGGCGATCTCCTCGACGCTGGTGCCGTCAAAACCCTTGTCGGCGAACAGAGCGCGCCCGACGTCGATGAGTTGGGCACGCCTCTCGGCGCCGCTCATCCGACCCCGCACGGCTGGTGCGGCGACCGGAGGCTGCCGTTTGTCGGTGGTATGGGGCTGGGGCATCGGGACCTCGCTGCTCCTGCGGGTACGTGGCTACGCCAACGTAACCCTACGGTTGCGTAGGTAGCCAAACGGTCGCGACCCCAGGTTCTTCGAGCAGGCGGCGGGGGGCCGTACTCTTGGGCACTGATCCCGGGTCGTCCAAGGGCAGGACGCGACTCTTTGGAAGTCGTCATCGTGGTTCGAATCCACGCCCGGGAGCTGGCCGTTTTCGATATCGACTGTCGGCGTCGAGGTGTTGTCGCCACGAGCCGCCGCACCGATAGCCTGTCCATGACGTCGCGGTCGCCATCGAGGGAGCAGCGTGAGCCCGGTTGAACCGGTGAGCCCGCCAAGGCCGACGGCCGTCGTGGTGCTGGCAGCGGGCGAAGGCACCCGGATGCGCTCGAGCACCCCGAAGGTGCTTCGTGAGATCGCCGGCCGGACCTTGCTGGGTCACGTGGTCCACGCGGCGGCGGCACTCAACCCGGAGCAGCTGCTCGTGGTTGTCGGTCACGGCCGGGACCAGGTGGTCGCTCACCTCGCGACCCTCGATCCGGAGGCGAGGCCGGTCGACCAGGTGGAACAGCTCGGGACCGGTCACGCCGTACGCCTTGCGCTCGACACCCTTCCCCGCGTCGACGGGGTAGTTGTCGTGGTGGCTGCGGACAGCCCCTTGCTCACCTCGGCGACCCTGGCCGACCTGCTCGCACGGCACGTGCTGGCGGGCGCGGCGGCCACAGTGCTGACGGCAGTCGTTTCCGACCCGACTGGCTACGGCCGGATCATCCGCGGGGAGGGCGATGAAGTGTTGTCGATCGTCGAGCAGCGCGACGCGGACGCTCAGCAGCTGGAGGTTGACGAAATCAACAGCGGGGTCTTCGCCTTCGACGCTGAGCTCCTGGTCAAGGCGCTGAAACAACTTGGCGTCGAAAACAGTCAGGGCGAGGAGTACCTCACTGACGTGGTCGGACTCTTGAGCGCAGCAGGCCATCTCGTTCTGGCGCGCAGTGTTGCCGACCCTCTTGAAGTTCTCGGCGTCAACGATCAAGCCCAGCTGGCTGCCGTTGGAGCTCATCTGCGGGACCGAATCATCGGTGATTGGCAGCGAGCCGGGGTGGTGGTGGTGGACCCTGCGACGACGTGGATCGACGCCACCGTCGTGCTCTCTGTTGATGTGACCCTGCTGCCCGGCACCCAGTTGCACGGTGCGACAACGGTGGCCGCCGGTGTCCGGATCGGTCCGGACAGCACCTTGCGCGACGTAGTCGTGGGCGAGTCAGCCACGATCATTCGGAGCCACCTGGAGGGCTCCGAGATCGGTGCTGATGCATCGGTCGGACCATTCTCCTACGTACGGCCTGGCACAGTCCTGGGTCAGGGTGGGCGGATCGGCGCCTATGTCGAAACCAAGAACGCGCGCATCGGTGCCGGCTCGAAGGTGCCCCACCTGTCCTATGTCGGTGATGCCGTGATCGGCGTCGGCACCAACATCGGAGCGGCGACGATCTTCGTCAACTACGACGGGGTCGCCAAGCACCACACGGTGGTGGGTGATCAGGTGAGAATCGGCAGCGACACCATGTTGGTCGCCCCCGTGACGATCGGGGACGGGGCCTACACGGCTGCCGGCTCGGTCATTACTGAAGATGTGCCCCCCGGCGCCATGGCTGTCGGGCGGGCCAAGCAGCGCAACATCCGGGGTTGGGTGTCCCGCCGCCGAGCACGTACGCCATCTGCCGAGGCGGCCGCCCGTTCCGCGACTGCGTCGCAGGAGGCACAATCGGGGTCAGGAGCCCCAGAGGGGGAGTCTGAGTTGACGTCCGACGTCACGGGTACGGCGCCCGTTGACGCGAATGAGGGGCAGACCGAGTGACCGGGATTAAGACGCCGAACGAGAAGACCCTCAAGCTGTTCTCCGGTCGCGCGCACCCTGAACTGGCTGAGCAAGTGGCCGAGCACCTAGGCGTCGAGCTCGTCCCCTCGACGCTGTTCGACTTCGCCAATGGCGAGATCTTCGTGCGCTACCAGGAGTCGGTGCGGGGGAGCGATGCGTTCGTCATGCAGTCGCACGCCTCCGACATCAACAAATGGATCATGGAGCACCTGATCATGGTGGACGCGCTCAAACGTGCCTCGGCCAAGCGGATCACCGTGGTGTTGCCGTTCTATGGCTACTCACGTCAAGACAAGAAGCACCGTGGCCGCGAGCCGATCTCGGCGCGACTGATGGCTGACCTATTTAAGACCGCTGGCGCCGACCGGCTGATGACCGTCGACCTGCACACCTCCCAGATCCAGGGTTTCTTTGATGGCCCGGTCGACCACCTGTTCGCCTTGCCACTCCTCGCGTCCCACGTGGGCCGTCGCATCGACCGCTCGCGCGTATCGGTTGTTTCGCCGGACGCCGGCCGGCTGCGACTCGCCGAGCGCTGGTCAGAGACCCTCGGGGGCGCCCCGTTGGCGTTCATCCACAAGACTCGTCACCCTGATCGGCCGAACGAGGCCACGGCCAATCGAGTGGTTGGTGACGTTGCCGGTCGGGTGTGCATCCTCCAAGACGACATGATCGACACGGGAGGCACCATCTGCAAGGCCGCCGACGCACTCTTCGACGCGGGTGCGGCCGACGTGATCATCGCCGCGACGCATGGGATCTTTTCCCCGCCGGCCATCGATCGCCTGAAGAACTCCCGAGTCTCCGAGGTCGTCGTCACGGACACACTCCCGATCGGGGAGGACCAGCGCTTCGACAAGCTCACCGTCTTGTCTATCGCCCCTCTTCTTGCCCGAGCCGTCCGCGAGGTGTTCGACGACGGCTCGGTCACCAGCTTGTTCGACGGCAACGCCTAGTCTCGCTTTGGGCCGGGCTGCCTCGACCCCGTAGAGTGCACCTCGTTACCCCGGCGAGGGAGCGAGTCGCGCAGTCAGCGAAGCGTCCTCCGTGATCGACGCGGTCCCCGTGTCGTGCGTCACGACGTCGCCGGGTCGACCGCCCGGATGAACGAGACCAGCCGCACGTCACCTGAACCTTGTCGAGGAGCCGTTCCCCATGCCTGAGATCCAGATCGTCGCCGAGCCCCGCACCGAGTTCGGCAAGGGCGCGGCCCGCCGGGCGCGACGCGGACAGAAGGTGCCGGCAGTCATCTACGGCCACGGCACCGACCCCCGTCACGTGACCCTGCCCGAGCATGAGCTCATGCTGGCGCTCAAGAGCGCCAACGTGCTGCTCGAGCTCGACCTCGGCTCCAGCAAGGAGCTCACCCTGCCGAAGTCGGTCCAGCGCGACCCGATCCGCGGCACGATCGAGCACGTGGATCTCGTGGTCGTGAAGCGCGGTGAGAAGGTCGTCGTCGAGGTCGTCCTTCGGGTCACCGGTCAGCCGATCGATGGCGGGGTCATCGACATTGTCGAGAACACCATCACCATCGAAGCTGAAGCCACCTCGATCCCCTCCGAGATCGTCGTGGACCTCGACAAGTCGGTGCCAGGGACCCAGGTCCACGCGGGTGACCTCGTCCTTCCCGCTGGAACGACGTTGCAGATCGAGGCCGACATCCTCGTGGCCCACGTCCTGTCTCCGCAGGTGGAGGTCGAGGTCGAGGTCGAGGCTGAGGTCATCGATGGTGTCGAGCTCGGTGTGGAAGCGCCCGCCGACGAGACTTCCTGATCGACCTCCTGGTCACGCATGAAGGCCGAGTCCGATGACTGAGGTGTGGCTGGTCGTCGGACTCGGAAACCCGGGCCCCAACTATTCGGGTCACCGGCACAACGTCGGCTTCCAGGTCCTGGATGCGCTTGCCGCTCGAGTCGGCGGCCGATTCAAAGGGCACAAGGGGCGGGCCGATGTCGTGGAGGCGCGGTTGTCGGAGAGCCGAGTGGTGCTCGTCAAGCCGCGCTCCTATATGAACGAGTCCGGGAGCCCGGTGTCCTCCGTGCGTGACTTCTACGGCGTCGACACCGAGCGCATCGTCGTCGTTCACGACGAGCTCGATCTGGGTTTCGGGGTGCTCCGGCTCAAGCAGGGCGGTGGCGACAACGGTCACAACGGGTTGCGGTCCCTCACTCGGTCCCTCGGTGGGCCGGACTACCTGAGGGTCCGAGTCGGAATCGGCAGGCCGCCCGGTCAGATGGACCCGGCGGATTTCGTTCTGCGTGACTTCACATCAACGGAGCGTAAGGAGCTGGGTGTGGTGGTCGAGCGGGCGGCAGATGCCTGCGAGGCGCTGGTCGAGGACGGACTCGACAAAGCCCAGAACGCCTACAACGCCTTGCCCTGACCCGGATTCGCCTTGCCCTGACCCGGATTCGCGTTGAGCTGGGTCCCCAGACGGGGCTGGCCCGTCTAGGCTGGACCATTAGAGTTAAGTCCTTCGGGTAGCCCTCCGAGTCGTCCGTTCGGCTTGATCCGGAGGCCAGGTCTGTCCTCGCGGCCGGGGCTCTGATTCACTCGGGGGACCGCTGGAGGAGTGAGCCGTCCCGCGGTGAGGCACGACGAGAAGCAGGGGTGTGATGTCGGTCGAGGACGAGGTCCGCACGAGCGGATCCTTGCCGAGCCCGCGCTCGTCCGACCCGGAAGGCTTCTCATCTACTCAGGCTGCCGAAATCGTCATCGATGCGCGCCGGGACACCGAAGCCAAAGTCGGCCAGCCGCAGGGAATTCAACTCGCAGCCTTTGAACCGCCTTTAGGTCCGGGCGTCGCCCCGGCGGTGCCGGCCGCGCGCGCCGCCCGGTCGTGGCAGCGTCGCTATCTCGTTTCTGTCCTGATGGTGGACGTGCTCGTCGCCCTCGACTCCTGCATTCTGACTCTGCTCGTTCAGCGCAACGCCTTCGATCGACCGGTCACCATCGCCTTAGCCGTAGCGCTTCCGTTCGTGTGGGTGGGCATGCTGGCGCTGGCCCGGGCCTATGACGAACGGATCTTCGGGATCGGGCCGGACGAGTACCGCAGGGTGCTATCGGCCGGGGTCACGCTGATCGCTAGTTCCGCCTTCTTCGCCTACGCATTTCAGGTCACGGTCGCTCGCGGTTTCGTCCTCGCCGTACTCCCGTTCACCGTTTTCCTCGACCTTGCCGGTCGCTATCTCTTGCGCCGGCGCCTGCACTACCGGCGCGCGCGGGGTGACTGCCTGAAGCGCGTGGTCATTGTCGGCGACCATCGTGCAGCTCTCACGCTCGCCACCCAGCTGCGCCGCTATCCAGCGCACGGCCTGGATCCGGTCGCCGTGTGCCTCACCTACGGCAGCGACCACGCGGCCGTCCAAGCCGCGGGGCTACCTACTCTCGTTGGAGTTGAGCGAGCAGTCGAGGCGGTTGAGACGTACGACGCCGATGTTGTTGCCGTCCTCACCGGTCCCGTCATGGCCGGCCCCAACCTGCGGCGCCTGTCGTGGGACCTGGAGGGGCGAGACACTGAACTCCTCGTCTCGGCCGGATTGATCGAGGTCGCCGGGCCCCGCGTGCACGTGACGCCGGTCGATGGGCTGCCGCTGCTCAACCTTGCCAAGCCCCGTTTCAGTGGCTTCAGCAGGGTCGGCAAGGGCTTGTTCGACCGCATCACTGCCTTGTGTGCCCTCATCGTTCTGAGCCCGTTGCTGCTTGGAATCGCGGTGGCCATCAAACGTGGGTCGCCGGGTCCGGTGCTGTTCCGTCAGACCCGCATCGGCCGCGCTGGACGCGAGTTCCGGATGGTGAAGTTCCGCTCCATGGTGGCCAGTGCCGAAGAACAGAAGGTCAGCCTGCTCGACCAGACCGACCGTGACGGCCCCATGTTCAAGATGCACGAGGACCCACGGATCACTCCGGTCGGCCGGTGGCTGCGCCGTTACTCCCTCGACGAGCTTCCGCAGTTGCTCAATGTCGCGGTCGGCCAGATGTCTCTGGTGGGGCCGCGACCGCCGTTGCCGCTGGAAGTGTCGGCGTACGACGACGACGTCAAGCGCCGTCTCCTCGTGAAGCCGGGCATGACCGGCTTGTGGCAGGTGAGCGGTCGCGCGGACCTCCCCTGGGAAGAGTCGGTGCGCCTGGATCTGCGCTACGTGGACAACTGGTCGGTGGCCTTTGACATCGTCATCCTCTGGAAGACGGTTCGCGCCGTGGTCCGCGGTCACGGCGCCTACTGACATCTTCGGTAGGCGCAACCTCCATCTGGGTGTCACCCGATCGGCGTAATCCTGGTCACTCTCGCGTCATGAGTTCGAGCCTGGATGGTCTTCAGCGACGCACGTCACGCCGCTTCGATCGGCTGTAACCCACTTCACTCTGCGTTCACCCTGCGTGGAGTTGTGACCTGCGGCGACCGGGTAGGCCATTGCCCTTCGTCACGCAGCGTGCTCGTCTATGGCTCGTCGCCTGTGGATAACTCCCGACTCACGCGTGCATTTTGTCTTTGGTGGACCGCGGATGCCTACGTACTGTCGACGACTTGCCGGATCCGGGCTGGTCAAGGCGCCGGGATCGAGGGTCGAGAACTGGTGGGACGAACTGTCCCCGCACCGCGTCCGCGGGTTCCCAAAGAAACAGGAGTCTCTTCTCATGGGTCGACATGCTGATCGACGCACTCGCGTCACGATTCCCGTCATCGCTGGCGGCGCTGCCGCTGCTCTCGTCGGGGCCATCCTCAGCGTCCAGGGTCAAGCTACGGCGGTAGTGCCACAGCTGTCCGACAATCTCGTCACGAACCCGACGTTCGAGGCCGGCACGGAGGGATGGAACACGCAGAACGCCTCTGCGGAGCTTTCCCTTGGTGCGGGTCATGACAGCCGGCGCGCGGCCAAGGTGACTGCGCTGGCCGACCGCACGACGCTGTTGTTGAACGACAGCCCGAATGTCGTCGGCTCCGCAACTGAAGGCGCGACCTACATCGCGACCGCATGGGTCCGTACGGACTCTCCGTCGCTGAAGGTCTCCCTGCGCTTTCGCGAAGTCGCTGCGGGCACGCTCGTGGCCAAGCAGCAGAGCACTGTCGCCTTGGTCGACTCCGGCTGGGCGCAGGTGCGAACCGAGTTTGTCGCCGTTGGCGGTGGGCACCAGCTCGCCGTACAGGTGATCTCCGAAAACACCGCCAAGGGTTCGTCCATCAGCATCGACGACGTCGATGTGCGCG
>JANPBY010000121.1:0-9144 GCA_031430645.1 Actinomycetes bacterium
GCGTACGCGGCCGCCTGAACATCCTCGTCTCAGGCGGGACCGGCGCTGGCAAGACCACGACCTTGAACGTGCTTTCGTCGTTCATCCCGGAGGACGAGCGAGTCGTCACCATCGAAGACGCGGCCGAGCTCCAGTTGCACCAGGAGCATGTGCTGCGACTCGAGGCGCGCCCACCCAACATCGAGGGCAAGGGCGAGGTCAAGATCCGTGACCTGGTGCGCAACTCCCTGCGCATGCGACCCGACCGAATCGTTGTTGGCGAGATCCGCGATGGTGCGGCCCTCGACATGCTTCAGGCCATGAACACCGGGCACGACGGGTCGATCTGCACAGTCCACGCCAACGCCCCGCGCGACGTCCTGGCGCGCGTAGAAACCATGGTGTTGATGGCGGGGATCGACCTGCCTGTGCGCGCGATCCGCGAACAGGTCGCCAGCGCCATTGACCTGATCGTGCATCAGACCCGCTTCAAGGACGGCACGAGACACATCACTCACGTGACCGAGGTCGTCGGCATGGAGGGTGACGTCATCACACTTCAAGATCTGTTCCTCTTCGACCACGGGCTCGGATTCGACGACGCCGGCCGCTCACAGGGCTACCTGAAGTCGACAGGTCTACGTCCCAAGTTCATCGAGAAGCTCGCCGCAAACGGCGTTCAGGTGGACCCGGAGATCTTCGCATTCGAGAAGTTTGGCCGCTGACCGTGACGACGCCCATCATGAGTTCACCTCGAGGGAAGTTGGCTCGTACTCTCGGATCGCTGGCGGTCGCGCTGAGCGCGGTGGTCATCGCGGCTGGTCCTGCCGCAGCCGAGACCAACGGCCGAATCAGTGACGTACAACCGGCCGCTGACGCAACGATCAGCCTGATCTTCTCCGCATCCGGACTTCCGGCAGACGTCTTTCTCGACCCAGCATCGGTGACAGTGGCCATCGACAACACTTCGGTGGAGTCAACAGCGGCGCCGCTGGAGTCTGAGGCTCAGATCGATCGATCAGCAATCCTGGTGATCGACACGAGCGGCTCGATGAAGGACGCGAAGATCGCTGGAGCTAAGGCGGCCGCCACATCCTTCTTGGATACTGCCCCAAAAGACATCAAAATCGGCCTGGTCTCGTTCAACGACAAGGCCGAGGTTGTCGTCACGCCGACGGTGGACCGGGCTCAGGTAAAGGCGGCTGTCAGCGCGCTAAACACCGGTGGGAAAACTGCCCTCTACGACGCCACCATCGTGGCCAGCGAAGCACTGGGAACGTCCGGAAGTCGAAACCTGCTGTTACTCAGCGATGGAGGTGACTCAAGCAGCACCTCGAGCTCGGCGGATGCGATCGCCGCGATCGCCGCGTCGGGCGTCACACTCGACGCAGTCGCCTTGTCCACGAACTCCGCTCAGATCGAAGTTCTCGCAGACCTCGCCGGTGCCAGCGGCGGGACAGTGGTCTCGACGACCCAGGCCGATGATCTGGCGGCCGCGTTCGAGGCTAGCGCTCGAGCCCTAGGCAACCAGTTGAGCGTGCTCGTGACCGTGCCCGCGGAGCTGGCCAGCTCGGGCTCGACGTTGACCGTGTCAGCCAAGGCCGGGGACCAGACGATCACCGACACCGCCTTTGTGCCGATCCCCGGAGCCCCGAAGCCGAGCGGGAGCCCGGCGATTGGAGCCTCCGGACCGATCCTGGTGAGCGAACCGGCGCTTTATGACCGGATCGACGAGGCTTGGCTGTGGACAGGGTTGGCGCTTCTGTTCGCAGGACTCGCGATCATGCTCGTCGTCGGTTTCGTTCGGGCGAGCCGTCGGCGCTCAACGAGCGTCCGTGGTCGGATGTCGATCTACACCCTGGGCGGGCGCACGCTCCGCAAGGAGTCCGAGACAACCACTACAGCTCTTGGTGACACGCAGGTTGCGAAGTCCGCAGTGGAACTCGCTGGCAGGGCGGTCCGAGGTCGCAACCTTGAAGAGCTATTGGAACGCCGGCTCGACGCCGCCGGGCTGCCGTTCAAGCCAGGCGAGTGGGCTTTGATCCATGTGGGGATCGCAGTCGGCAGCGGGCTATTGCTCCTGCTTCTGACAAGTGGGCGGATAGCTGCCTCGCTCCTGGGCCTGGCCCTTGGCGTGATTGTCCCCTGGATCTACCTGGGGAGGAAAGAGTCTCGACGGCAGGCAGCATTCTACGAGCAGCTTCCCGACACTCTCCAACTCATCTCCGGCAGCCTGTCGGCCGGCTATTCGCTTCCGCAGGCCGTCGACACGGTCGTGCGTGAAGGATCCAACCCCATGGCTGCGGAGTTCAGCCGGGCACTCATCGAGGCAAGGCTCGGAGTCCCGATCGAGGAGGCGCTGGACAACATCGCTGACCGGATGAACTCCCAGGACTTCCACTGGGTGGTGCTCGCGATCCGAGTACAGCGTGAGGTTGGTGGCAACCTGGCTGAGGTGCTCACCAACGTTGCGGCTACATTGCGCGAACGCGAGCGACTCCGTCGACAAGTGCAGGTGCTCTCGGCCGAGGGCAGGCTGTCCGCGGTGATCATCGCGTTGATCCCCATCTTGTTCGCCGTGTTCCTGTTCCTTACCCGGCCCGAATACCTCGAACCCTTGTACAGCACTTCTCTCGGGCTGCTTATGCTCGGTTTCGCTGTTCTCATGCTCGTCGTTGGAATCTTCTGGATGCGACGCGTCGTCAAGGTGGAGGTCTGACATGGACTCGACCCTGCAGCTGGTGGTGGGACTCTTGGCGATCTTTGCCGCTGTCGTGCTCCTGCTTGTTGCCCTTGGTGTGCTCAGCAGTGGCCAGTCCGGTGTAGGGCGATCCTTGGCGGCGGTCGAGGCGATCAACAACGCACCCAAGTCCATGGTTCGCGCGGAACTCGACCGACCTTTCGGTGACCGAGTTTTCGGCGGACTGTTCGAGCGGCTCACTCGGGGCGGCGCCCATCTCACTCCCACGGGCCAGAAGGGTCGCATCCGTAATCGTCTTGACCTCGCCGGCAACCCTGAGGACTGGGACGTCGACCGAGTGCTGGCCTTCAAGATGCTCGGATTCATAGCGGGGATCCTTATCTCGGGGGCAATTTCGGTCATCTTCGGCTGGGGCTTCGCCGCCGCGCTCGGAGCCATTCTCATCGGGGCCGCACTTGGCTTCTTCCTCCCCGACCTGTTGCTCTACCAGATGGCCTACGAACGCACCGAGCGGATACGGCGCGAGCTTCCCGATGCCTTGGACCTGTTGACTATCTCGGTCGAGGCGGGCATGTCCTTTGATGGCGGACTCGCCCAAGTAGCCAAGAACAGTGAAGGCCCGCTCGCCTCAGAGTTCTTCCGAGTGCTCCAGGAGATGCAAATCGGAGTGGGTCGTTCCGACGCGATCCGCGCCATGGGTGAGCGTACGAACCTGCCAGATCTCCGACAGTTCTCCACAGCGATGGTCCAAGCAGACGCTTTCGGTATCCCCATCGCCAACGTGTTGCGGATCCAGGCCAAAGAGATGCGGATCAAGAGGTCCCAGCGCGCCGAGGAAGCGGCACAAAAGGTCCCCGTGAAGATCCTTTTCCCCCTGATCTTCTGCATCCTTCCCTCGCTCTTCGTCGTTATCCTGGGACCAGCCGTCATCAGCATCTTGACCAACCTCTTCGGGATCGGATGACAGGATGCCGCGACTCCTCCTCATAGCGCGCAACCCTGCCTTGGCCTTTGGGCTTGCTTCCGCCTCGGACGACATCATCGAGGTCCGACCGTCTCTGGTCGGGCGACTCGAGCTCACTCCCGACATGGCAGATGTTGTGGTGATCGAGCAGGAAAAACCCGAGGACGCGCTGGCCACCTTGGACATGATCCGAGCAGCCGGCCTGATGGCGCCGGCCTTGCTGGTGGCCTCGTCCCGGCCGGGGTGGGCCTCTTTCGATGCAGGGAGTCGACCCTCGGTCGCCGTCCTCGACCCTCCGATCACCCAGGACCGACTCGGGCAGTCCGTTGGCACCGCCTCGGGACTCGGTCCGGTGCCTCAGTCGCCCGTGGAGACCGAGCTCAAGTCTGAGCCCGAGACGACCACAGAGGTCGTCTCCGCCCAAGTTCCCGAGCTTGCTACCGACCTTCTAGGAGCAGTAGAAGAGCTGCTCCCAACAGACGAGCTCGACGACGGATCCGTGCTCGAGGGAGAAATCGATGCCCCTATCGGTGCCGCCTTGTCCCTGACGCGTGAGGCGGAGGCTGACGAACTGCTCCCCGATGGACCGGTTGACCTCGAATCACCAGACTCGCCCTATGCCACCGCGACCGTGGAAAAGATCGAAGCTGCCGAGGACGAAGTCGAGGCCGAGGTCGAAGTCGAGGCCGAGGTCGAAGTCGAGGCCGAGGTCGAAGTCGAGGCCGAGGTCGAAGTCGAAGGTGTTGACGACGATAAGGCGGAGAAAGCTGCCGAGGACGACACGCCCTCTCAGTCACCCGCAGCATCAGTTCCTGAACCCCGGCGCGAGACCGAGGCACCTGTGAGGCAGCCCCTCACCGTCTCAGCCCCGGCGGCTGCCAACGAGACTTCCGGCGGATGGTTCGACAGTTTCCCCCGCACTGCGTTGAATGCCGATGCTGACACCCAGCGTGAGTCAGCGGCGACGTCCGCCCCCGAGGCATGGGCCTCTGATGCGCCTCAAGCGGCCGACGCGACGGCCGCACCAGCGCTGTCCGCGCTCCCTGCTGTCGAATCCGAACCGCCACTGCTCACGGAGGTCCCGCCCCGACAACCCTGGTCAGACTCTGGGGTTTACGCGGCGATGGCCTCGCTCGTTGCGGCGTCGGAGGAGCGCCTTGCAGAGGATGCGCCCGAAGCGCAGTCCGAGATCCCAGACGCAACGGCGGGCGCATCGACCGATCCATCCGGCTCGGAGCCACGACTAGCCGCACCTCGATCCCGCTCACGAGCAGACGTGCCGCCAGCCAAAAACACACCTCGAGCGGTCGTCGACATCAGAGACCAGGATCCTCAGGTACCACTGCCGCACGATGCGGAAGCTACCTCGGGCCTGGTTCTTGCCCTCCTAGCACGCAGCCATGAGGTCTACGGCGTCTCCGAGGCGGGATCGTTGGTCATTGCTGACGCCCTCTCCCGAACCGGTGCGAGTGCAGGGGCGCTGCTCCTGCCGGATGGCGAGGCCTGGCGGGTAGCTGCTGGAGAAGGCCTCCGTCGTCTCGAGCATCGCTTTGTCTTGACGGAGGACGCCTGGCTAGTGACCACGATCGCCAACCGCCACAAGGGGATGATCGTGGATCGCACCGACGTTGCCCGGCGGCCGCTGGCAGGGGCTCCGCTCGCCGCCCACAAACACCTGGTCGCCGCGCCCGTGCGTGCGGTCTCAGGCATCTTGTTGATCGCCAAGGACGACGACCCCGGTTTCAACGAGCACGACCTACTGAGCCTGGCCCAGCTGGCCGAGTCCTCAGCAGCCGTGCTCACAGCAGCGTTGGACGCTCGGAAACTCGCCAGAGTGCTGGGGGACATCCGAGACCAGGACGACCGCGCCGCCTCCGTGCGCATTGACTACGGCCTCTAGAGGCCCCTCACGCACCACCTGGGTCTGCCCAGTCCTTGCGTTCAAATGGTGTGTGCAGTAGTTGACCTACTCGACGTACACGCGCTCGTCCACGAGCTGCTCGGAGACAACGCGGCCCTCGGGCTCGAACCGTCCCTGCTCGAACCGCTTGCGGAACTCCAGGTCGATGCGGTCCAGCCCGTTGCGGTTCTTCTCGATCGACATGATCGCGAAGTTCCGGAAGCGCTCAGCGTTGCTGACGTCGTAGATGAGGTGGTGCCGCGCAACGACGTCGTACTTGTCATTGAAGAGCAGGACAACGTCGGCCTCATAGGCCAGCGCGGAGGACCCCCGGAGGTGATGGGTGCGCAGCCGGCGGCCGGAGGCGATGCCTTCACGGTCGGCAGCGACGATCGCGACGACAGGGACGTCAGCGTCCAAGGACAGGTCCTTGAGGGCTTCGACGGTCGAGGTGACACGCTCGTCCTCGAAGTCGGGTCCGCCCGGCATGGCGACCTTCTGCAGGTAGTCGACAACAACGAGTGGCGAATTTCCGGAGATCGCTCTCACCGTGTCGACAGCTTCGCGGATGACCTCGATGCTGGTCGTCGTGCCGCTGCTTCGGTGGACGAAGAGCCGCTCGCCCCATTCTTGGACGGCTCGGACCGCCTCCTGGCCGCCGTTGGTCCCCGACAGTCGATCCTCGAGCGGGCCGGTGCGTCCGTCGCCAGCCTCCATGGCCTCGCGGATCCGCTTGATCGGCAGGGCTTCGACTCCTTGCTGCAGTCCTGCCTCAGCGGCGAGAACACGCTCAAGGATGAGCGGTGCATCGTGCTCGTAGGAGAAGTAGAGGGCAGCATCACCGGCGGCTACGACGTTCCTGATCAACTGCAGCACCCAGGTCGTCTTGCCCAGGCCCTGCGGCCCGCCGACCAGGGTTAACTCACCCGAACGCAGGCCACCGTTGAGATAGGCGTCCAGGGGGTCGAAACCGGTGGGCCACACCCGTGCCGCGGCGGATTGGCCGATGGAGAGTTGACCATCGGACGTGCTGAGGACCTCATTGAGTGCGCGCAGTTGTTCCACTCGACCATTCAACCGATGCGATGTCCGTTCCGTGCCCGAATGGCGGAAAATTTCACGGTTTCGGACCATGTTCTGCGACTCTTAGTGTGTGGATGACAACCCACGGTTGCTTCCCGACCTCCCGCTGGCGGTCGTGGTCGCGCGCGCCGTCGTGTATGGCCTCTGTCTTGGCCTCGCGATGCTCTCAGGCACGGTGGACGACGAACCGCAGATTTTGCTTGGACTTCTGCTCGTCGCCGTCCTCGCCTCGCTCCCGCTGAAGCGGCCCTGGATGATCTGGTGGCGCCCGGTCGTTGAGTCGCTGGCTGCGAGTTGGATCATCGCCGCCTCGGTGGTCGTTCAGCCTGCCGTGCTGCCCTATCTTGTCGCCCCGGCCCTGGCGGCTGGGCTTCTCGGCGGACTCCGCCTCGTAATCCTGGTTACTGGACTGGCCTCCGCGGTCTTCATCGTGTTCGCGACGGTCAATCAGCCCACCCAGGACGTACGGCCGTACATCACCACCGTGGCCCAGTGGGTGGTGATCGCTCTGCTCGTGGGAGTCCTGGCATCCTGGGTGCGGCGAGTTCGTGACAGCCAGATCGATGCCAATCTGTCGTCCTACACCTCGGCCTACCGCTTGCTCTCCCAGCTGCGCGTGGTGTCCCGCCAGCTCTCGGGTGGCCTGGACCCCGTCTCCTTGTCTCAGGGAATCCTTCAGGGGCTCCGGCAGGGGGTCTTTTTCTCCCGTGCGGCGGTCTACGTCCGCTCTGAAGGTGGACGCCTGGTTCCGATGGCCTTTGCAGGCGTGGATCGAGCCGACTGGACCCCGGCCCTGGACGACGACTCTGCATGGGCCGAAGCTTGGAGCACCGGGGACGCCCAACGCCGCAACGGAACCTTCACCCTCGGTGACGGCGGCTACTCGGCAGTCCTTCCACTCAAGGTCGGCGTTCGCACCATCGGCCTGGTCGGGATGGAACGCACCGAGGCGCCGTTCACCGAGGCGCAGCTGACCGAGGGGACGGCGCTGGTGGCCGACGGCTCCCTACGCCTGGAAACCGCTTTGCTCTTCGCCGAAGTGCGCTCGATCGCCACGGCTGAAGAACGACGACGGCTGGCTCGAGAGATCCACGACGGGATCGCCCAGGAGCTCGCGTCCCTCGGCTACGCCGTGGACGACCTCTCCTATCGAGCGACTGATGCGGAGCAACGAGCGCAACTCCAAGAACTCAGACATGAGCTGACCCGAATCATCAGCGAGCTGAGGCTTTCGATCTTCGACTTACGCAGCGAGGTCCAGCCCACCATGGGGCTCGGGGCCGCGCTCTCCGACTACGCCCGTCAGGTGGGCGCCACGTCACCGCTGACCGTGCACCTAGTCCTCGACGAGTCGCCGAGTCGCCTTCGGTCGGACACCGAAGCAGAACTGCTCCGCATCGCCCAAGAAGCCATCACGAACGTGCGCAAGCATGCCCGAGCCCGCAACCTCTGGGTGACCTGCCGGATCGCGCCACCTGCTGCTCTCCTGCGTGTCGAGGACGACGGCAGCGGCATGGGTGAGGGACGCTCAGATAGTTACGGGTTGGAGATCATGCGCGAGCGCGCCGGCCGGATCGGTGCGGAGTTGACCGTCGGCCCCCGGGTCGACGGAGGAACGGTTGTCGATGTCGTCATCGGAGGCGACTTCTCGAGTCCCACCTCTGGGGGGACCAACGAAGGGAGAGCCGGTGCCTACGACGGTGCTGCTCGTTGATGACCACGAGCTGATCCGCCAGGGTCTACGTCGTGCGTTCGAGCGCAGCGACGACTTTGAGGTGGTCGGCGAAGCCGGGTCCATCGATGAGGCGTTGCGCAAGGCCAATGGCCTGCGACCCGACGTCATGGTGATCGACGTACGGCTGCCGGACGGCAGCGGTCTCGACCTGGTGCGAGTGATCCGTAGGGACCGAGCCGACATTGGCCTTGTCGTGCTGACGATGTATGCAGGTGATGAGCAACTGTTCGGTGCGCTGGACGCTGGAGCTAGCGCCTTTGTGCCGAAGGACGCACCCACCGACGACGTCCTCGCCGCCGCGCGGCACGCTGCGGCGTCCCCGAAGGCGTTCACCGCAAACGACCTGTCCGAGGCCATGAAACGCCGCCTGGCGCCCACAGGGCCGCAGCTCTCACCTCGCGAGAAGGAGGTCCTCCAGCTGCTTGCTGATGGCCTTGGTGTCGCCCAGATCTCCAAACAGCTCTACATCAGCGAGTCGACGACCAAGACGCACATCTCCAAGCTCTACGAGAAGCTGGGAGCCGCAAACCGTGCACAAGCACTGATGTCCGCCCTTCGCCTGGGGCTCATCACTCACGAAGGTCCGACCGCGATCAGGTGAACGACGTCATCGTTGCAGTAGGCCGTTCGGATGACGCAAACATGGACGCTCCGGCGATATCGCCCACAGACGAGTTCAGACAACATGGGGCTATCGCTGGGTCCGAGGGGGGTTCAGCAACGCTAATCCGGAGGAATCCCAATGCTCGCTCGTATCCGCACCATCCAGGCCGCAAAGTCCG
>JANPBY010000122.1:0-13437 GCA_031430645.1 Actinomycetes bacterium
CGACACGGCGGTCGGTTGTCGGCGAGGACCCGGCGCAGCAGGGCGTCCCGGTCGGCGTCGGAGGCTTTCGCCAGGACGGTCGCAGCCTCGCCTCCGGTGAGTCCCTCGACCCACGGGGCGGGCAGCTCGGGCAGGTCCTCGACGCTCGGTGACGGGCACGTCTGGCCGTCGGGGTCGCGCCAGAGGTAGGTGTCCCCGGTGTTGGGGTGGATGCTCGGGGCGACGACGCCGTAGCGGTCGCCGTGGTGGATGATCTCGACCGACGCGCCGAGGATGCCGGGCCACCGGAGTCCCTCGGGAACGCGATACCAGCGGATCCCCGAGGGCGCGGGTTTGCTCGACGACACGAACGTCGGCGGTAGCGCGCCCCACGTCGCCTCGCGGTCGGCGATGGTCGCGGCGCCGTGCTTGTCGCCGTACTCGTCGACGTCGATGCCGAGGACGTTGCGAGGGGCACGAACGGTGACGTTCCAGCCGGGCTTGTCCTCGATCCATGCCTCGACGTCGGCTGCGGACGGCCAGACACCCTGGTAGCCGGTCCATCCGGTCAGCGGCGGCCATTTGCCTCGGATCGGCAGCGGCGCCCAGCCCTTGTCGAGCAGGGTGCGAGCGGCGAGGGCGTAGGGACCCGCGGCGGTCATCGGGCGTTCGCCAACTCAAGCAACGTGTCGGCGTGACACGTGCCGTCGAGGGGACACCAACAGGCGAGGTCCCTGCCGGCCAGCTCGTGCATGTCAGCCAGTAGCTCACTACGGCCGAGAATCCACCGGTGGTGAAGGTCGACCGCTTCGGCGCGGTGCTTCGGTGAGGTCGCCCGGTACGGGTTGCCCCACTTGCTGGGACGGGAGACGACGACGGCACCCTCGGGGAGCCGCCAGCCCTTGGCACGGCTGAGCCGGAGTCGTACCGGTTGCGGTGTCGCTGCCAGGTCGGGGACACTGAAGGGGACTCCGCTGCCCGCGCTGTCCGTTGCCGCCTCAGTCTCAGGACTGGGGCGGCTTTGTTCGCTAGGCGACATCGGAGTCACCGGCTTCGAGCTCGGCCAGCTCAGCGCGAAGTTGGGAGACGGCCGAGCGACGGCGGCGAACGTCCGCCGACTTGGCGCCGAGCCGAGCGAAGTACGCCTTACGGGCAGCGGTAGCGCGGCGCTCGCGCTCGTCTTCGGCCAGAGCCCGGTCGGGGTCTACCTGGTCGTAGAACGACTCCATGAAGGCGGCACGCGCGGGGGCCGAGACGGCTGCGCCGCCGACCTGGGATACACGGGTGAGCGCGGCAATGCGCGCAGATTGCGAGGGAGTTGCAGGCACGAGGACACCTCAGGGAACGGGTATCCACTCGAAGCCCAAGTGAGTGAAACAGGTTCGTCCTAGAGCAGGACAGGCGCCTAGTTGCAGAGTGTACTACGTAGAGCCCCCGGGACACTCTTAGTCACGCGGCGGGGTCCAGACGATCGGCTCTAGGACCAATTCACGTTCTGTCTGTGCGTGCTCAAGTGCGTGCGGGAACATGATTGCGTAGTCGACGCCGCAGGCGCATCTGACGGCCTCTGTGTAGCCCGTGAACTCAGCCAGCCGCGCCGTTAGGTCTGTTTCGTTGGGCTCGGTGTAGCGCTCGTGCCGCATGACACCGTTTCGCGCCGTGGCGACCCTTGGCCGGGGCACGATGAACCACAAGTTCCCCCCTGCACCGACTTCGATGGATCCCAAGAGGTGGTGTTTGTCGCGGCAGCGGATGGCGAGGATTCGCCTGCGAGTCACAGCCGATCCCCCTTGAGCTGTAGCCGGTCCCGAGCATCACGGGCGCGTTCGTCCGCGACGGCTGCGCCGTATCGGTCCACCATCTGCCGTGAGCGCCAGCCCGCGATGCGCATGAGGTCGGACTCGTTGCCGCCGGAGCCGAGGTAGTCGCTGGCGAAGGTGTGCCGGAACATGTGCGGTCGGACGTTAGCGTCGAGCCCAGCCTGGTCGCTGCGACGTCGGAGCATGATGCGTACACCGTCGGCGCGCCACGGCCGGTCATCGCGGGCTGAGAGCCAGAACGCGTCGGTTCGCTGCCCGGCCGGTCGACGAGATCGCGCCCGAAGATAGCGGTCGAGGGCCTGGGCGGTCTTGTGGCCGAACCTGACAGTGCGCAGCCGGCGACCCTTCCCCAACACGGTGACGGTGCGGTCCTTGAGGTCAACGTCGGGCATGGTCAGGCCGACCAGCTCGGCGCGCCTAATCCCGGTGTCAAGCAGGAGCCGAATGGCAGCGGTATCCCTCACGTCGCCGTAGTCCTTGCCCTGGCACGCTTTCAGCAGGGCGGTGATGGCTTCGTCCGAGACGACGGGGACGGGTTTCACGGTGACTTTGGGGGCGGTCATGTCGAGCATCGGGTCGACGTCGATCTCGCCTTCGCGGATCGCCCACTTCCAGAACTGCCGAAGCGCCCGATAGCGGACGCTGATGGTGGCGTCGCTTGCGCCGCGTTCGCGCATCGACTCCAACCATCGGCGGATGTCTTCGCGGCTGACCTTCTCAGCGTTGCTGTCTGTGCCCTTGGGGAGAGTCGCTGCGAGCTGGTTGACTGCGAGGATGTAGACCTCGACCGTGCGCGGGGCTTTGTTCTCGGCGCGCAGTGACAGCTCGAAACTGTCACGGAGCGTTGACAACGGGATGCCCATGAGGGCTATTATGCGGTCAGCGAGCGCAGAGCGCTACTCGCCACACGGGCACCAAGTAGGAAACCTATTATCCCGCAAGGGATAGTGGGCGCAAAGGGACTCGAACCCCTGACCCCCTGCTTGTAAGGCAGGTGCTCTAACCAACTGAGCTATGCGCCCTCGATGGACGAAGATTATCGGTCCACCCTGCAGTCCATCCCGCGCATACCCCGGTAGACATGAACGCGGACGACATGAAACAGCCGCGGCCGTCGTGGACTCGGGCGCACGACGGCAGCGGCTTGCCGCAAGGGTGGCCCAGGTTCAGTGATCCCGCCACTTGAGGACCACTCCCGTCAGGTCACCCCGAACCCAGCAAACAGCGCCGCCTAGAGCGAGGCGAGGACCTTTGCGTACTCCGCGAGGTCGCGCGGCTCGCCGATCCCGTGGATCACACTCCACCGGACGAGGCCCTGCTTGTCGATGATGAAGGTGCCACGAAGGGAGACCCCCACCTTCTCCTCGAAGACCCCGTAGGCCTGGGCGGTCGCTCCGTGGGGCCAGCAGTCCGCCAGCAAAGGAAAGGCGTAGCCGTCTCGCTCGGCGAAAGCCCTGTTGGCGAACATCGAGTCGCAGGAGACCGCTAGCGTGACCGTCTCGTCGTTTTCGAGTTCAACGAGTCCGTCACGGATCGAGCCCAACTCACCTGTGCAGATCCCGCTGAAGGCCCAGGGGAAGAAGACAAGGACCACGTTCTTCGAGCCGCGAAATGAAGAAAGCGCGACGTCAGCTCCGTGCTGGTCTCGCAGGGTGAAGTCAGGGGCCGCGTGGCCAATCTCGACGGGCACGGATGAATCCTTTTGTTGGGCGTTCATGGAAGTTGCCGGTCGCCGATTGCGCCGACAGGCAAATGATTCCCCGTCAGGAGAGAATGCGCAGTGTGGCCGCCCTCCCCGATGCCCTAGTCCCAGACATCGGTGCGCGTGGGTTCGCTACCCGGGACCGAGCCGGCCTTGCCGTACGAACCGCCGTGGCGTGGGACCTTGCTGCGGCCTACGCCGAGTCGTGTGATCTCCAAGGCTCAGCGCGCACTCGCGGCCGCACTGGCCTGCAGGTGCTGATCCCGGTTGGACGGTGGCCTGACTCACGCGGGCTCGATGACGTGCTGGCAGACGCCAAACAGGGCCGTGTCCATCGGATCGACCAGCCGGCCTACGAAGCCGGCCTACGTGATGCTCATCAGGACGCGACACCCGATGAAGTCGTCGATGCGCTTCGCCGGGCAGCGGCGGAGGTCTCGACCTTCCTCGGATCTCGTTCCGACGATCGATTTGGCCTAACCGTGACGGCCTCGCCGCTCGGTCCGGTCCCGATGCGAACGCTGTGCCACGCGGCGGTCTATCAGCTGGGAGTCTCGGCCTTGGACCTCGAGCCCTGCGCCCCAGCGCCGGTGCCGGAGGAGCTGCTGGACCTCGCTTTGGTCGCTCTCGTGGACACCGCGGCCTGTCTGGCTGCCCGCCGCGGCCTGAACGCGAGCCTGGTGGCCGACCCCAGTCGCCAGGACGCCGACTCCCGTGTGTGGGGGTTCGGGGTTGCAGACGGCGACTGGGTGACGGTCGAGCTGAGCGACCCGGTAGGACCCGCGATCGCAGCGACAACTCGGGCGATCCTCGACATCACCTCAGGACGTACGGCCAACGTCCCCGGGCTCGTCAAGTCCGGCGCGCTGCGCCTGCACGACATACCTGGACTGCTGCACCTGGCTCCCCTGGTCGATGAGATCCCAGGCATCCCAGGTGCTGCCGCGCTGCGGGCAGCATCAACGTCGCTGAGTATCGCCTCGTCGGTCCTGGGCAGCCTCGGTCGGTTCCGTCGACCGTCAGGCACGCCGCAGAAGTGATCCAGGCGGGTTGGGCCTTCTGGGGCCGACTAACGCCGGTGCGCGCCGCGCCCGACCAGGCGAGTACCCGACCAGTCCAGAGCGGCTGACGTCGAGGACGTCGAATTGAGGCCGGCTGTGGGCGCCGCCTCGCCGATGTCAGAGGGCTCTACGTGGCCAGATCGGCCGGCCTTGGGCGTCAAGAGCCAGATGACACCACCATCGCCGAGGGAGACCAGGGCATCGACGAGGGCATCGACCAGGTCACCGTCGTCGTCACGCCACCAGAGCAGCACGACGTCGACGACGTCGTCGAAGCCGTCATCGACGAGAGGTGAGCCGGCCACGCTGACGATCGACTCCCGCAGCTCTTCGTCGCAGTCGGCGTCGTAGCCGAGCTCCTGCACGATCTGTCCTGCCGTGATCCCCAGCTTGCCGGCCAGCTGACGCTGACGTTCCGCCGCGTCCGCGGTGGCACTCACGAGGTTCCTCCTGTGCTCGAGCCCCCTGAGCGGGGACGTTGCGGGTAGTCCACCGGTCCCAGGTGCCTCAGCGCAAGCGAAACGCGCCGACTGGGCCATCCGGCTGACCCGCGAACCGCTCTGCGCCAGGACGTTGCAGGGATTTGGGGAAGTCCCACGTACAGTCTCTGAGGAATCAGGATCAAGCCCAGGCCACCTCTGGAGACCAGTCATGACGCGCACCCGCACTTCGATCGCCGCCGCACTCCTGCTGAGCGCAGCCGCCGTTCCACTGTTCGCTGGGGGACCGGCAGCCGCGGCCCCGGGGGTTCTGCCCTGGGACTTCAACGACGACGGCAAGGCTGACCTGGCCATTGGCGCGCCAGGTGAGAACGTCGGGAGTCTGGTCGACGCAGGCAGTGTCAGTGTTTTCATGGCCGATCCGATCACCGGTGCCTTTGACAGCCAATCAGTCGTCTGGACCCAGAACTCACTCGACGTTGCAGGCACTGCGGAGTCCGACGACCAGTTCGGCTGGGCCATGACGAGCGGCGACTTCAACGGCGATGGGGTCGCTGACCTGGCCAGTTCCGCGAATCGCGAGGACATCGGTAGTGGTACAGACAAGAAGGTCAACGCCGGTCTAGTGATCGTGCTCTTCGGAGTCGCCGGCTCCGGCCTGACCGGCACGGGATCGGTTGCTCTCGAGTTCAACCCCTACGACGTCGTCCGTGCCAACACCTACGCGGGCGACGCCCTCGCCAGTGGCGACATGAACGGTGACGGCATCGACGAGCTCGCCGTGGGCGGCCCTGGACGCGAATCTGTGCGGGTCTACAACGGGAGTGCCACATTTGGCACCTCCCCCTCCTGGACCACCTTCACCGAGGATTCCCCCGGGGTAGACGGCACCAAGCACCTTGGAACGTCGACTGCGGGCGGCGATTTGTTCGGCGAGTCGCTCGCTATGGGCGACTTCAACAACGACGCGCTCGCGGATCTCGTCGTTGGAATTCCGTATGACACCGACGACAAGAACTACAGCGTCGGAGCGATCTTGGTCGTACCGGGCCGCGCGGGAGTTGCCCCGCTCGACCTAGAGAACTCTGTATGGCGTAGTCCGGAATCTGAGGGCATCAAGGGCGTTGCTCACACCTTCGGCGCTGACTCCCCGGACTCTTTCGGCCGTACGTTGGCCACGGGCGACTTCAACGACGACGGCTTCGACGACGTAGCCGTGGGCATTCCGGGCGTCCCCCTGGCGCGGACCAGCGGCGGAACGGTCTACCAAGATGCCGGCGCAGTGACGATCCTCTACGGGGGCGCACTAGGGATCGACTCCTCAGACACGCTCGTCACGCAGGAGACCACGGGAGTCTTGGGGGGATCCGAGGCTGGTGACCTGTTCGGAGCGAGCCTCGACGCCGGTCAGCGCACGTCCTCGTCTGTGGACCTGCTGGCGATCGGCTCCACAGAGGAGCGAGTGGTGGTTCTCCAGGGTGCCACCGGCACCGGGTCCGTCGGCTTCAGCCAGACTGGGGAGATCCCGGGTTCCTTGGAAGTCGGGGATGCTTTCGGGGCCTTCGTTCGGTTCCTCGACAACTTGGGCAACGGAGCTGAGTCACTCATCGTCGGTGCCCCGGGCGAAGACTTCAGTGAGGGAGCAGTCTTCATCCTGCCCTCAACCGGCACCCTTCCGACCGCTACCGGATCGACGAGCCTCAACGAGGACTCTTCCAACGCGGGCGGTCTAGCGGAATCAGGCGACAACTGGGGCTGGCTCGGCGACTCCCACTAGCCGCCCTCCCCCGACGACTCGGAGGACCCGGCACACCCGCGAGCCCGCGAAGCTGACGCATTCCTGGTCTCGCTGTTTTGTCGGCGGTGACGCCCTACCCTGGCCATGACCAGGTCATTGTCATTCGGGGGGATCCGTGAGACGCAGAAGCGTCGCTGCACTCTGCATTGCGTTGACAACGTTGACCGGATTGCTCTGGGCACCTGCGGCGCAGGCGATCGACCCCGAGGTCGTCCTCCTCGGCCTTGCAAATGCTCGCGACTACGCCTCCGTCTTCAACGTAGACGACCCAACCGCCGGCTACGCCTCTGGTGACAATGAGGTGGTTCGTATTGAAGGAGGCTCGGTCGCCGGTCGGCGTACCGGACTACCCGGGGCCGCAGATCTTCTCCTTGCGGGTGGCTCGATCTTGGTGGCACTCCCCGCCAGCGGCCAGATCGCAGTTCTCGACCAGTCCCCAACAATGACCGATCGCGGCCGGATCACTGTCGGCGCCAACACCTGTCCCCGAGGGCTCTTCAGTTCAGGAACCTTCGCTTGGTTCTTCGTCGGCTGCTCCGCTCCCTTCCGCCTCGCCCGCGTCGAGACGCCCCCCGAGCCAACCAGCCCGCTATCCAATGTCGAGACGTTCAATGCGCCTACAGCCCCGTCGTGGCCCTCGCCTCCTGTCGCCGCATATGTCGAGGAGGGAGGGGGCGGCCCTTCGGGCTGGTGGATCGGATCGAGCGGGGGACTCAACAAGTACTCGCTAGCAGAGCCTGCGCCCGCACTCCTTCTGGCTGGGCCGACCATCGCCGTCACGTCAATTTCCCCGTCGGCCACGGGACCCCTGCTGATGGCTGGGGGAGGAACTTCCTTTCAGATCGTGAACGCCAGCACGGGGCTGATCGCCTGGGGACCGTTCTCTGCCCCACTGGGCTTTGAAGCATCCTGGTCCTGTTGCGGCCTTGCCCCCGGGGTGATGATCGGGGTCCCGGGCATCGCCGGTCCGCTGCAACTCCGAGACATTGACACTGGAGCGATCCTCGGACCGATCAACCCGCCTGCCGGTGCGGCTGGTCTACGCCCGGGCACGTTGCTGCACAACGGCAATGAAGTGGTCGGCCTGTGGGCGACGTCCGACGGCAACAGCATGCTCGCCAGACTGGATGCGCGACCAGTGCCCATCATCTCCGTCCAGGCCGAGCTCCAACAAAGGAATGGCGAGGTGCTCGCGCGAGTCTTCGGGACAGTGAAGAAGCCGACGGGGGAGCCCTACCCCCGCGCCTTGATCTCGATTGGGCTCAAGGACCGCAGCGGCACTCAAGGATTCGAGGCCAGCGTCGACAGTCTTGGCCGGTTCTCTGAACTCATCCCGCTCGACCAGCCGGGCCAGAACGTCATCACCGTTGAGACCGACCTCCCGAGGACCTCGGTGAGCGTCACGATCCACGTGCCGGCTCGGGCGTGGGACCTCAAAGGCGCCGGCAAGGCCCGACTTGTGGTGTCGGCCCCTGGAGAAGCAATTGGGGACCTCACTGGCGCCGGGTCAATCACCGTCCTGGGGGCAACCAAGGCAGGAACACCCCTGGCCCAAGGGTCCAAAACATGGAATCAAGCCAGCGCCGGGGTCCCCGGCGAAGCTGAGAAGGGGGATGCCTTCGGCCGAACGGTGGTGAGTGCCGACTTCGACGCCGACGGTTACGCCGATCTTGCGGTTGCCTCGCCGTTGGAAAACATCGGCAGCACGATCGACGCAGGCGCAGTCACCATCCTGTACGGCTCCGCCACCGGGGTCTTGGCCGCGCGGTCACAGGCCTTTGATTCTCGTGTTGGAGGGATCACCCCAGCGCGCAACGGCAAGTTCGGTTGGGCACTGGCGGCGAACGACTTCAACGGGGACGGGTTCGGTGACCTGGCCGTAGGGTCTCCCGGGCAGGAAGCCGTGCTAGTGCTCAAAGGCGGGTCCACCGGGTTGTCGAGCGTTGGCGTCCGTAGCCTCACCCAAGCCACGGCGGGGTTGCCTGGAACCAAAGCCGCTGGCGACTCCTTCGGATCTTCTCTAGCGTCGGGTGATCTCACGGGCGACGGGCGATCCGACCTAGTGATCGGCGCTCCCGGCGACCGCGATGGCCATACGTTCGCTGCTGGCTCGGTGACCGTCCTGCGGGGCTCATCCAACGGCCTCACGGTGACGGGCGCTCGTCAGATCACCAAGGAGTCCACTGGAGTCCAGGGCTCCTCAACCAAGGACGCGACGCACCCCGACCGGTTCGGCGAGTCCCTGGCGATCGGCTTCCTCACGACCGATGATCGGATGGACCTGGCGATCGGCTCGCCTGGCTCCCCGGTCGGTGTCAGCGGATCCGTTCGCAGGGGTGCTGGTGTCGTACACATCCTCCCGGGAAGCGCGACCGGCGTGACCGCAACCGGTGACCGGCTGTACAGCCAGGAGACCAGCGGCATCGGCGGCACAGCAGGGACCGATGACCGGTTCGGTGGGCACCTCGACATAGGCCAAACACGTCCGACCTACGTTGGCCTCTTGGCCATCCAGTCCGCTGGCGACCAGACCGTTCATGTAGCCCCTGGCGTCTCGGCCGCCAATGAGGAGACCTTCGATCAGAGTTCCTCAGGAGTTCCAGGGACCAAAGAATCTGGAGACAACTTCGGGACGACCCTCCGTTTCGTGGGCTTCACGTCGGCTGGCTGGGCAGATCTCGTGATCGGGGTCCCCGGAGAGAACAGCGACGCCGGAGCGATTCTGGTGCTGCGCGGTGCCCTTCTGGCAGTCACCTCCAGGGGTTCCTATGGACTGAGCCAAGCCAGCAGCGGGATGGTCGGCTCCTCTGAGAGTGGGGACCGTTGGGGCTGGTTAGGCGACTCGCACTGAGAACGCCAATTCGTCCTCAGATGTGAGCCGTA
Organism: Actinomycetes bacterium; assembly: GCA_031430645.1. Classification (GTDB taxonomy): domain Bacteria; phylum Actinomycetota; class Actinomycetes; order DATJPE01; family DATJPE01; genus JANPBY01. Next base: position 9,684 of record JANPBY010000122.1, read on the forward strand.
CTCACGGGTAGGTCGACTCGCGCGGCCGACGCGTAGAGAATGGAGAGGCGGGCAAACACCGCGCCCCATCTGCCCGAGGAGACGACACCACAGTGGCCGCCGGACGCGATCGCGCCCCCCTCATCAACGCCGGCCTGCCGAGCCAGCTGGTCGATGTCGACCCGGACGAGACCGCAGAGTGGCGCGAGTCCCTCGACCAGGTCATCGACTCCGCCGGGCCATACCGAGCACGGTTCCTCATGCTGTCCCTGCTCCAGCGAGCGCGGGAGCGCAACGTCGGGGTGGCCTCCCTGAGCGCCACTGACTACATCAACTCGATTCCGCCGGAGCGCGAGCCTTGGTTCCCGGGCGACGAGTGGGTGGAGAGGCGCATCCGGGCCTACATCCGCTGGAACGCCGCGATCATGGTGCACCGAGCTCAGCGACCCGGCGTCGGCGTCGGAGGCCACATCTCGACCTACGCCTCGTCCGCCACCCTCTATGAGGTCGGGTTCAACCACTTCTTCCGCGGCAAGGACCACGCCGGCGGAGGCGACCAGATCTACTTCCAGGGCCACGCCTCCCCTGGCATGTATGCCCGGGCCTTCCTCGAGGGTCGACTGAGCGAAGACCAGATGGACGGCTTCCGCCAGGAGCTCTCCCACCCTGGAGGCTCTCTGCCGTCCTACCCCCACCCGCGTCTGATGCCGGACTTCTGGGAGTTCCCCACCGTGTCGATGGGCCTTGGCCCGATCAATGCGATCTATCAGGCCCGATTCAACCGCTATCTCCACAACCGGGGGATCAAGGACACGAGCGACCAGCAAGTCTGGGCGTTTCTGGGCGATGGTGAGATGGACGAACCAGAGTCTCTCGGCGCCATCGGACTGGCGGCGCGGGAAGAGCTGGACAACCTCACCTTCGTCATCAACTGCAACCTGCAGCGCCTCGACGGACCGGTGCGGGGCAACGGCAAGGTGATCCAAGAGCTCGAGGCGTTCTTCCGCGGCGCGGGCTGGAACGTCATCAAGGTCGTGTGGGGGCGCAAGTGGGACGAGCTGCTCGCCAGCGACGCCGACGGCGCTCTGGTCAACATCATGAACACGACTCCCGACGGCGACTTCCAGACCTACAAGTCCGAGGATGGGGCCTTCATCCGCGAGCACTTCTTCGGCCGCGACCCCCGCGCCCGCAAGTTGGTCGAGGATTGGAGCGACGAGGACATCTGGGCGCTGCAGCGCGGTGGGCACGACTACCGCAAGATGTACGCCGCCTACGCCGCAGCAGCGGCGCACACCGGCCAGCCGACGGTGATCCTCGCAAAGACGATCAAGGGCTGGACCCTCGGCAGCCACTTCGAGGGCCGCAATTCCACCCACCAGATGAAGAAGCTCAGCCTGGATGACCTGCGCGGTTTTCGCGATCGGCTGCAGATGCCCGTCGACGACGAGCACCTCGATGCCAAGCTGCCGCCCTACATCCATCCCGGCCAGGACAGCGATGTCTACGCCTACCTGATGGAGCGTCGTCGCGCCCTGGGTGGTCCGGTGCCGGAGCGACGCCCGTCGGCGGCCAAGGCCCTCGTCCTCCCTGGTGACCCGGTCTACGACGTGGTGCGGCGTGGGTCCGGCAAGCAGGCGATCGCCACCACGATGGCCTTCGTCCGGTTGTTCAAGGAGCTGCTCAAGGACGAGGAGATCGGCAAGCGGTTCGTGCCGATCATCCCAGACGAGGCACGAACCTTTGGCATGGACAGCCTCTTCCCGACCTTGAAGGTCTACAACCCGCACGGTCAGACGTACCTCTCGGTCGACCGCGAACAAATGCTGTCCTACAAGGAGTCCACGAGCGGGGTCATCCTCCACGAGGGCATCAACGAGGCCGGCTCGGTCGCCTCGTTCACCGCGGTCGGCAGTTCCTATGCCACCCACGGCGAGCCGATGATCCCCATCTACATCTTCTACTCGATGTTCGGGTTCCAGCGCACCGGTGACGCTTTCTGGGCAGCCGCCGACCAGATGGCCCGCGGCTTCGTTCTGGGTGCCACCGCCGGTCGTACGACCCTCAACGGCGAAGGACTGCAGCACGAGGATGGGCATTCACCCTTGCTCGCCTCGACCAACCCGGCTGTGGTCGCCTACGACCCGGCATTCGGGTTCGAGCTTGGCCACATCGTTCGTGACGGGCTTCGCCGGATGTACGGCGAAGACCCGGAAAACGTCTTCTTCTACCTCACGATCTACAACGAGCCCTATGTGCAGCCCGAGGAGCCGGCCGAGGTCGATGTCGACGGCATTCTGCGCGGCCTGCACCTGTGGAAGGCGGCGCCTGCCGAGGTCGATGGTCCGCGCGCCCAGCTGCTCGCGTCGGGAGTCGCGGTTCCCTGGGCGGAGCAGGCGCAGAACCTGTTGCGAGAGGACTGGGGTGTCCACGCCGATGTCTGGTCGGTGACGTCCTGGAATGAGCTGCGCCGCGACGGACTCGAGACTGACGCCTGGAACTTTCTCCACCCGGGCGAGAAGCCGCGTACGGCCTACGTCACCAGCAAGCTTGCCGACCGGCCTGGACCAGCCGTTGCTGTCTCGGACTTCATGCGCGCCGTGCAGGACCAGATCCAGGAATGGGTGCCGCAGGACTTCGCCTCACTGGGCACGGATGGTTTCGGCCTCTCCGACACCCGTGGCGCGCTGCGTCGGCATTTCAAGGTCGACGCGGAGTCGATCACGCTTCGTACCCTCGAGATGTTGGCCGCCCGAAATGCGATCGATGCTGACCTGCCTCGGCAGGCCTTCGAGCGTTACCGGATCGACGACATCACGGCGGCCGACCCGGGCACGGGAATGGGGGACGCTTGAGCCACAAGGAAGGGCAGCAGCACGGTGGTCAACGCAAACGCGGCTGGATGCCCAAGGAACTCTACGAGGCCGAGCTTTACCGACTTCAGGCTGAGCTGGTCAAGGTCCAGGAGTGGGTGAAGGTCGAGGGCAAGCGGTTGGTCGTCGTCTTCGAAGGCCGCGACGCCGCGGGCAAGGGCAGCACCATCAAGCGAGTCAGCCAGTTCCTGAACCCACGGATTGCCCGGCTGGAGGCCTTGCCGACGCCCACCGAACGACAGAAGACCCAGTGGTACTACCAGCGGTACCTCGAACTGTTGCCGGCCGCCGGCGAGATCGTGCTGTTCGACCGGTCCTGGTACAACCGCGCCGGCGTCGAGCACGTGATGGGGTTCTGCACTCCGGACGAGTACCAAAGATTTCTGCACCAGACACCGATCCTTGAACGACTCCTCGTCGAGGACGGCATCCTGCTTCGGAAGTACTGGTTCAGCGTCAGCGACGACGAGCAGGAGAAACGCTTCCGGTCCCGGCTGGACGACCCGATGCGTCAGTGGAAGCTGTCGCCGATGGATCTCCAGTCGATCCTGCTGTGGGAGGAGTACTCCCGGGCCAAGGACCAGATGATCGTCCACACCGACATCCCCGAAGCGCCCTGGTTCATCGTTGAGGCTGACGACAAGCGGAAGGCGCGGATCAACCTGATCGCCCACCTGCTCTCCACGTTGCCCTACTACGAGGTCCAACGACCACCGCTCGAACTGCCGGCGCGGCCGGAGTCGACCGGCTATCGGCGGCCGCCGCGCGAGGGCTCCTACGTCCCCGACTACGCCGCGTCCCTGCTCCCCCCCACCCCCCGGGGGGGGGGTGGTGGGGTGTTGTCGCCCCCCCCGGGGGGGGGCGACCAAAAACACCACACCGCCGGGGAGAGGGGCGGGGTG
>JANPBY010000123.1:0-9605 GCA_031430645.1 Actinomycetes bacterium
GCCAATCACCACCGCCGCATCCGAGTCGAACTCCAAGCCCATCAGCATGTAAGCGACGCCGGACACAAGCCCCGTGAGCCCCGAGATGCCATTGATCCCGTCCATGAAGTTGAAGGCGTTGACATAGGCGGCCACCCAAACTGCCATGACCGGGACGGCCAGAAACAACGACAAAGGGGAACTGAGGAGCAGCCCAGCAAGAGCGCCGACAAGGATAAGGATCCCCAGTCGCACCTTGGCGCTCAGTCCCCGAAAGTCATCAGTGAGGCCAACTGCGCCCAGGGTGACGGCCCCAGAAAACACGATGACCACGTCCCGGCCACCCTCTTGCGCCACGAGGAGGCCGGCGCCGAGTGCGAGCACCACTGCGATTCCCCCACCTCGCGGTGTAATCGTCGTGTGGCTGGACCGCGCATTCGGAACGTCCATCAAGCCGCGGCGCTTGAGCCAGAGAATGAGCAGTGGCTGTAGCGCAAGACCCACGATCAGACTCGTCAGGATGACAGCCCAATTCACGCTGCTCCTTGAGCTTCATCCCAGCACATCCAAGACGCCCGGATTTCAGCGAGGGCCAGCGGCGGCGCTGACACCGCCTCGATCAACTCGTGGCTGGTTGGCCGAGTCCCCTCGGCCTTGCCAAACAGATCCTCACTCATCTTCTCGCCGTCGCGCAGCCCGGTGAACACGACCTCGATGTCCGTGCGCCCGCTCATCTCGATCATCTGGCGGGCCACGTCGAGGATCCGTACTGGCTGGCCCATCTCGAGCACCATCACCTCGCCGTCGCGACCCACCGCCGCGGCTTGGATGACCAGCTCGCAGGCTTCAGGGATCATCATGAAAAAGCGAGTCACATCCGGGTGAGTGACCGTCACCGGACCGCCGTGCGAGATCTGGTCGGCGAAGGTCGGCAGCACCGAACCACGTGACCCAAGCACGTTGCCGAAGCGGACCGAGACGAACCTGCCTGGCGTCTCGTGAGCCACTCCGGCCGTCAGCCGTTCGGCGATCCGCTTGGAGTAGCCCAGCACGCTGATCGGGTTCGCTGCCTTGTCGGTGGAGATGTTGACGAACATCTCCACGTTGGCATCGCGTGCAGCCTCCAGCACGTTGGCAGTGCCCAGCACGTTGGTCTTCCACGCCTCTGCCGGGTATTGCTCGAGCATCGGCAGGTGCTTAAGGGCAGCGGCGTGGAACACCACCTCCGGGCGATGCGTAGCGAAGACCTCACGCAAGGCCTCGGTGTCACGGATGTCGGCCAGGATCACGTCCTCGGTGTCGAGCATGCCGTGACCGGAGATGCTCAGCTGCAGGGTGTGCAAGGCCGACTCGTCACGGTCGAGCATCAGCAGCTTGGCCGGGTCGAAGCCAACCAGCTGACGGCAGAGCTCGGAGCCGATCGAGCCGCCGGCACCGGTGACCAGCACCCGCTTGCCGGTGATGTAGCCGGCCGAGGCGGCCACATCAGTGTCCACCGGCTCACGGCCGAGCAGGTCGGTGATGTCAATGTCGCGAAGGTCACGCAGCCCCACCCGGCCGTCGAGGATCTGACTCAAGTTGGGCAGCACCTTGACCTTCAGGCCTAGCTGCCGTGCGGTTTCTGAGATGTCCCGGAAGAGCTCGGAGTTCGCTGAGGGGATCGCGATGATCAGGACCTCGGCGTAGGAGTGCTCCTTGGCCTCCCGGAGGGCCGTCCGGTTGCCGAGCACCCGGATGCCTTGGATACGCAGGTGGCGGTTGGCCGGGTCGTCGTCGAGCAGCCCAACTGGGATGTAGGGAGAGTCGGGGTCCGAGAGCATGTTGGCCACGAGCTGGGTGCCCGCAGACCCGGCGCCGAGGACGAGGGCGGGTTGGGCGCCATGCGGGCGCACAGTGCCCTCATGCACGTTGCGCCACACGAGCCGGGCGCCGACCGCGAGGGCCAACGTGCTCGCGCCGGCCGCGATCGGCACCGAGGCGGCCATCAACCGACCGCCGGGGAACAGCAGGGAGATGACCTCGAGGAACATGGTCGTGAGCACCACGGCCTTGGCGACCGCTATCGCGTCCCCCTTCGAGCCCACGATGTTGCGGGCCTGGTAGACCCACATCAGGGAGCCGATGATCACCTGCAGGGCGACGGCGATCAGGATCCCGACGGCCAGAGCGGCCCAGTTCACGCCCCCGGGGACATCCAAGTAGCGCAGAAGGGTGAATAGGGTCAGGGACACGGCCCACGCCAGCGCATCGAGGAGAATCAGGAACCCTCGTCGATGGGTGGCTAGCCATTGGTCCAGAGCCGCCCCATTCGGCATGGGCAGAGGGTACCAAGGGACCGCGGGGCTGACTCACCACGCTTCCGCGGCACCGTGGCCATCCGGGCGGCCTACGGTAGGGTTCGCCTGCGACCATTGATCGACACCACACAGGGGGCGCAAATGCGCACGAGTTTTCGCACCAAGGCCGCCGCCGCAGTGATCGGCGCCGGGGTCCTTCTGTCTGTGTCGCTCCCGACGACCGCCCAGGCCGTGGATGCCTACCCGCCGGGTGTGACGCCGGTCAGTTGCAAGGTCAAGGTGGTGTCGGGCGGCGACCGGCTCTTCATCAACATGGGCCCGAACCAGCCTGGCAGCCGCTACTACACCTTCCGGATCGACGTGAAGCGATCCGGACTGTGGTACCGCTCCTTGAAGTATTGGAAGACCGAGGGTCGGTATGAAACCCGCACCCTCAACCTGCCCAAGGGCACCTACCGCGTGCACTGCTACGGGAAGTACGGCTTCAAGACCGCCAACTCCCGGACCGTCAAACTGACGAGGTAGTCAGGCCGCAGCAAGATCGACGCCTGCATCCTGCACAGGAACAGGGACGCCCGCGCACGGTCGGTCGATGATCGTTGTCGCCTGGGCGCCGACCAATGGCTGCGCCGGAGCCGTACCCGGTCCGTCGTTGGCTGGCTCGCTGAACTCGACCGTCACCACGCGTTCGTTGCGAGGCGGGAGCCTGACCTCGAGGAGCACCGCGGCCCGGTCTTGCTCGGAGAAGGGCAGATAGCTCGCGGACCGGCCATCGACCAGCACCTCGAGCACTTCCGCGCCCATCGGCAGGTAGAGCTGAGCCAGGGTGGAGTTGATCGGCCCGTCGGGGCCGCGCTTGGCCCCGGAGATCATGTAGTCAGGCAGCGTCACACCCTCGGGGATGGCGCTGGTCAGGCCGACCCGTAGGACTGAATTGACCCGCCCGGTCACCGGGTCGGGGCAGCGCCCCACCTCATAGACCAGCGAACGCTCCAGGAAGGCGTCCAACTTGGACGCGGAGGAGTTAATCGCCACCGCAGCCACGTGGTGGCCCTCGGGCACAGCGAGCGTGCCGCCGATCCCGGCCTGAAGCACCCGCTCCTGAAGTGTGGGGTCGGCCGACCAGATCTGGATGCGCCGCTCGGTCAAGGCCGCACCGATCGCGGTCGCCATCGCGCTGCGATTGGTCGAGGAGGTGACGAGGTCGAAGGCGTCCCTGGTCACTGCCTCTTGATAGACCTTGCGGGCGGGGACGTCCTCCCCGCCGGGGAACTTCTCGTAGATCCCCTGGATGGCGAAGTCGGTGAGCTCCGCCCCCGTCATTGATCCCCCGTCAGGGAGGGTGACCTGCTGGTCCGTGGCGGTGAGGAGATCACCGAGGGCGACGACATCGGCCGAGATCGCGCCGTCGAGCACCTCGCCGGTCTTGACCTCCCACGACTTCTGCCAGAGCAGCCCTGCTGCCGGGTAGTGGGGTGAGATGTTCAGGTTGGGCACCAGCCGGGGACCGGGCTCGTACCGACTGATGAACTGCGCCCCGAGCTCTGCGGGCGTGGAGGGCACGGTGGGCAGGTCGCTGTTGCTGCCGATCTGCTCGACGGTGATCTTGCCCGCGTCGGCGCCGATGATCAGGTAGGTCCCCAGGAAGCCGCCGGTCCCCCGTGCTTCGTTGGGGTTGAGGATCGCCACGAAGTAGCGCTTCGGGCCGTCCGCGCCCAGCAGCGGCCCCGCAATCTGCGCGGCCTCGATGGCGCCGTCCAGGGTGCCATCGAGCTCGTCCAGCTGGCGGGCAAGCTCAGTGGCCGCGTCGTCGACCTGGCCGAGGACCCGGTCGCCGTCCGCGCGCGACGGGGCGGTGTTCAGGGTCTCGGAGGCGGCGGCGATGCCGAGGCGCGCCGACTCCAGGGGTTCGGTTGCGCTCTTCAGCACAGCCATGTCGATCAGGGAGTCGGAGGCGACCGAGCTGCCCGGGTCGAAGTCTCCCAACAGGCCGACCGCTGGGGCCATGGCTGACAGCGCCTCATCCAGAGAGGTCGCCACAGCCTGAACTGCGGCCGGGGTTGCGCCGAGCACCGGGATCGCCGCGGCCACAGACCACAGCGGCCCGTTGACCTCCTCGGCTGCCGTACGGGCGTTGGCAGTGGCCGCGCTGAACGACACCTCGGCAGCCGCCAGGTCTGAGGCGGCGAGGGAGTCGCGGCCGGCGAGCAGCTCGGCCCGGCTCTGCGTGAGTGCACCGAAGGTCGAGCGGGCGCTCAGACCGAACCACGCAGCCACGCCCAGCAGGACGACAGCGACCCCGGCGAAACCGATCAGCCATCGCCGCCGCGTCCTTCGTTCGCCACGTGCCCGCTTGGGCTTGCCCCCGGGTGATTGAGTGCCCGGCGCACCGATGTCGTCATGGGTCAGCACCCGGCGGCCATTGCGGGCCGGCTCCGAACCGTTGCCCTGGCCGGCGTCCTTTGCGGCCTCGTCGTAGCCATAGCCATAGCCGTACCCGTAGTTGTAGCCGCGGGCTCGTCGCTTCTGGGGCACGAAGTTCAGCACCGTGCCAAAGAGCCGGCCGTTGACCTGGGCGAGGGCATCAGCGGCCAGCTCAGCCTGGTCGCGGTGGGTCTCGCCGTAGCGCGCCACAAGGATCGCACCGTCGGCGATCGCGGTCAGGATGGCTGCGTCGGTGACCGGCAGCAAGGGCGGAGCGTCCAGGATCACGATGCTGTAGCGAGTGCCCAGCTCAGTGAGCAGGTCCTCGAGCTGCTTGGACCCGAGCAGCTCACTGGGGTTCGGGGGGATCGCACCGGACGGCAGGAAGTCCATCAGACCCCGCTGCCACGGGATGATCGCGTCGTCGATCAGCGCCCGCCCGATGAGCACGTCGGTCAGGCCGATCGAGCCGTCGACGCCGAGGTAGTCCGCGACGCGCGGACGGCGCAGGTCGGCCTCCACGAGCAGCACCGTGGAGCCGCTCTGGGCCAACGCGATGGCCAAGTTGGCAGCAGTGGTGGACTTGCCTTCAACGGGTACCGACGACGTAATGACGACGCTGCGCGGGGGGTTGTCGACGTCGACGTATTGAAGGTTCGTGCGAATGCCGCGGTAGGCCTCCGCCCGTGGGGAGCCCCACAGCGTGACCAGCGGGTGCTTGGCAGCATCGGGGTCAAAGCTGACGCTGCCCAAGACCGTGGCTCGCGTGGCGTCGACGAGGTCATCGACACTCTTGATCGTGGTGTCCAGGGTGGCTCGCAGGATCGCGATGCCCACTCCCACCATCAGGCCCAACAGCGCTCCGAGCACCAGGTTGAGCTGGGTGCGCGGCGAGATCGGGGCGCCCGGGACTTCTGCGGGGCGTACCTGCTCTGCGCTGACCGGCTTGGTGCCGGCCGGCGTGGTCTCCAGGCGCACGATCTCCTTGGCCATGGACACTGCCGTCGCATTGGCGACCGCCGCGGCTACCTCAGGATCGGTGTCGGTGGCGACCACATTGATCAGGACGGTGTTGGTCGGGTTCTGAGCGGAGACACTCGGGGAGCCGTCGAGCTGGAGCTGGGTGACCACGGGGTCGAGGACGCCGGGGGTGTCCACGATCTCGACGTAGGAGTCCATCCGCTGCTGGACGTAGTAGCCGCCGTTGAAGGTGTCGTTCTCGTTGCCCGCCTGGACCGAGACGAACAGCTGGGACTGGGCTTGATAGAGCGGGGTGACCAGCATGCTCAAGCCCAGGGCGGCCAGGATGCCGACCAGGGTCGTGGCGACGACGAGCAGCCAGGAGCGACGCAGGATGACCCAGTACTCGTGCAGAGTCATGGGCGCTCCCCCCTCCGTGGCGCGTCCGGGGCCATGGCTGATGCCGGCGAAGGGGGTCGCCGGTCAGTCAAGGCCTCACCACTCTACGTGACCGGGGAGGTAAGCCACGCGGACAACGGAGCAACACGATGGGTGATGATGGGTGCGTGGCTGCTCAGATGGGACGCTCGCCGGCTGACTTGCGGGGGCGCACATGAAGCGCGCACGGCTTGCCGTCGCCGTTGCCATCTTCGCGTTGACCGTCACGGCCTGCTCCGAGACCAGCGCCGTACCCTCGACCACTCCCCCGGTGGTCACGCCCTCGGCATCGGCCCCCGGCGCCTCTCAGGAACCCTCCGCTGGGCCGCCCGAGGCAGCAGCCATCGCGGGCGCCGTTGCTCAGGCCGTCGCCAGCGCCGACGGCGTCACGGCCCTCACCAACAACAACGACCCCGACCGGATCGGCCGACCCCCCGGCTCCACTTCGGCTGCGGTGATCAGCGACTCCGGCGGCGACCAGTCCGACCCGGAGCCTTCGGTGTCGTGGGGAGCAGCCGTCGAAGTCTTCGAGACTGCCGAACAGGCGCAGGCGCGCAGCGACTACATCCAGGGCATCATCGACGACGCCCCCATCCTGGGACGCGAATACCTCACCGTCTCCGGTACTGCTGTCCTGCGGGTGTCCGGCGAGCTGAGCCCGCGCGTGGCGGCAGCCTACGAAGCCGCCTTCTTGGCCGCGACCTAACGCACCCGCATGATCAAGGAATGCTGCACCGGTCTGGCCAACGGGACCGGTGCAGGATTCCTTGATCATCTGCCTGCAGGCTAGGCGGAGGCTTGATTGCGCAGCCGTCGAGACCAGGTCGGCCCCACAGCACGGCCGTTGCAGTCACCCGCAGTGTCAACGTTGTTGACACTGAGCCCGGGGCTCGGCCAGGATGCCCCGGTGGGCACCCAGACGGAGCAACTGACTGCGTTGTCCCGTGAGCGGATCCTCGATGTCGCCGAGGCGATCATCGACAGCGACGGCGACACCGCCCTGACCTTCCGACGGCTGGGCACCGACCTGGGTGCCGACCCCACTGCGGCCTATCGATACTTCCGCAGCAAGGACGACCTGCTGCTCGCCCTGGGGGACCGCCTGATCGGTCAGGCCATGGACCGGCTCACCCCCGGAGGCAGTTGGCGGGGCCAGCTCACGCAGATGGCCCACACGCTGCGCGACGCCCTGGTCAGCCACCCTCGCCTCGCGGTACTCGTCAGCGTTCGCACGACTCAGGGCGAGCAGGAAGCACGCGGCATCGAACACCTGCTGGCCACCCTCACTGGCGCGGGCTTGTCCATCGAACAAGCGGTAGCCATCTGGCGGGCGCTGGCCGACACCGTCCTGGCCTGGTCCGGCTTCTCCGCGGCCTACCTCGCCCTGCCCGAAGACGTACGCACCCGCGACGCCCAGGCGTGGACCACGACCTACAAGCGACTGCCCGCCGACACCCACCCCACCATCCATGCCGCGCGTCCCTTCCTCACCGAGGACTACGACGCCTTCGATTTCGCCATCGAGCTCCTGCTCGACGGCGTAGCCACCCGAATCACCAAAACAACAGGGGAGAACGAATGAGTTCGATCAGCCGTCGCCAGTTCCTCGGCGCAACCGGCGCCGTGAGTGCCGGGATGGCAGCGAGCCTGCTGCCCTCCGTCGCTCACGCAACTTCCTACGGCAGCAAGAAGGCCGCGACGATCATCAGCAACGCCCGCGTCTTCGTCGGCGACGGCGGCAACACCATGGCCGAGGCGATCGCGGTCGGCACCGACGGCCGCATCCTGGGAGTCGGGTCCTACAAGTCGCTGAAGTCGTTCAAGAACTCCAAGACCGAGGTGATCGACGGCCAAGGTGGCACCGTGATGGCCGGGTTGCAGGACGGTCACGTCCACCCGATGTATGCCGGCCTGCGCGCCCTGAACCCCTCGATGGAGGACGCCGAACTGTCGGCCACCGAGGTGCGCAACCTCGTCACCACCTTCCTTGCTGACCCGGCGTACGGCACCGAGCCTGACTCCTGGTTGCTGGTGGAGGGCTGGAACCCGGCCGGGTGCCCGAGCGACGCGCTTCCGCACAAGGACATCCTCGACGGGCTGTCCGCGCGTCCGATCTCGCTCAACGGCTCAGACGGCCACAACCTCTGGGTGAACAGCAAGGCCCTGGAGATCGCAGGCATCGTCAACAGCACCCCCAACCCGCCAGGCGGGGAGATCGTGCGGGACAGTCAGGGCGAAGCGACCGGTGTCCTGAAGGACTCCGCACAGGACCTCGTTCGCGCCTTCCAGCCCGAACCCACTCCCGAGCAGATGTATGGCGCCTTCGCGTCGGCCTTCGCCCAGATGGCCGCCGGCGGTATCACCTCGATCCTTGACGCCTATGTCGACCCGTGGCAGCTGGACTTCTACCAAGCGCTCGCCGAGAACGGCCAGCTGCCCCAGCGCGTACGCCCGGCGCTGATGGTGTCCACCGAGGATGTCTACAACCCGGCCGAGGTGCTGGCCCGCTCACGCGAGCTGGCCGGGCAGTACGGCGGCGTGCCGAACCTGACCTTCGGGACCGTCAAGGTCTTCATGGACGGCGTGATCGAGTACCCGGCCCAGACCGCGGCCCTGCTCAAGCCTTACCTCGACGCCGACGGCCAGCCGACCGACAACTACGGCGAGCTCTATGCCGACGCTGCGGCGCTCGGTGCCTTTGCGACGGTCATGGACAAGGCCGACTGGCAGGTGCACGCTCACGCGATCGGCGACGCCGCCGTACGGGCGGCGCTGGACGGCTATGAGATGGCCAAGCGCGCCAACGGTGCCCGCGGCAACCGGCACACCATCGCCCACCTCCAGCTCGTCCACCCCAACGACTACCCGCGCTTCGCCGAGCTCGACGTGATCCCCGACATGCAGTTGCAGTGGGCGGCCCGCAACGTCTGGACGATGGAGGCGCTGCTGCCGTTCATCGGCCCGAGGCGCCACGCCCGCCTCTATCCCGCGAGGAGCATGCACAACGCTGGCGCCCGGTTGGCCGGCGGGTCCGACTGGCCGGTCGACCCGCTCTACCCCTGGAACCAGGTGCAGACCGCGATCGACCGGTTCGGCCTCTACGGCGAAGACGAGCCGCTCTATCCCGAGGAAGGCGTCAGCCGTTTCCGGTCGCTGAAGATGCACACCAAGGGCACTGCCTACCAGCTGCACCAGGGATCGAGCACGGGAACTCTCGAGGTGGGAAAGCAGGCCGACCTCGTGCTGCTCGACCTCGACGTCACCCGATGCCCGGTGAGTGACATCCACCTGGCCCAGCCCCAGCTGACTTTGCTCGGCGGCCAGCCGACGTACGACGCCTCGAGCTCGGCCGGGCGCGCGGTGGCACGTTCGATGAAGACCGCCGCGGCGGCCACCGCGATCACGAGCAAGGGACGGCTCGCGCACGACACCCTCGGCGGCCGCCACAAGGGCTGCCCCTGCACCGCAGGCAGCGTCCGCTAACCCCCGCTGAGTGTGACGTTGTGT
>JANPBY010000124.1:0-24216 GCA_031430645.1 Actinomycetes bacterium
ACCGGCTCGGGGACGTACGGCACATCACGGCTTCCCCCCGGCGAGCACGGGAGGTGCTGGGGTTCACGGCGGCGGTCACCTTCGAGGACGGTATGCGGGCCTTCGCCGCCGACCCGCTGCGCGACCCACAGCTGCCGCGCGTGGAACTGGTGGGCACCCCTGCCCTGCTCGCCGAAGTCCGTCGGGGCCTGCTCCGGGTCACCCCCGAGGAGGCGCGTGCGCGGGCGGCGGCGACGGGCGCGGACGCACCCGTCCTCGTGGATATGCGACCGGAGCACCAGAGGGCGGCTTGCGGTGTAGTGCCGGGCGCTGAGGTCATTGACAGCAACATCCTGATCTGGCGCTTGGACCCCCACGGATCGCATCGGCTCCCCTGGGCGGACCTTGGCCACCCGGTGATCTTGTTGTGCCAGCAGGGTTATTCGTCGACCCTAGCCGCGGCCAACCTACGCAAGATCGGCGTCGATGCCACGGATGTTGTCGGTGGCTTCGAGGCATGGGTGGCCGCTGGGTTGCCTGTTATGCACACCTGAAGACGTGCCGCCGCCCCTCTTTGCGGGCCGCGTCTTGCACCGCGACGGTGTCGCGGATGGTGTCGAGGGCAGCGGCGATGGGCAAGGGACTGGTTGCCACCTGCATGGCGGGGTCAGTGACAGCGACCGGATGCCACCAGATTCCGTCCACGGTCAACGTGGGCTCCGGCTCAAGGCTGTCGACGGTCACCAACTGACCCTCGTCGGCGAACCCTTGTTGAGCGATCGGGCGGATGATCCGGTGCTCCTCGTCCACGCCTAGACGGTCGAGCAGGGCGTTGAGTTCGACGGCAGCATCGGCCTCGTCGTCGTGCAGCGTGGCGGCGATCCGCACGGTGAACCCCAGCTCCTTGGCCAAGGCAAGACCGGAGAGAGCCTTGGCGTGGCTGCCAAGACCGCGATGCTTGTCGTGCAGCGCGGCTCCCGCCGAGTCGAGGCTGATCTGGAGCGTCACGCGATCGCGGGGCATGGAGGTCAGCGCCTCGAGTCGTCGGCCGCGGTCGAACACCATCCCGTTCGTGAGGATCGTGACCGGCAGCAGAGCTGCCAGTGCTTCGACCATCTCGCCGATCTCCGGGTGCAGGAACGGTTCGCCGCCCGTGACGATCACCTCAGCGCCACCGAGCGCTGCGAACTCCTCAACCGCCGCAACGGCAACCTCAACCGGGAGCAGGCGCGGGGACGCCTTGGGTGAGGACTCCGCACAGCAATACGTGCAGGCGAGGTTGCAGTGGAAGTTGCTGTAGAGCCACAGTCGCCGACCCAACGGAGTCGCGTCTCCCTCGGAGAAGACCGACCGCGCTTCGGTGACCGGTTGCGTCGAAGCGCCGCGACGGACGACCACCCGCCAAGGGCCGTCCTCGGTCTCTGCGGTCGAAGAAACGATGGTGTGGCCGGCGAGTCGTGACCAGTCCAGCAGGTCAGGCGGAACCGACCGTTCCTCGGTCCGCACCCGCAGCGACTCACCAGGCTGCACCTCGCGCATGCTGCGGGTCAGCAGGAGCAGGAGGCCGCTCCCGCAGTCCATGGCCCCCCCATCCAGCTCGGCCATGGCCTCGTCGAGCGCGGGACCGGGTTCGGTGGTGGTCATTGTTCTCCTCGGTGTGCGGAGCCCGGATCAGTAGGAGATCGTCTGAGCGCCGTCGGCCATCAAGGCCACCACGGCGGCCCCACCGGCGATGACCGATCCGGGGATCAGGTCTGCCTCGGTGATGCCGCGCTTCTTGGCGCACGGGCTGCAGACGATGATCTTGCCGCCGGCCTCGACGAATCCGTCGGTGAGGTCCTTGAGCTTGGCGAAGCCCTCCTCGTTGATCTTCTCGGCTTCGCCGAGCTTGCCGAGCCAGGAGCCGTCGGCCGACAGGAACACCGTGGTGTCTTGGCCGGAGGCGACCGCTGCGCCGGCGACGACGAAGGCGAGCGTGGCGCGGTCGGTGTTGTCGTGGCTGCTGGCCAGGGAAACGAGAATGCTCACGGGAGTTCCTCCGTTGTGGGTTGGGGGTGCCAGGGATTGGCAGGGTCGACTGGGCGGCTCGCAGGTGCGATTTCGACAAGATAGTCAGTGGATCCGGGTGGACGCGGTCGGTCCCCGGCCTCCAGAGCGATCGGTCCTCGGTAGAGGTGACCGGTCAGGTGGCACCAGGCCGGGATATCGATAGGCGCTGCCGGATCGGTGGTCCTGATGATGACGCGCGTGCCGGGTTGCTCGTTCCGCACCCGCCCGTAGACGAGGAGCAGCAGTTCTCCGCAGGCCAGGTCCCCACCGTCGATCAGTTCGGTCGCGTTCTGGGCAAGGTCCGGCACGCTCGTGAGCGTAGGGCCCTGCTTGGCCTCGTGCGAGCCTGGGTTGGCGGCCTTCACGAGACAGCGCCCAGGCGACGACGCAGCCGGCGAGACACGACATCCAGGCTGAACATGAGCAGGAGTACGGCGAGCACGAGGGTCGAGAGCTGCTCGTATCGGAAGAGCTTGACGGACAAGGCGATCTCCTGCCCGATGCCACCTGCTCCGACGAAGCCGAGCACCGTCGAGACCCGGATGTTGCACTCGGCCTGATAGAGCAGCAGGGACAACCCACCTGCCCGCGCTTGGGGCACGATGGCCAGGACGGCGACTGCGGCTCGTCCGGCGCCCATCAGCCGTACCGCTTCGACGGGGCCGGCGTCCACCGCCTCGAGCTGCTCGGCGCCAAGCTTGGCGAGCATCCCGGTCCCGTGGATCCCGAGGGCGAGTGCTCCGGCGGCTGGCCCAGGGCCGAGGCACGCGACGAGCAGCAGGGCCCACAGCAGGTCGGGCACACCTCGAAGTACGGCCGCAGTCCAGCGCGCAGTCTCACGAACGATGCGGGGCGCCTCGACGTTGCCTGCGAGCAGGATCGCCAGTGGGAGCCCGAAGACTGCGGAGATCACCAACCCGACCAGCGCCATCTGCACCGTCTGGACGAGTGCTTTCCACACGATCCGAAGGAACTCCGGCGACAGGTCCGGGTGCAGCAGCTCGGCAATCAGGTTCGCCCCGCTGCGCCACCCATCGATCAGCGCCGCCAGACTTACTCCGGTCCCGTTGAAGGCCCAGCCGATCACGAGCACGCCGCTGACCAAGCTGATGGTGCTTCGCCAGGTGGGACGCCGTCGTCGGGTGATCTGGGCGGTGGTGGCGAGTTCCGTGGTTGTCACGAAGTCACCCGTAGACCAGGGATTGGGCCGCTGCGTCCAGGCGAGGCCCGTCGTGCACGATCCGTCCCTTCCGGAGGGCGACGACGCGGGGAAAGGCGTCGGCCACGGCGAGGTCGTGAGTGGCGACGACCAGAGTGGTCTGGGCGTCCCGGAGCTCGGCCACCGCCCGCGCTGCCGAGGCGGTGTCCAAACCGGACGTCGGTTCGTCAGCGAGGATCAGCCCGGGGTTCGAGAGCAGGGCCCGGACCAGCGCAAGCCGTTGGCGTTGCCCGCCGGAGAGCTGAGAGACGCGCGCGTCCAAGCAGTCATCGACACCATGAGCCAGCACCAGTTCCTGCAGGCGGGACTGGTATCTGCTTGGGCACCCGGACACGGCCACCTGCAGCCAGTCGCGCGTGGTCCAGCGACCAGCCGTACCCATGACGGCGTTCATCCGACCGGAGAGCCCGGCCACCAGATCCGACCCCTGCTTGAGTACTCCTGAGCGAAGCCGAATCTCTCGGGTGGCCCGCCGATCCGCAGGGTCGAGGCTGCCGACGCGGATCGTGCCGGTGTGCGGAACGGCCCCGAGCGCGGCGCGCAGCAAGGTGGTCTTGCCCGACCCGGAGGCGCCGAGCAGGGCGACCTGCTCCCCAGCCGCGATGGACAGGGTGAGGTCGGTGATGGCATGGACGTCCCGCTCGGTGAAGTGAACCGAGACGGAGTCGAACCTGAGATCTATGGCGAGCTCCCGACCAGGCCGAGCGCCGTCGCCTGGGTGCGGATCTCCGCGTAGTCGGAGTCGTCCACCTCCACGTAGGAACGGGCGCGGAGCAGATCGAGCAGGGCTGGATCCTCGATCGCGAGAAACGCCGCGACGAGTGCACTGCGCGCCTGCTCCCCCAACGCAGTCCGTATGACCCACGGGTAGCCCTCGACCTCCTGGGTCTCGAGGACCCGAAGAGCGCCAGCGGGAACCTTCCCCTCCTTCTCGAGCTTCTTGAGGATGCGCAGCTCCACCCCACCGGCATCCACCGCACCCGAGAGGACGGCTTGTGCGGTGGCGTCGTGCCCCCCGGTGAAGGTCACCTGGGAGAGCGGCGGGCAGGAGGTGAGGTCCAAGGTGTCGCAGACGGCCCCCGCCTTGGTCAGCGCGATCCGCGGGTAGAGGCTGCCGGACGTCGACGCAGGATCGCCGAACGCGAAGGAGCCGCCAGCTTCGACGACGTCGGTACGGAGGTCCTGGATCGTCGAGTCGTCCTTGACGACGACCGCCGACAGGTAGCGCTCGGTGCCCGTGTCCGCGTCGATCTCGGTGACGAGGGGAGTCAGAGGAACCTGCATGGAGGCTTGGACGTAGGTGAGGCCCCCTAGATAGGCCATGTCGATGCGACCTGCGGCCAGCGCGGCGACGACGCCGGCGTAGTCGGAGGCGACGAACAGCTCAACGTCGACCCCGAGTTTGGTCTCGAGGTAGGTCGCGAATGATTCGTACTTCGCCTTCTGGTCATCCGGAGCGATGTTGGGGATCAGCCCGACCTTGAGCGTTGCGGGGACTCCGTTGACGGGCTCAGCTGCTGAGGAACCTCCCCCACAGGCCGTTACCAGAAGCGCTGCGGCCAACCCGAGGGTGGGCAAGAGTGCAGAGCGCCGGCGGCGGTGCGACATGGGACTCCTCGTGGGTGGTGAAAGGGCGGGCCAACCTTGACATCGATTGAGGCTCTCGTGACGCGGCAGGAGTCGGGCGTCATCAGTTCGTCATGTCTTCGGCCGCGCGTGCTCATGACCGGTTGCTGACGCGTACGGTCGTTGGGTGACTCTTGCCCACGCTCTCTCGCTGCGCGGGCCGAACCGCAGGTGGGTGCTGGCAGGGATCGGTGGCCTGCTTGTCGTTGTCGTGATCGCCGGGCCGGCCCTACGCCCTACACCAGTGTCAGTGGCAACGACCGACCAGAACGCACTCGGCCCGGTGATCCTCGTGCCCGGGTACGGCGGTGGAACTGAAGCGCTCGAACAACTGGCGCGAACCCTCGAGGGGGCCGGACGGCGGACCGAGATCCTCGTCCTTGAGGGAGATGGGACCGGCGATCTGCGGGTCCAGGCTCAGCGTTTGAACCAGGCCGTTGACAGCGCTCTTGCCCAGGGTGCGCCGTCGGTCGACGTGGTCGGCTTCTCCGCCGGGGGGATGGTTACCCGGCTGTGGGCCGCCGAGCTGGATGGTGCGACGGATGCTCGACGCATCGTGCTGCTCGGCTCACCGAACCACGGCACGCAGGTGGCCGCGCTGGGCGCGTTCGTCGGCGGAGCAGCCTGTCCGGAAGCCTGCAGGCAGTTGGCCCCGGACAGCGAACTCCTACGCATGATCAACAGCGGAGACGAGGCTCCCGCCGGACCGCAGTGGGTGACGATGTGGACCGACCAGGATCAGGTCGTGACTCCGCCAGATTCGGCGCGACTCGAAGGCGCCCTCGAGATCGTCGTCCAGGACGTGTGCCCCGGTGTTGTGGTGGACCACGGACAACTACCCACGGCCCCGGTGATGCAGGGGCTGGTGCTGAAGGCCCTCGACGTGCCACTCATGACCGAGCCGACGGCAGCGGACTGCGGCGCTCTCAGCTCGTGACGTCCTTGGTCATGAAGTGCGCCCACGAGATCCCGAGCAACACCACGACGTAGACCCCTTGCACCGCAGCGCCTCGCTGGAGGTCGTTCCACAGGATCGGCTCGCGGAAGAGATCGACCCAAGCCAACCAATAGCGCGTCGGGAGGTACGGGCTGATCGCGCCGGCCGCGTCCAGGGTGACGAGGACCTGGCTCATCACCAGCGCGGCCAGCGCGCCCAGGGCGGCTCCGAGGGAGGAGTCGCTCAGGGTCGAGAGGAGCACGGCGACGGAGGCGACCCCGATCATCGACCAGGCGATATAGAGCACGACGAGGAGGGTGCGGCGCATGACCTGCGCGGTGCTCAGAGGTTCACCGGACAACGACGTGGCGAACGGCTGCGAACCGAACAGCGTGACCCCGACGACGTATGCCGTCAGTGCGACCGCACCAACCGCCACGAGCAAGAAGGCCAGTACCGACACCAGTTTGGCGACAAGGAGCCGGGTGCGCCCGACCGGTCGGGTGAGGAGATAGCGCAACGTGCCGGTCGATGCCTCGCCGGCGATCGTGTCCCCCGCGATGACGGCGACGGCCACCGGGAGGAAGAGCGGCAACACGATGCCCAGCGCGGCCGCGGGGAAGAGCGCGCCGTTGCTCAGGACTGCAGAGAGGAAGGCCGGTCCCTCGCCGGGCCGCGGGGCGAGGCGGGTGACGCTCAGCAGGACGGCGATGATGGCGGGCAGTGCGCAGAGCAATCCGATGGCCACCCAGGTTCGGGGCCGGCGGGCCAGCTTGGCCAGCTCGACGGCAATCACGGCACATCCTGCGAGTTCGGCGCGGTCGGCGAGTCCCGGACCTCGGAGTCCACGCGGTCGGCGCCGGCGCTGGTCACCGAGAGGACCACCTCCTCCAGGCGCGGGCGTTCGGCCGTGACCTCATGCACGCGGATGTCAGCATGGACCAACATCGAGACCAGGTCCGGAGCGGCAAGCCCCGCGACGACGAGCCGGTCGCCCTCCCGGGCCTCGACGTGCCGGTCGAGCAGCGAGACTGCGGCCGCGGCATCTGGGGTATGGACGATGACTCGTCCGGTGGGCTCCCGCAGCGTCTCGAGTTCGTCCTGCAGCACCAGGCGTCCACGATCGAGAACTCCGACCCGGTTGCAGAGCTGCTCGACCTCGGCGAGCAGGTGACTCGAGACAAAGAGCGTGGTTCCGGCCACGTTCATCGACATCAACAGGTCCCGGATCTCCCGGATTCCCTGCGGATCCAGACCGTTGGTCGGTTCGTCGAGGATGAGCAGACGGGGTTGGCGCATCAGGGCCGCAGCAATGCCGAGCCGTTGCCGCATACCGAGGGAGTACGCCCTCGTCGGTTTGCGTCCTGCCGCGGCAAGGCCGACCTGCTCCAGGGCGTCATCCACCCGTCTTCGCCGGCCTCGGCGGGACGTGTCAGAACCCGCGGTGTCCATCAACTCGAGGTTGGTGCGGCCGGACAGATGCGGATAGGCGGCAGGTCCCTCGATGAGGGATCCGATGAAGGGAAGTGCCTTGTCCAGTTCTCGTGGCACTGAAGCGCCGAGAACTTCTGCCGTGCCACTGGATGCGAAGATCAGACCAAGCAGCATCCGGACCGTCGTGGTCTTCCCGGACCCGTTGGGTCCCAGAAACCCGTAGCGATCCCCTTCCCTCACGTCGAGGTCGATCTGGTCGACAGCGACGACGGACCCGAAGCGCTTGGTCAAGCCGTCGGTGACGATCACTGCTCAACCAACAAGGTGATCACGGCGGACTCCAACGCAGCCGGCGTTACAGCGCCGGCGACCACATAGCCCTGGCCGGTCTCGGAGTCCTGGACGAAGGCCAACGAGAGCAACGGGCTCGTCAACAGCACGGCTTGGCCACCGGCAACGGCGAGCGGGGTGCTGGAGGCACCTACCTCGTCGAACACGCGGCCCATGAAACGCTCGGGCAAGGTGACGACGGTGACGCGGATGAAGCCGGTGCCGTACGTCCCAACTCCGTTGGGGAGATCTGCGGAGGCCTCTTCAATGCGCGTGAGGTCGCCCAGCCGGTCCGGCAGGGATGCTGGTTCGAGCGCGCTGATCCGGGCCAGAAAGTCGGTGGTTTCGGTGGGCCGAATCGATGTAGTCCTCGTGAGATCTGGGCTGAGGACAGCAGGGTCGGGCGTGGCGAGGTCCACCGTGAGGAAGCGAGAGTCAATGAGCGGTCTGGTGCCATTCACGGCGTAAGCCGCAACCTCGAGAGGCAGCCCGGTGGCTGGGTCGATCCACAGATCGACGCGGCCCACGGTGCTTCGGGAGTCGCCCACAACGATTCGGGCTCCCGCCGCTGCGATCCCGGCCACTCGCCGAGAGGCAAGGTGTTCGACGCGATCTCCCGGACCGGTCCAGCCAAGCAGGCTTCGTGCGAGTTGTGGCGGCAGGAGATCGTCGGCCCGGGGCAATCGGAGAGGCGGGTCCGCCGGAACTTCGACCAAGGTGGCGTTCTCGAAGCTCCATTGCCGTACGACCGGCGGAGAGGTCCCGGCGACAGCGAACGCCGACTCCTGCCCGGTCGCGAGCAGGGTGTCTACGCGCCAGGCATCTGGAGCCGACCACCAGGTCCGCACCCGCGTGGTGGAATCGAGCAACTCAGTTTCGTCGTCACCGACGGGCAGGGCAGGAACCCCGAATGTGGTGCTGATTTGCGCAAGACCTTGGTGAGCCACCGAGGACGAGGCTGCAGCCGCGGCAACTACCGCCTCGGCGGACACGCTGGCCGATGCGACCGGCCGTACGTTCAAAAGGATGGGCACGGCGACCAGCAAGCTGGCTAGGCCAGCAACCGTGGCCCACCTCCGGGCGGCGTCACCGCGGACGACGCTCATGCGTCGACGGTACCCGCGGACCTCGACGGCGGGCGGGCCGATCCGCTTTGGCTTCCTTTCTGTAAGGAGTCCGAGGTCGCTGGACGGGAGAGGTCGGCTGTCTACTGGTCACGGCGCAGCACCCGGACCATGATGGGCGGATGGCGTACGACGAGGTGCTGGCTGAGTGCGTCCGCGAGTTGGTAGCGGACCGCACAGACTTCGTGGAGAAGAAGATGTTCGGTGGGCTGGCCTTCATGGTGAACACTCACATGGCGTGCGGACTCATGAGTGAGGGCTTGATGGTCCGGGTGGGCTCAGAGAATCACGAGGATGCGCTGACCCGCGGTGCCCGCGAGATGGACTTCACTGGCCGACCGATGCGCGGCATGGTCATGGTCCCGGATCAGGTGGTCGCGGACTCGCAGATCCTGGAATCGTGGGTCGAGCGCGCTGTCTCCTATGCCCAGGCGCAGCCGCCCAAGCCGCCCAAGCCCAAGAAGCCAAGCGCGTAAACCCTGAGCCGCTCAGGTGCGTTTCGCCACAGTAAGGACCACGGCGGAGTCCTCGAGGGCCGCCAAGCTGTGCCGCGCGTCCGGCACGATGATGAGGTCTCCGCTGCGTCCTTCCCAGGACTGCTCCCCGGCCGCCAGCCGTACCCGGCCGCGCAGCACGAGGATCGTGGCCTCGCCCGGACTGGCGTGCTCAGCGAGACTCGCCCCCGCGACCAAGGCGATGACTGTCTGCCGGAGGACCTTTTCGTGGCCCCCGTGGACCGTCTCTGCGGTGTGACCCCCGCCGGCGGTCTTGGCACGCTCGAGCAACTGAAGGGCGAGGGCGTCGAGCGAGAGTTTCTGCATGCCCGGAGTGTCCACCTTCCTGCCCAGGAATGCATCGAGTCCGCGCGCCGCGCACGAGGCACTAGCTCCGTCGAACCACCACCGGGATGCGTTGGACCAGGGTGTTGGCCATGCCCTGACGGTTCCATGGCTGGGTAGTCGGTTGGGTGGCCCCCTGGGTGTCGGTCGCTCGGCAACTGAGTTCGGTCTCGCCGGGTTCGCCGGTGCGCCAGTCGTACGTCCAGGCCCGCCACGCCCAGCGCGAGGTTCTTGGTTGGAGTTCGGCGAGGTGCCAATTGGCGCCAGAGTCGACGCTGACTTCGACGGCAGCGAGCTCCTCCGTGCCGGACCAAGCTCGACCACTGAGCACGTGGGTGCCCTCCTCGACGACCCGAACGCGTGACATGAAGTCAGGGAATCCAGGGGGCTGCATCAGGGCCCGGGGCTTGATCCGGGTGACGGGTTCGTCGGTAAGGGCGGCTGGATCGGTCGCATCATCCAACGGCTCGCGGATCCGGTAGGCGACTGCATTCTGGAAGCCCACGAAGGGCTTGTCGATCACGGTGATCCTGGTTAGCCACTTCACGTGCGCCATGCCGTACCAACCAGGGGCGATCAACCGCAGGGGAGCACCGTGCTGTGGGGGGAGTGGCTGGCCGTTCATTGCATAGACGAGCAGCACGTCGGGGTCGAGGGCATCGGCGAGACTGAGGCCGCGTTCGTAGTCTTGCTCCACGCCACGTTCGGTTCCGTGGTCCGCGCCTGTAAAGACGATCTCTACGGCGCCGGGCTCGATCCCGCACTCCGCGAGCAATGGCGCCAAAGCGGTGCCGGTCCACTCGGCCGTTCCTACCGCCTCGTTGAGCCAGGGCTGGCTGACCGGTCGAGGAAGCAACCGGGCACGTCCGTTGCCGGCGCACTCCATCGTCACCCGCGAAGTGATTGCGGGCCGCAGTTGCAGGTCGGCCAGGGTGAGTGTCACCTCGCGCCGCACGAGCCCACCGAGCGTCAACGACCAGACGCTCGGATCCACGTAGGGGATGTCGTAGTGCGTGAGCAGGTAATGCAGGCCGATTGGCGTGACGTCGTAGCGCAGGGCCTCCAGCGGCATCCCGTGGTTGCGTGCTGCCAATTGGAGCTCATCGAGGGAGACCCCCTCCTCCGGCCCGGCCACCCGGGCGTCAGCGGTGAGTCGGTCGGATGCTTCGCCCACGGGAGCCTCCCTGCCTCGACGTTGCCCTAGGCCGTCAGGGCCGTGAGCATCTGGGTCGTGTGCTCCATGTATCCCAGGTGGCCCTCTCCCGAGCGCAGGGTGAACTGCACGTCAGGGAGCATGTCCCGCAACCAGATCCCGTGCTGGGGCGAGCAGAAGAGATCCTCGTCGCCATACCAGAGCAGCACCGGACGGTCGATCGTCGTGGGATCGATCTCCCAAGGCCCGACCCAGGCGACGTTGTCCCATCCTCCTGCGCCTCCGGAACCCTGACGAAGCGATTCCTTCATGCTCGTGGCGAGCGCGCGTGCCAGTCGCTCGTCCTGCATGAGCTCGAGGTCGTGCGACGACAGCATGTCGTGGAAGGCCAACACGATCTCGGCGTGGCTCGAGTCCCGGAAGATCGGGACCAACGGCTCGAAACCGGCTGCGAATCCGCGCGCGGCGCCGATCGGGTCACCGGGCAGCATCCCCTCGGCAGCGCGGTCGTTGGCGTCTAGGGAGTCCAAACCGCCGGATACCAAGGCGAAGGGTCCGGGTCCGGACGCGACCCCCGCCCGGGTGACCCGGCTTCCGAGCACCGCCGCGGCCGAGAGAGCGAAGGGGCCGCCGCCGGACTGCCCGAGGGTCGCAAACCGGTCGAACCCCAGCTGGTCGGCGACAAACGCCGTGTCTCGCGCCACCGAGACCAGGCCGAACGGCGCCGCTGTGGAACCGCCGTATCCCGGCCGATCGAAGGACACCAACCGCACACCCAGCTCAGTTGCGAGATCGTCCGCAAAAGCCATGTCTAGACGCGACCCTGGAGTCCCGTGGAAGTAGACCACCGGGCGTCCGTGAGGGTCACCGACATCGCGCACACGCAGAACGGTCGCGCCGCGCGAGACGTCGGTCTCTGCCATACGTGGACCCTAATCGCTGACTCGAGGCTGCTGTTGCGCAATGCCGCGTGCGAGCGCCGATGTCTGTGAGACGGTAAGGCCCGCGCGACGCCGTGAGGCTCTGGGCGCAGGTGGGAGAAACAGCCAAATCAACCAGCGGAGGAGGCCTCACTCGAATGAGTAGCGCCGGCGCGGCAGTCAGCGAGACCTTCGAGTCTCTGCGCACCGTCTTCCGAAACCCCGGACTCCGCCGGATCAACCTTGCCCTCGCGGGATCGTTGATTGGTGACTGGGCCTACGCGACCGCGGTGACCGTCTGGGCCTACGGCGTAGGCGGTGTCACGGCTGTCGGTGTGTGGGGCGTCGTCCGTTTGCTTCTCATGGCGACCGTGACGCCCTTCGCATCGATGCTGGCAGACCGGTACCCGCGCAAGCTCGTGATGATCTGTTCGGACATGCTGCGCTTCGTGCTGGTCCTCATTGCGGCCGGTTTCGTCTACTGGGACGGCCCGGTCGCGGTCGTCTTCGTGGTCGCCACCCTCGCCACCCTCTGTGCATCACCCTTCCGCCCGGCCCAGCTCGCGATCATGCCTTTGCTGGTGGACGAGCCTAAGGAGTTGACGGCAGCAAACGGAACCGCCAGCACCCTGGAGAGCCTCGCGTTCTTCGTCGGACCGGCGATCGGCGGCCTGCTTCTCACGGTCGCCGACGTGCCGCTTGTTTTCGTTCTCAACGCGGCGACCTTCCTCTGGTCAGCGCTGCTGGTCTCCGGCATCCACCCCCACGCGGCGTCGGACAACGCGGACGCTTCAGCCGATGGCGAGGAGGAGCCTGAGGAGGGCTTCTGGAAGTCCTCCTCTGCCGGCTTCCGGGTCATCTGGGCGAACTCTGACCTTCGCATGGTGACGGGGATCTACTGCGCTCAGACCATCGTCGCCGGTGCATCGCTCGTGTTCGGCGTCGCCATCGCCGTCGACTTCATCGGTCGGGGACCGCAGGGTGTGGGATATCTCGATGCCGTTCTGGGCATCGGTGCCCTGATCGGCGGGTTGGTTGCTATCGGTCGAGCGTCCAAGCATCGCATCGCCACCGACTTCGGAGTTGGCGTGCTGTTCTGGGCGCTCCCTCTGCTGCTCATCTCGGTCTGGCCGAGTGCCGCCCCAGCGTTCCTCGCGATGTTCATCATCGGTGTGGCCAACCCGGTGGTCGACGTCAATGCCGTCACGATTCTTCAGCGGCTCTCCCCCGACGCTGTGCTTGGTCGGGTGTTCGGCGCATTGGAGACCGGACTGATCACCACCATGGCTCTCGGCGCCCTCGTCATGCCGCTGCTGATTTCCACCGTCGGACTTCGCTGGGGCCTGGCGGGGCTTGCAGTTGGCGTCACCGTGCTCGTCCTGCCGGGTTTCCCGGCCCTTCGCCGGCTCGACGCCAGCCTGCGTCCGCCGGATGGTCTCGAACTCCTGCAGCAGATCCCCTTGTTTGCGCCCCTCGACCAGCCGACTCTGGAGGGCTTGGCTCGGCGTCTCAGCTTGGTTGCCGTGCCGGCAGGCGAGATTGTCATGACCGAGGGAGAGATCGGCGACCGCTTCTACGTCATCGAGGCTGGCACCGTTAGCGTGACGATGCGGGGCCAAGAAGTACGTACCGAAACTGCCGGAGACTTCTTCGGTGAGATCGCCCTCATCCAGAATGTTCCTCGCACGGCGACGGTCACGGCAACCGAGGACACGATGCTCCGGGCACTGGATCGTGAAGACTTCCTCAATGCCCTGAATGGAAGCGGGGAGGCGCAGTCCGCCGCCGACGAGATCGTCGCGAGACGGCTTCCGACGGTCTGATCAGGAATTGGAGCGGGTGACGAGAATCGAACTCGCACTGTCAGCTTGGGAAGCTGATGTTCTACCATTGAACTACACCCGCGAGCGCCGCAAAGAACACCGGCGCGCCCGCGTGACCCTACCCGATTCCTTGGCTCGATCCACGGGCTCGTGAGGCTGACCCGTGCAGAATGACGCCATGTCCGCCCCGTTGATCCGCTCGGCTTCTGCCTCCGACTATGAGGCCTGGTTCCCGCTGTGGCAGGGGTACCAGTTGTTCTATGAGGTGGATCTCCCTGCCAACACCACTGCCACGACGTGGCAGCGGCTTCTCGACGACGATGAGCCCATGCATGTGGCCTTGGCCGAACTGGATGGCCGGGTCGTGGGCTTCGTGCACTACATCGAGCACCGAAGTTGCTGGTCGCCGCAGAACTCGTTGTATCTACAAGACCTCTTCACCGGCGATGACGTCCGCGGTCGGGGAGTCGGCCGGGCACTGATCGAGTACGTCTACACGCAGGCTGCCGTTCTCGATGCGGGCAAGGTGCACTGGCTCACGCATGAGACGAACAGCAAGGCGATGGTGTTGTACGACCAGGTGGCCGAGCGGCCCGGCATGGTGCAGTACCGAAAGAACCTCTAACCAGTTCTTGGGGCCGTGCGCGCGATCGGGCGCGACCGTCGACCGGTAGCCTGCCGCCGTGCTGCTCTCCGATCGTGACCTGCGTGCCCTTCTCGAGTCCGGGCGCATGCAGCTCGAGCCCTACGACCCGTCGATGATCCAGCCGTCGAGCATCGATATCCGGCTCGACCGCTACTTCCGGGTCTTCGAGAACCACCGCTATCCACACATCGACCCAGCGATCGATCAGCCGGACCTGACCCGCCTCATCGAGCCCGACGGCGACGAACCGTTCATCCTGCATCCGGGTGAGTTCGCGCTAGCGAGCACGTACGAAGTCATCACCCTCCCCGACGACGTCGCGGCACGCGTCGAGGGCAAGAGCTCCATCGGTCGGCTCGGTCTGCTGACGCACGCCACGGCCGGCTTCATCGACCCCGGGTTCAGCGGGCACGTGACCCTCGAGCTCTCCAACGTGGCAACCCTTCCGATCAAGCTGTGGCCGGGTATGAAGATCGGCCAGCTCTGCATGTTCCAACTGAGCTCGCCGTCGGAGTTTCCGTACGGCTCGGCGAAGTACGGCTCGCGCTACCAAGGCCAGCGGGGCCCGACCCCGTCGAAGTCGCACCTGAACTTCCATCGGACGCGGATCGACCCGTCGTAGCCTCGGGTCGCACCAGGCGCCGCGTGCAGGAATCGGGCAAGAGGACCCTCCTCAGTTAGCCTTGATGCGCCCGATCCGTCGCCGTTTCCTGGCGGGCGGCCCTCCTCCCGAGATCTCGCGAGACCCGTGACCGCCCTCCCTGCCGAGCACCTGAGCCCTGCCCGGGATGCCGCGCGCCGAGGCGCCGGAAACAGCGGCGGTGGACACAAGTTGCGGGCCGACATCGAAGGCATGCGCGCCGTCGCCGTCGGGCTCGTGCTGCTCTACCACGCCGGCATCCCCTTCGTCTCCGGTGGCTTCATCGGAGTCGACGTCTTCTTCGTTATCTCTGGGTTCCTCATCACGGGTTTGCTCGTGCGGGAGATGGCCGGCACGGGCACGCTGTCGGTGGTCGGCTTCTACGCCCGCCGCGCGAAGCGCCTGCTGCCCGCAACGGCCGTAGTCCTCACCTTCGTCGCTGTCGTCAGCTCCTTCGTCATCTCCCCGCTGGAGCAGGCTGGCGTCGGCTGGGACGTCATGCTCAGTGCCCTCTACGTCGTCAACTGGCGGCTCGCCGCGCAGTCCGTCGACTACCTCGCTGGCGACGTGGCCGCGAGCCCGGTGCAGCACTTCTGGTCGCTGGCAATCGAGGAGCAGTTCTATTTCGTCGTCCCGGTGCTTCTGCTGCTCCTCACGATCCGGCAGCGCCGCCGCGGCCGCTCGCTGACCCGTCCGGTGCTCGTGGGTCTCGCCGCGGTCGCCGTCCCCTCGCTCATCTGGTCGATCCACCTCACGGCCACCTCCGCCGGGCAGGCGTACTTCTCGACGACTACTCGCGTGTGGGAGCTAGCGCTCGGTGGCGCCGTCGCGGTCCTGGCGCACCGCTTCGAGCGGTGGCCGGTGGGAGTCTCCGCGGTCATCGGCTGGGTCGGGCTGGGAGCCGTCGTGTGGGCCGCGCTGGCCTACTCGAGCCAGACCTCGTTCCCCGGCTGGGCCGCGCTGGTGCCCACAGTCGGTACGGCTGCGGTGCTCGCGTGCGGTCCGGCCGCGGGGGCGAAGGGGCCGTCCGGCTCATCGGCACCGCCTTCGGGCGATGGATGGGCGGCCTGTCGTACTCGCTCTACCTGTGGCACTGGCCGCTCATCATCTTCGCGACGGCCATCGTCGGCACGCTGTCACCGCTGGCCGGTCTCGCGGTGGTGACCTTCGCGTTCCTCCCCGCGGCACTGTCCCTGCGGTTCGTCGAGGAGCCATTCCGCCGCTCCAAGGTGCTGGCCGAGAAGCCGCGGCGTGCGCTCGCGGTGGGTGCTGTCTGTACGGCGATCGGCGTGCTCGGGGGCTTCCTGCTCCTCACGACGACGCCGCAGGCCGCGGCCGTCAACAACGCAGCCCGGGCGGCTGCGGTGGGGGCCCAGTCCCTGCCGGAGAACCTGAACGGCGTCGACCTCCCCCCGGTCGCGATCGTGAAGGGACCCCTGGTCCCCGACCCGCTCGCCGCTCACAAGGACTCGCCCAACGCCAGCTGCCTGACGTCGATCCGCAGCACCAAGATCATCACCTGCAATCGCGGCGCGGCCAAGGGCGACGTCACGATCGCGCTCGTCGGTGACTCTCACGCCGCGCAGTGGATCCCGGCGGTGCAGCGGGCCGCCAAGGAGCAGGGCTTGCAGGTCGTCACCTACCTCAAGTCCGGCTGCCCCTACGCCGGAGGCGACTTCTACCTTGCCCTGACCAACAGTGCCTACCCCGCGTGCACCGAGTGGAACACCGCAGTCCAAGAACGCCTGCTCGGCCCCGACCGCCCCGACCTCGTGCTCACCAGCGCCTCGCTGGAGCGCCAGGTGATGATCGACGGCAAGGTCCTGGACTTCGACGCGAGCCAGGAGCCGTTCGGCCAGGCGCTCGCGCAGGCCTGGGGCACCCTCGAGGACGCCGGCATCCCGGTCCTGGTGCTGCGCGACACCCCGCGGCCGCGCTTCGACGTCCCCGAATGCATCAGGGAGCACCGCAAGGACCTCACGGCCTGCTCGTTCCCGCAGGCCGGAGCCGTACGCCCTGACGGGGCTGACGTCCAGGCTGCCGCGATCGTCGGTGACGTGGACCTCATCGACCTGACCGCGGCGGTGTGCCCCGGCCGGCAGTGCCCGGCGGTCATCGGCAACGTCATCGTCTACCGGGATGACCACCACCTGACGGGCACCTACTCGACGACCCTCGGGCCACGGCTCGAGGGCGTCTTCGCCCCTCTGGTCCGCGGCGCGATGGCGCAGGAAGGCTAGATTGGAGCAGATGCAGTCGTCATTGAGGGGACTCGCCCCGTGACAGACGTCCTCCCCGGGCGGTTGCCACGCGCGGTTTCGCTGGCTGCCCCGCCCCGCCGACGTCTGCGCCCCCCGGTCCGGGCGCCTCGACGAAGCGACATTGAAGGTCTCCGTGCCCTGGCCGTTCTCGGAGTCCTTGCCTTTCATGCCGGGTTGCCGTTCGTGCCTGGTGGCTACGTGGGTGTCGACGTCTTCTTCGTCATCTCCGGCTTCTTGATCACCGGTCTGGTCGCGACGGAATTGAAAGAGACCGGGCGGGTGTCCTTCGCCCGCTTCTACGCCCGCCGCATCAAACGCCTGCTCCCGTCCGCCGTCTTGGTCCTCGTCGTGACCGCCGCCGCGAGCGCCGTGATCCTTTCGCCGCTGGCTCGGGCGCGAGCCGGTGGCGACATCATGTCTGCGGCGCTCTACTTCTCCAACTGGCACTTTGCCGGTCAGCAGACCGACTACCTCGCGGCCGACAGCAGCCCCAGTCCGGTGCTCCACTTCTGGTCGTTGTCCGTGGAGGAGCAGTACTACGTCCTGTGGCCGTTGGTCCTGGTCGCCGCAGTCTGGTGGGCGCGGCGGCGTCAGATGTTGGTCGGCCGGTCCGTGCTTGTTGCTGTTCTTGGCGTCGGACTCTTGTCCCTTGCGTGGTCGTTGTTGTGGACCACGAGCAACCCCGTGTTCGCCTTCTTCGGAACCATGACTCGCGCCTGGGAGTTGGCGCTGGGCGGTCTGCTGGCCCTGACGGCTGGGTTGCTGGCGCGCACCCCGCCGTTGGGGCGGTTCGTGCTGGGCGGGATCGGTTTCGCTGCTGTTCTGTGGTCCATGGCCACCTACACAGAGGACGTCCTGTTCCCGGGCACGGCGGCGCTGGTTCCCGTCTTTGGTGCTGCTGCCATCATTGCCGCGGGGATGCCTTCGGCTACCGGCGTTCGTTCTGGGCACTCACCCGACTCCCGGGGCGTGGGACTGCTCCTGGGAGTGAGACCCATGCGCGCCATCGGCCGCGTCTCCTACTCGCTCTATCTCTGGCACTGGCCGCCGTTGGTCTTGGTTCCCGTGGTGCTGGGCTCTCCCCTGTCTCCGGTGACCGGGACCCTCGTCGTGCTGATCTCCGCCATCCCCGCCGTCTATGCCCATCGCTACGTAGAAGAGCCCTTCCGTCGCTCAACCGCTCTGGTCGACTTCCCTCGTCGAGCCGCTCTGGTGGCCGTCGTCCTGACGGTGGTTGGCGCAGGTGCCGGTCTTATCCTGACTCTCGCGGCCCCGCCGACGGCCATCAACGTCGAGGTTGTCAGACCGGACGGGAGCCTGCAGCAGGTCACGGTCGACCCAGAGGCTGCTCGCAAGGACAACCCGGCCCCGTACAAGAACGACTGCCATCTCGAGTATGGAGGTGATGCTCCGACGGCCTGCGTCTACGGGAACACCGACTCCGAAGACCGAGTGGCCCTGTTCGGGGATTCCCATGCCATTCAGTGGTTTCCCGCTCTGTTGCCGCTAGCCGAGCAGCAGGGGTGGGCGCTGGAGGTAGACACCAAGGCTGCCTGCAGTGCTGCCGATGTCCTCCAGTATGCAAGTGCCCTGAAGAAGGTCTATGCGGACTGCCGAACCTTTCGGGAAGCAGTAATCGAGCGGTGGGAGAACTCACCGAACGTGCGCCCAGATGTAGTAGTGCTCGCGAGCCGGAACCAACTCGCTGTGGTCGAGGATGACGAGAGACTGAGCCCTTCAGCCAGTCTGGAAGCTCAGCGGGATGGGCTCGTACGCACCATGAAAAGGTTGCAGGGACTCGGGATTGAGGTTGTGCTTCTCGCGGACACGCCTTCTCCGGGGTTCGACGTACCAGAGTGCCTGTCTGCGCAAAGTGATAGCAGGCCAGACTGCTCCTTCTCACTCAAGGAAGGAAGACCGAACTTCCAGTCCGACCGGGCCGCTGCCCGCAAGGCCGGCGTTCCCGTCATCGATCTAAGTGCGACGCTGTGCCCCCAGAATCTCTGTGCGCCCGTTCTCGACAGCGTGGTTGTGTACCGGGATAGTCACCACATGACGGCTACTTTTGCGGAGCAGTTGTGGTCTGAGCTCCAACGCCAATTCGAGTCGACTCCGGCCTGGACTCGGCTTAATTCTTGATCGATCGCAGGAGCAACTGCGCGACGTCCATGACCTCGACGCCTTCGGCCCGGCCGTCTTGTTGAATGCCGGTCACACCGTCGCTGATCATCACCCGGCAGAACGGGCATCCGACAGCGACTGTTTCGGCTCCGGTCGCGAGAGCTTCTTCGGTTCGATTCACATTGACCCGGCTTCCGAGGTTCTCTTCCATCCACATCCGGGCGCCACCTGCCCCGCAACAGAACGAACGCTCTCGGTTGCGAGGCATCTCGGTGAGGGTCAGGCCGGGCAGTGACTCGATCAATTCGCGCGGTGGTGAATAGACCTTGTTGTGTCGTCCCAGGTAGCAGGGGTCGTGATAGGTGATCTTCTCCTCAACTGCTGCGAGCGGCGTCAGGCGCTTGTCTCGCACCAATCGGTTGAGCAGCTGGGTGTGGTGGACGACCTCGTAGTGGCCACCGAGCTGGGGGTACTCCCGGCCCAAGGTATTGAGGCAGTGCGGGCACGTCGTCACGATCTTCTTGACGCCGATCTCATTGAGCACCTCGACGTTGGCTTGGGCCAGCATCTGGAACAGGAACTCGTTGCCGGAGCGCCGCGCCGGGTCGCCCGTACAGGTTTCGCCGTCGCCGAGCACCATGAAGTCGATGCCGGCAAGGTGGAGCAGTTCGGCGGTGGCCTTGGTGGTGCGCTTGGCACGGTCCTCGAACGCCCCTGCGCAACCGACCCACAGCAGCCACTCGACGTCATCGGGAAGCTTCTCCTCGCTGTCGGCTCCGAAGACGCGCACCGGGAAGTCGACCTCACTGATCCAGGTGTTGCGCCCCGATGCATTCATGCCCCACGGGTTGCCCTTGTTCTCCAGGTTCTTGAATAACCCGTTGAGCTCGGCGGGGAAGGAGCTCTCGATCATCACCTGGTAGCGGCGCATGTCCATGATGTGGTCGACGTGCTCGATGTCCACCGGGCATTGCTGGACGCAGGCGCCGCATGACGTACACGACCAAAGGATGTCGGGGGTGATGACCCCGCCATCTTCGAGCAGGGCGACGAGCGGACGTTCGGCTTCAGCGCGTACGGCCTCCGGTAGCTGCCCGCGCTCTTCCTCCGTGGCAAGGAGGTATGGCGCCTTGGCGAACGCGTGGTCGCGTAACTCCATGATCAAGAGCTTGGGAGACAACGGCTTTTCGGTGTTCCACGCCGGGCACTGGCTCTGGCAACGCCCGCACTCCGTGCACGTGGAGAAGTCGAGCAGGCCCTTCCAGGTGAAGTCTTCGATCTTGCCCCGGCCAAAGATGTCGTCTTCGCCGGGATCCTCGAAGTCGATGAGCGTGGTGCCGGAATACATCGGCAGCAGCGGCCCAAGAGCATCCGGGCGCCTGGAGAACGCCACATTCATTGGCGCCATGAAGATGTGCAGGTGCTTGGAATAGACCACCAGCACCATGAACCCGAGGATGACGCCGATGTTGAGGACCAGCCCTAGTGTCTCGATCGCCTCGTTAGCCTCCTCGCCAGCCGGGAGGATGCCCGCGACCCAGTTGGATGCGAACGCCCACTGCGTCGGGTAGGGGAAGTTGCCGGTGTTGACCTGCGCGCCTCGGTAGAGCAGCAGCGTCCAGATGACGTTGAAGATCATGAAGAGCACGAGCCATGCAGCACCGGTGTGGGATCCGTAGAACCGGGACGCTCGACCGAGCTTGTGCGGGTTCTGCATGATCCGGATCACGGTGAAGACGACGAGTGCGACCAGCACCATCACTGCGAAAAAGTCTTCGACGAAGGGAATCCACGCCCACTGATCGATCACGGGGATCGAGAAGTTGCGATCCACCAGCGCCCCGAACGCCTCGATGATGGTGAGCCCCAGGACGCAGAACCCCCAGAACGCAAACGCGTGCGCCAGACCAGGGATCGTCCAAGAGAGCAGCTTGCGTTGGCCGACGACCTCGACGACCTCAGCCTGCAGCCGCACGGCGGGCTCATCGGTGCGCCCCACGGCCGGCTGCCCACTGCGGATCAATCGGTTCAACCACCACAGCCGACGCCCCGCGATCACCGCGGTTGCCACGAGCATCAACAGGCCCAGGCCCAAGCTCCAGTCCACCGAGAGGTCCCTTCGACGCGCGTATCCCGTGCGTCATCCTCTCAGGGCAGCCTCACACGGGCGTGCCCGGGCGCCGGGCCGACCTACGCCAACGACGGAGAGCTTGCCAGCCGCCTGGGTCCGGTGGGGGCACCAGCCAGCCGGGTAGACCCGGCAGTGGACGCTACGCTCGGGCGGTGGCGCCTCGGTTCTCGGGGGGCTGCAACCGTTCCCAGCCCGATCGACCGAGGAGCTTCATGCGGGCCAACGCACGCCGTCTTGCCCGTCGCTATCTCCCGGAGAGAGTCCAGCGCTCGCTGATCGCATTCCGGGGCTCGACAACCGGGCCGACCACGACGGGCAAGAAGGCCGGCTCGCGCTCCGGGGAGGGACCGGCACGCCGGAAGCTCAGGCACGAACCGGTGCTGGAGGAGTTGCGCACCGGCGGCACACTCGCCACCGCAGTCGTCGTCCAAGTCAGGGCACTCCTCGGCGCGGGAGAGACGCAGACGGCCTCGTCGATTGCGGCTTCGCTACACAAGGAGCCGGAGACAGCCACGATTGGAGCCCTCGCATCGGCCATCATCGCCTCTGACGGCGGATACATGGCCCTAGCCTGGTCGGAGTTCGAGGTCGTTCCTTCCCGACTCTGGGCCGCACACGCAGCGCGGGAGTACGTCCGCTGCGGCCTCGCCGTCGATCGTGAGTCCACGCTCGCCGCGGTGCGCACGTTGGTCGTCGACGCCCCGGACTTCGTCGACGCCAAGGCGTGGACCGAGATCCTTGGGCCGGTCTTCGGGCTGGGCGAAGAAGACTTGGCTCGCGACATCTTTGCGATCTTGGACCGGATGGTCGGTGATGGCACCGGCGTGGATCCGGCAATGGTCGTGACTCGCGACTGGTTGCGGCCCTGGGTTGCAGCGTCACCCGACTCACGTTCGGCTCCGCCCGCCCCTGACGGGCACGTCTCGTTCGCGATCATGGACTACGGCCACCCCGGTCGCTCGAGAGCATCAGCCAACATTGGCGACCACATCCAGAGCCTGGCGTCGCTGGGGCATCTGGTTCGCCATCAGGACCTTGCCTTCCACGGTCCGCAGGACCTGGTCGACCTCATGGAGCAGTTGCACGGGCGGGTCCGTCCCGAGATGCAGCGCACGTCGGTGAGCGCTGATATCGACCTGATGACGGTGGACCGGGACGCGTCTATGTACGTCGAGGTGCCACCCAACACCTGGACACTGGCGTTCGGCTGGTATATGCACGCGATCTTCGAGACTAGGTTTGGCTTCCCCTTCCACCAAAACTTGCTGCCGATCTTTGTGTCTTTTCACTGCAACAAGCGCGACCTCCTGACGGCGGAGGCCGTCGAGTACCTGCGGGAGCACGGACCGATCGGATGTCGTGACTGGACCACGGTGGATATCTTGCTCTCGCTCGAGGTACCCGCGTTTTTCTCGGGCTGCCTGACGACCACTGTGAGTACGGTCTTCCCTGACTTGGCTGCAAAGCTGGGCCGCCGGGGACCGGTCGCCTATGTCGACATGCCGAGCCGGGAGATACCGCCGGGGGCCCCGAAGTACAAGCACAGCAACGACGCGGTCCGTTTTCGGAGCTTCGCCACGAATGTCTACAACGCCGTGGACCTGCTCGAAATCTACCGCCGAGATTGCTCTGGTCTCGTCACGACCCGTTTGCACTGCTACCTGCCCAGCCGGTCTCTCGGCGTTCCCGTCGACTTCGAACCGAAGAACCGCTCGGACATCCGTTTCGCTGGGCTGATCGACATCACTGATGTCGAGTTCAACCGAATCCGCGACACCATCAATCACAAGCTTGAGCGGGTGATGTCCGAGATCCTGTCCGCCGCCGCCCCCGACGATGTCTATGCCTCGTGGCGAACGCTGACCCAGCCCGATGTGGACGCGGCGCGCGCCCGAAGGGCGGCTCCATCGACACCTCACCGAGTCGCGGCGGACCTGCCGGGCGAGCTTGCCCGAGCGGTGGGCTCGACGCGCTCCTTCGGCCCGCATCCAACTGAGGGGGAGGGTGAGATCCACGTCGCCGTGCACGTGCCCACCGCTGGTGCACGCGGTCTTACACCCCTTCTGGAGTCGCTCGTCCGCAATACTGGCCGAGGTTTACGGGTCTGGCTGATCTCCCGCGAACGAGGCTCGATCGACACGGTCGAACTCCAGCGGTTGTTCCCTGGGCTCTCGTTCTTCGTTGTCACGACCAAAGGGCTGGGCTCCGATCTGAAACGCGCCGACGGCCGTCCGATCGCGGAGCGTGACCTGGACCTCCTCGTCCTCCCCGAGCTGCTTCCTGCGGTGGGCCGGGTCGTGGTGCTACCCGCCGATTCGATGGCCACAGCTGACGTCGCGGAACTGTACGAGATGGATTTGGGTGGGCATCTCCTCGCCGCGCCGACGGTCGTTGGCAGTCTCGGGACCAGCGGCTTCGGCGCGATTCACGCTGCAGCCAACCGGCTCAGCCGCAAGACCGTCCTGGCCACCGAGCTCCGCCGCCAAGCGCACGCCCGCCACGCCTTCGACTTTGACGCCTTCAGCTGTGACGTGCTCGTCCTTGACCTGGCCCAGGGCAGGTCGCAGGCATTCCTCGACTCTTGTCTGCCGTACGTCGAGGAGTTCGGCCTGACGCTGAGAGAGGTGCTGCTGTTCGTGATCGGACCTGACCGTGCCGAGATCCCCGAGCGGTGGGATGCCGTGCCGACGAGATCGGTCTTGGGCGATCGGGGGCTCGTGCACTGGGCGGACCCGATCAAGCCATGGGACGAGGGGTACACCGCTCACCAGGAGCTATGGCTCGAAGTATCCGAGACGGTCGAAGGTCGGCACTAGTCGCGAGCGGGCTTGCTGCCGTGGGCTAGGTGGGTGCTGGCCAGCCGTGTGGGTTGGGGTCGGGTCCGTGGTGGGGGTAGGTGACCCCGATGGGGTCGCCGTGTTTGGTGTGGAAGGCGAGGCCGCCGCCTGGGACTCGCTGGATGTGGATGTCGTGGGCGTGGGCGT
>JANPBY010000125.1:0-51646 GCA_031430645.1 Actinomycetes bacterium
TCACACCGTCACGCTGGCCGTGAGGTCGCTGGCCCAAGAGCGCATCGGCGACCAGCTCGCGGCGCCGTTGACCCGCGAGGAAACTGCTTGGCTCGATGCCGACCTCGGGTGACGTCGTCCTGCTGGACTTCGGCATCCCCGAGGGTCACGAGGCCGGATTTCCTCGCCCGGCAGTGGTCGTCACGTCGGCCCAGGTCCTCAAGCGTTCACCGAGCGTCGTCCAGGTCGTCCCGCTGACATCGACGCTTCGGTGGTACGACGCCGAAGTCGTGATCGAGGCGGCTCCGTCCAGCGGGTTGCGCATCGACTCAGCGGCTCAATGCCAGCACGTCCGCTCCGTGGCGGCATCCCGCATCGGCACTCAGCTGGGCACGGTCTCCGCAACTGAACTGATCCGGATCCGGGAGACGCTCGCACTCCTGCTCGATCTCTGACGCCTGACCCGCCAACGTCTGAGTTCGGGTAGAGGTCAACCGCCATCACGGCCAAGCGCGGCGTTCACCTGCGGCTCTCAGTGCCTGGCCATCCGCCTACAAGCGGAACCCTCGATCGGTCTGCTGACCCGCGCTACGCATTCGGCCGGGGTCTTACGGCGCTGCGCATCGCCACTAGTCCCTTCGCGAGGGCTGCCGTGTTTCGGGGCCGAGAGCTGGTCAGTGGGGCAGTGATGAGTCGACGTTCGGCCGCGGGCAGCGGTTCGAGGGTGATGCGAAGGCCGAGGGCGCCGGCGATCTCGGCCAGCGTTCCCAGAGTCGGGTTGGCCTGTCCGGAGGAGAACAGTCGTCGGAGTGCGGCCGGCTCCACCCGGATCGCCCGGGCTAGGGCCGCCTTGCTGAGGCCCTGGGCCTCGCGATGGTCGTCGAGCTCATTGACTACGCGGTCCACCGTGGCGATTCGGGCAGTCTGAGTGACGTACTCCCTGAGGAACTCGGGATCCTCGAGATCGCGAGCAAGGTCTTCCCAGAAAGCGTTGGGACGGTTTGGCATCGTGCACACCTCCACGAAGGACGGGAGGATGAGCGTAACATTAGAGTTACGTACTGATTCACGCTCAAGCAGCGACGACCAGTCGCCATGCGGCGACACTCCTGGCGGCGAGGTGCTGCTCCGCTACGCCACCGTTCGTCGGCGCGGGGGAGGCGCACTGGACCGAGCAGTTCCGGGTGCCAGACCTGAGCTGCAGCGATGGCGCGACGCGCAACCGACGCCGATAGACGGCCTCACGACGTGGCTTCAGGGACTGGCCCCTTTCCCTTGGGGATGTTGAGCACCCCGGAGATCGGGTACGACTCCGCGCCTCCTCGGGTCGTGCTGCGGCTGCGATAGGTCACGTCGTAGGAGGTGTACGAACGTGACCTCGCGGACCGCCCCCAGCCGAAGTCGATCACCGCGATGCCGTGCCTCAGCGAGTCCGAGCACCGAGACCTGCTGAACTGGAGTGTCGGCATCAGGGTCTGTTTCAGCCGCAACGGAGTCCTGCGGATCGGCCGGGCCCTCAGTCGGCGACGCGCCGCCTGACGAGGT
Organism: Actinomycetes bacterium; assembly: GCA_031430645.1. Classification (GTDB taxonomy): domain Bacteria; phylum Actinomycetota; class Actinomycetes; order DATJPE01; family DATJPE01; genus JANPBY01. Next base: position 1,525 of record JANPBY010000125.1, read on the forward strand.
AGCAGTGGACGATGGAGTCGGGGACGGTTCGTCGTTCGCATCAACGCTGCAGCCGACAGTCACCAGCCCCGTGACCACTGCAGCGACGAACGCGCGCAGTGCAGTTGGTCGGTGTCGAAATCCCCTTCTCCGGCAGGGGTCGAGACCTTGTTGCTCCATTGACCCAGTCTGCGGCGTCTTCGGTCTCCCGTCTTGCTAAGCGCCCTGGGTCGACGCCGAGGTTGCTCAGCCTGAGCAGTCGACCGCGATCGCCAGAGCGGCGCAGATTTCCCGCATCCGAGCCTCGGCGACTCGTCCTAGCCGCTGCACAAGGACGGCGACAGCGACGCTCTCGATCGAGTCGAGGTTGACCGCTGAGCGCAGCGGGACCGGGTCGTCGGCCGGCTCGAGCACGACCTCGCTCGGGAGACCGCGAATGGTCGTCGTACACGGAGCCACCAGGGCGCGGCGGTGCCTCGGGATGACCGCGTTACGGGACAGCACGACAACCGGGCGGCGGCCGATCTCGGCCATCTCGCACCACCACACCTCGCCACGCGCAGGAAGAGCGGTCACGACGCCGCCGCCGCCCGTCTGAAGGACTCAAGATCCCCCCACGCGTCCGGTTCGTTGAGTGGGTGCTCGTCGTAGACGGCATAGCTCGCGTCGACCTCGGCTGAGCGGTAGCGAGCCAGCAGAGCCGCGAGGGCCTCGTCGACCAGCGCTGCGTCCGTAGCGCCAGACCGCAACGTCCGGGCCTGCGCGAGGAGCGTCGGATCGACCGTCGTGCTCAGGCGTATGCGATTCATGCCATGAGTATGCCACGCCAGGCACTATCTGCCTCGTCTTCAGTCGTCCCCGCTAGAGCCGGTGTGCGCGCACACCAAAGCGACGCGGGGGAGCAGGGTTCGCGCCGACGGTCCGGCTGTCCAGAGCTCTGGCTGTCCGGGTTGGGCATCGGGGTGGAGCAGGTCCAGCGCCTCCCACTCAGGACGGAACGCACGCAGGTCACTCTCGATCTCGGGCGCCGTGAGTGGCCCTGAGGCGCCCTGCCAGCGGGGATCCAGGACGGCGGCCACTGCAGCGGACAGCTGGCGTGCGGCCAGTGGCCCAGCGATCGCCAGCTTGCTGATCACCATGGACGTCAGCATGGTCGGGTAGCGCTGGTCTGCGCGCCACCGACGGAGTCGGCGTACCGTCTCCTGGTTGCTGCCAGCTGCCTTGGTGGGTTTGAGCACGCCGTGCTGGAGCCGCAGCAGACCAGCGCCTCGCGCGACTTCGTGCAGTGCCGCCAGCGGGATCAGGTCCTCTTCGATCGACGCGGGACGGTCGCCGAACCGATACCACTCCGGTCGCTGGTCCTGCACGGCGCGCACGATCGACCTCGGCAGTCGGCCACCCGGCGTCAGCCGTACGCCGTCACCCACCAGGTCCAGCAGAAGTCGCACACTGCCCGGGACTTCGCCGGCGACCTCCTTGACTAGGCGGTCGGTCGTGGCGGCGTCAAAGCCTCGTTGCCCTTCCGCCCAGGCGGACAAGTGCGAATAATCCGGATGCCTGGGGTCGGCCAACACCGTGCGCAATTCCTCATAGCCGGGCACGCCTCCGCAGTCCTCGGGCGGACAGTCGCCTGCGCCCTCGACCAACCCCGCACCCTCCCCGCCGGCGCCCAGGACCTCGACGTCGTGCTCCCAACTGTCGCCGAAGTCGTAGTCATAGCGGAAGGAGTTGCCGAGGTCGTCCAGACGAACGCCCTCCTCGTCCTCGTAGAAGTCTTCCTCGGGGTCCGGCCCCCATCGAGAAAAGCCGTTGTCGAACATGTGCAGGTGGGTGTTCTGCCATCCCATGGCCGCCACAAGCAGCCAGTGCAGCTCGGGCAGGGTCGAATCCTTGGGTACGTCGACAAGCCGCAACACTGGCGGCGTGACATAGCGCAACGTCACCCGGAGCCGGGAGGTCCGCACGCGGGGACTCTAGACGAGCGAGCCGCGAAAGAGGCGGTCCGGCCCGTCACGATCAAGTCGGCAACAGCAACAATCCCGGCCGCCGCGCCTCGATGGTGACTCGCTTGCATCATCGAGTCCCCGCGACGAACGAAACCATCCGCAGTGCAATTCGCCGTCCGACGACAATTTCTTTGCTTTGGCTGTCAACCTTGGGCTTCCAGCGTCGTCTTATCCCATGTGAGGACCATGACGCAGACCGACGAGTGGGACCTCCGCCCGGAACGTGGGGTGCCGACCCTGGTCGCCGACCGGGACTCGACCGTCTCCGCGTTGTTCATCGCGCATCACCGCCGGTTGGTCGGCTTGGCCTCGTTGCTCGTGGACGACCGGCGCGCTGCCGAGGACGTGGTGCAGGAGGCGTTCGCCGGTCTGTATCGCCGATGGCGCCATCTGCGTGATCCGAACGCCGCCCTCGAGTTCCTCACCAAGGCGGTCGTCAACGGTGGACGCGACTCGCTGCGGCGCAAGACCCGTGCGCAGGCGGCCGTGCTACGGCTGGTGCCGCGCTCGGAGCTTCTGGACTCTGCGGAGCACACGGCGGTCGAGCACCAGGAGGCTGACCTGCTCTGGGCGGCCATCGCCGCGCTACCGCAGCGTCAGCGGCAGGTGCTGGTGCTGCGCTACTACCTCGATCAGAGCGAGGCCGAGATCGCCGACACCCTGGGTGTGTCCGCAGGCTCGGTCAAGAAGCACGCAAGCCGCGGGATCGCCGCGCTCGCTCGAGAGTGGGGCGTGCGGTGATGGACACACAACAGGTCGAACGTGAGCTGGCCGCCATCCTTCACCGGCGCGCCGAGGACGCCATGAACCGTACGAACATCCAGGAAGCACAAGGCACCTTCCAGTCCGTGGTCGCCAGTCAGCCGCGGCGGGAACTACGGCGTTGGGTGGTAGCTGGTGTCGCGGCTGCCGTCGTGGCAGTCGCCGTCGGAGTTGCGCTCTGGCCCTCGGGCCAGGACCTGGGGGGCAGCAACGTGCCTGCTACAGAAGTCCCGAACGTGACCAGCGCCGCCAACCTGGCCGCCGCCGAGGCCGCCGCCGCTGCCTTTGTTGCTCACGACACGGACTTGCTCGCCCCCTACCTCGATCCTGGCGTGTCTCCCCCGACGTCGTCATGGGCGACTGAGCTCAGGCGCGACGCTGCCTGGGGTGTCGGTTACCTGGTTGAGCCGTGCCGAGAGGTGACCACGAACTGGTTCGCGTGCCCGTTCGAGCTGCATCTGTTGGGGTCGCGTGAGATCGGCGCGGGACCGTTTGGCACCAACGAGATCAGCGTCAACGTGCGAGACGGCAAAATTCTCTCGGCAGAAAACTACAAGAGCTGGAGGACGAACGGCATGGCGACCCATGTTGATTCGGTAATCGCGTGGGTCAAGGAGAACAATCCGAAAGACGCTGACTTCTTGCTGAAGGAAGAGCAGGCGGTGACGGCGGCGGAATGGCCAAGCTGGACGAGGCTTTGGCAGCAGTCCGTCGCCGAGTATGTAGCGGCAAGCAACGAAGCAGGCTGAGGCACTCAGCCCGCCCAGCAGCCCACCTGCTCCCCTCAACCTGACCGAATGGCTGCTCGACGCAGGTTCTGTTCCGCGCGTCCTACGAAAGGAAATAGTTGATGAGTACCGTCCGAAAGAGTCTGGTTGCGTTGGCTGCCGGCCTGATGATGGTGATGAGTGTCGGAGTCGGGTTTGGTTCTCCAGCCCGAGCGGCGTCCGACCCGGGTGGGTGGGGTGTCGCGGACAAGGTGGCTGGGGTCAATGATCCGGTGGCTGCCGATGGCTGCCCGATCGAGGCGCCGAACGGCAGGTCGTTGTTCCTCGCGTCGATGCGTGGACCGGGCGGTGACAACGACATCTGGGTAGCGACGCGGGTGAGCCCGACTGAGGACTTCGGTGCCCCGGTGATGCTGCCGGCTCCGGTCAACAGCGATGCCCAGGACTTCTGTCCGACCCCGTTGCCTAGTGGCGCGCTGCTGTTTGTGTCGACCCGGGGTGGGACAGATGCCTATGGCACTGTTGCCTGTGGGTTGGGTGACATCTACATCACTCACCGGAGCTGGGCCACGGGGGAGTGGGCTGAGCCGCGCAACCTGGGGTGTGCTCCTGATGGGCCGAACGGCCCGGGCATGGAGTATGGGCCGTCGTTAGTCCGCGCCGGGCCTGGGGCGTTTCTCTACTTCTCTAGCGGTGCCCCGATTGGTGGCGGGAGTCAGGACATCTACCGGTCCAAGGTGAGCTACGGCATGCAGTTCGGTGGGCCTACGGCGGTGGCCGAGCTCAACACCGCCGGCTTTGACGACTTCATGCCCAACGTCAGCCGCGATGGTCGGGAGATCGTGTTCGCCTCATCTCGTCCCGGTGGTCTGGGAGCCTCGGACATCTACATCGCGACGCGGGACCATCTCGGATGGGGTCACCCGGGTGAGCCCGGGCAGCCGTGTGAGTGGAGCGCATGGGGTGAGCCGGTAAACCTTGGTCCCACGGTCAACACAGCGGTTGGGGAGTCTCGGCCTTCGCTGTCCGGCGACGGTCAGCGGCTGTACTTCGGTCGCAGCGGCGACATCTGGGTCGCCCAGCGGGCCTGATCAAGATCGGGTCAGCAGGCGCGTAACTCTAAGGACTGCGTTGTCGCCCTTGCAGGGTGTATGGAGGGCGACAACGCAAGTCCTCAAGTCAACGGACCGCCGGCGGAGGTCGGAGCTGGAGGCGCAGGACCGGGTCACCTAGGTGGCTTCGTGGTCGTCCGGAGCCCCACCAGGGGCCCGGTCAAGGTGCGCCCATCTGGTCGCTTCGGCGGCAGCCCTCGCTCCGCTGATGCTGGTGACGGCGGACAGGAAGTCTGGCCCGCTGATCGCGCTGAGCTCGACGGCCGAGGCCGCTCGCACCGTCATGGTCCGAGGGCCGTCTCCCAGGAGGGCGATCTCGCCGAAGCCGTCCCCGGCACCCAGGGTCTGCACCAGGTGAGCCCGATCGAGCACCTCGACGGTGCCGTCTGAGATGACATAGAAGTCCTCACCTTCATCACCGGCTGAGAACACCACGTCGCCCGCCGACAGTCGACGGTTGGTAAGTCCCCGCGCGAGCAACTCGATGATCGGCACGGGGAGTGGTCGGAGCATCGGCACCCGACGCAGCAGCAGGATGGCGTCGGTCCGCACGCCGACGTACCCGTCGATCAAGGTCAGGCGACGCCACCACAGCACGCACACGATCGGGGTGACGGCGCCGACTGCCACCAGCGCACCCCGCGCGCCGAGCAGGCCGATGGTCACCGGGGCGAGGATGGCGCCCAGACCGACGGCCAGGGCGCCGAGACTCTCCAGGACGCCGAACACCCGGGCCAGGACTTCGTTCGGGGTCATCCGCGCGAGCAGGGTGAAGGCGGTGACGTCGACCATGGCGTTCCCGACGCCGATGACGCCGGCCGCAAGCAGCGCGACGAGCCCGTAGGGCAGGAGTCCCATCACTGCGAGTGGGGCTCCCCACAAGACGATGGCGATGCCTAGCCATCGGGTCATCGCGCGACTGCCCACGAGCCGCGTGCACGCGAGGCTCCCGAGCAGTGCCCCGACCCCGATGGCTCCGGTGAGCACGCCGACGTCGGACTCTGAGCCACCGAGCAGGTCGATCGCCACGACGACCACGAAGACGGTGAACGCTCCGCGGATCGCCGCTTGCAGGACCACGAGCCCGACCACGACTCCCACCCCGGGGTAGGACGCCACGGCGGCGAGACCCTCTCGGACCTCGGTGCTGAGCCGCCTCGGTCCGGATGCGGTGACCGGGATCCGCTCGTACGACAGCCGGACGACCAGGGCCGCCGAGACCAGCGCGCAGATCCCCGCGAACACCAACACTGCGGCGACGTCGGCGGCAGCGATGAGCACCGCGGCGACCATCCCCCCGACGATGACGCTGACCGAGTCCAGTGCCCCGCGCACCACGTTGACCGACGTCAGTTCATCGGGCGTACGGCACAGTGACGGCATCAGCGCGGAGTGGCTGGCCCGAAAAGGCGTGAACGCAATGGTGGACACGATCGCGAGGCCGTACACCACCGCTGTCGGTCCGTCGGTGGCGAGCACCGCGGCGGCGGCGAGGGTGGCTATCCCGCGGACGGCGCTGGACGCGACCAGCACGCGCTCGCGGGGCACGCGATCGGCGTAGGTGGCGATGAGTGGGGCGAGGACCGCCGCGGGGATGAGTCGGAGCAGACCGACCAGGCCGACCGCGACCGCACCACCGTCGGCGAAGGCCACCAGGCCGATGGCTACGGTGAAAGCCCACTCGGCGGTGAAGGCCGCGCCGAAGGACAGCAACGCGCGAGTCATCGCGCCGTTGCGCAGGAGGTCGCGGTAGCGGCGCATCCGCTGATGCTCACACAGACGGCGGCGCGACACGGAGGTGACCAGGGCGCGGGGGGAGCGCTCGACGCTCCCAAGGAAGTACAGTGAGTGCCTCACTTGGTCGCAGCCTCCTTCACGTGCCGACTGCCCGAAGGCAGTTTCAGCGGCACATGTTCGAGCGCACAGTCTTGAGCGCACCGTGCAGAGGGGCACGAGGCGGGCGAGTAGCGACCAAGCCGGGGGAGATCACGGCAGTTGCAGGACGAGCAGTTGCAGGACGAGCAGTTGCACGACGACCCATGGGGAGTGGGAGTGCCACCAAGAACGCGCCGCCGCGGCACGGGCCGCACCGGTCCGCCGCGCCCGCAATCCAGCACGCCGAGAACCAGCACGCCGAGAAGCAGCACGCCGCGCCGCGCCAAAGAGACCGGCGGCGTCCCAGCCCTGGCCAACGCCATGCGCCGGGTCGCGACGGCGGTAGACAAGGGCAAGGTCACCGCGACCACCCTGGCCACGTTCCAGGCCGTCGCCATCGTGGCCCGCGAGCTCCGCGCACAGGCCAAGGCGGAACCCAACGAGCGCAAGCGCACGGCCGAGATGAAGCGTCTCGACGGCCTCGCTGAGTCGATGGCGCGTACGGCTGCGCGCAACGCATCCCTGCTGCGGATGCTCGGGGACGACGTCGCCCTCCAGATGGGGACCAACGACCTGGTCCGGCAGCTGCACGCGAAGGCGGGCATGGCCGAGCCGGAGGCGCCGCCGATACCCGAGGCGGCCCCGGCCGCGGAGCCCGTACGCCAGAAGCCGCAGGTCGTCCCACAGTCCGTCGTCGCCCGGCAGCTGGCCAACCCCTTCCTCGCTCCGGACTACTCCGCCGCGCTGGCCACCGCCGCACCGGTTCGGCTGCTCGCCGACTGGGCGCTCATCGATCCGCTGTTGCGCTCCTTCGAGGAAGCCAGCGGCGGCGGCACGTCCTGCATGGACCTACCCCTACCGTCCGGTGCCCACATCGCGCCCGGCCTCGAGCTGATGCCGCACCAGGCCAGCATGGTCGCGGCCGCAAAGGCTGGCCACCGCACCTTCCTGCTCGCCGACGAGCCCGGCTTGGGCAAGACCGCGCAGGCGCTGCTCGCCGCCAAGGCGGCGAACGCCTTTCCGCTGCTCGTCGTGGTGCCGAACGTCGTCAAGACGAGCTGGGCGCGCGAGGCCGCGATGTGGACGCCGAGCCATCCCGCGACTGTCGTACACAGCGACGGCGAGACCATCGACGCCTTCTCCGACATCGTCATCGTCAACTACGACATCCTCAACCGCCACGTCGGCTGGCTCGGTACGTTCGGCTTCCGCGGGATGGTCATCGACGAGGCGCACTTCATCAAGAACAAGACCTCGCTGCGGTCGCGCAGTGTCCTGGACCTGTCGCGCCAGATCCGGGCGCGGACCGTACGGCCGTTGCTCATGGCCCTCACCGGCACCCCTCTCATCAACGACATCGAGGACTTCCTCGCCATCTGGGAGTTCCTCGGCTGGATCGAGAACGACAAGGTGGCGCCGGCGCTGCTGCAGTCCCTCGAGCGCAACGGCCGCACGCCGGTCGAGCCCTCCTTCTATCCCGCGGCTCGGCGCAGCGTCATCGACCAGGGGATCGTTCGGCGCCGCAAGGCGGAGGTCGCCAAGGACATCCCGGCCCGCCGCGTCGCCGATGTGCCGGTGGAGCTCGACGGGCCCGAGGCGACCTCGATCCGCAACGCCGAACGCAAGCTCGTGCAGCGCCTGCTGAAGCGCTACGCCAGCGCCCTTGCAGTGAAGGGCACCGACGGCGAGATCGAGGGCATCGACCACGAGCTCGTACGTCGGGTTGCCTCTCGCGAGCTGAAGGAGGCGAGTGAGAAGGAGTCCGGTGAGAACGTCTTCGCCATGATGCGGCGCATCGGCACGGCCAAGGCTGAGCTCGCCGCTGACTTCACGGCCCAGCTCTCCCGCAACGCCGGAAAGGTCGTCTTCTTCGCCAAGCACATCGACGTCATGGACACTGCCGAGGCGGCACTCACCCGTCGCGGGATCAAGCACACCTCCATCCGCGGCGAGCAGACGACCCGGGTGCGCAACCGCAACATCGACTCCTTCGTCAACGACGCGGACGTCCATGTCATCGTCTGCTCGCTGACCGCGGCCGGAGTCGGGATCAATCTGCAGGTCGCCTCCAACGTCGTGCTCGCCGAGCTGTCCTGGACCTCCGCCGAGCAGACCCAAGCCATCGACCGGGTCCACCGGATCGGCCAGGACCAGCCGGTGACGGCGTGGCGCATCCTCGCAGCGCAAACGATCGATACCAGGGTCGCTGAGCTCATCGACTCCAAGGCCGGCTTGGCGGCGCGGGCTTTGGACGGGGCCGACGCGGAGGACGGCGAGCCCGTCGACGTACAGCTCGAGACGCTGGTGTCGTTGTTGACGAGGGCCCTGCTCGAGACCGCGCTCTAGCCGTAGGACCAGCTTGCCTTCGTCACATCGAAACGCTAACCTACAACCAAATGGTTGTAGAAATGCTTTCGCCGAACGTGGACCGCGTCTTTGCGGCACTCTCGGATGCGACCCGTCGCGACATCGTCGAACGGGTCATGCACGCCGAGGAGTCAGTGTCCTCGCTGGCCCGCCGCTACTCGATGAGCTTTGCCGCGGTTCAGAAGCATGTCGCCGTCCTGGAACGAGCGAGTCTCGTCACCAAGCGCACTAGCGGAAGGGAGCGGCTCGTGACCGGGAACGTCGAGTCCGTACGGGCTGCCGCTCAGCTGCTGGACGACTACGAGCAGATCTGGCGGGGCAGGATCGACCGCATCGCCGCCCTGCTGGGCGAACCAGCCGAACCATCCACCACCCACCCGTCAAACGACTCCTGAGGAGACCACCGATGACCGTCATCAACGTCGTCAAGGACACCGAAGCCCTCACGCTCACCCTGACCGCCGAGTTCGCGGCCCCGCTGGACAGGGTGTGGCAGGTGTGGGCCGACCCGCGTCAGCTCGAGCAGTGGTGGGGACCGCCGACCTGGCCCGCGACGTTCGTCGACTTCGACTTTGTCCCTGGCGGGCGCGCGACCTACTTCATGACTGGGCCGGACGGCGACAAGTCGCACGGCTGGTGGCAGTTCATGAGCATCGACGAGCCCCGGGGGCTCGAGCTCGCAGACGGCTTCGCCAGCGACTCCGGCGAGTCGGACGACACGATGCCGAAAACCCAGATGGCCGTGTCCTTGGACGAGATGGACGGCGGTACGCGGATGACCTTCGTCGGCTCGTTCGACAGTCTGGAGGATATGGAAAGGCTCACCGCGATGGGTATGGCGGAAGGCCTTACCGAGGCCGCCGGCCAGATCGACGCGCTGCTCACCTGAACGAGGGTTGTGCACAGGCGGGTTCCCTGGGGTGGCGGACTGTCGGACCTGTGTGCCATAATAGGACGTACGTTCCTTCGAGCGGCCCTGGCATTGACCTCTGAGATGCGGCCAGGAGCCATCCCTGCGGGCGCCGTCTTCCGGCGCCACACGCTCCGCCCTCCCGCGCGGCCGCTGTAGCTCTCCGAGTGCCCGTTCTCCCGGAGATCGCCTGCGGCGACGGGGTTTGTCGTGGTCAGGGGGTGACCCGGAGTGTCTGTGCTGGAGATGCCGCCGCGTGGCGTTCTGGGCGCCGCCGTAGCGATGCGGCGGGCGGCGGCTGACCTGCTGTCCTATGACCTGAGCGCGCTGTCCGGGCGTGAGTCGGTGCAGCTGCTCGAGCTGATCGGGCCGGTCGCTGCGCAGCTGGAGTCCGCCGCGGTGACCGCGGCTCAGGTGGTGCGCGAGTCCGGGGTGTGGGGCCGGGACGGCTCGCAATCCGCCAAGGCCTATCTCCAGCGCGCGACCGGCGGGTCCGCCGCCAAGGTCGGCAGTGACCTCAAGCTGGCTGAGCGTCTAGCTAACTTCTTGCCGTTGACCGCTGAGGCCTTGCGGGCGGGTGAGATCAGCGGTGAGCATGCCCGGGTCCTGTCCCGGTTGGCCTGCTCCAGCCCGGCCCGGATCGAGATGCTGGCCGATCCGGTGAGGGGTGAAGGGTTCCTGTTGAGCCACGCGGGGCTCGCGGTGGACCCGTTCAAGATCGTGGTGTCACGGTGGGCCCACCGGGTCGACCCCGACGCTGAGGACGCCAAACGTCGTGCGGCGGCCGATGACTACCACTTCGACCTGGCCGAGACCATGGACGGCGTGCATGTCCGCGGCTTCCTCACCCCCGAGGTGGGCGAGGCCTTGCAGACCGCGTTGACCGCCGTGATCGGGATCCCGAGCACCACCGACGGACGTACGCCGTCCCGCCGGCGCCACGACGGCCTTGCGACGTTGTGCCAGCTCGCTTTGGATGGCCCGGGGTTGGGCCAAAGCGGTGGCGTGCGCCCCCAGCTCGTGGTCCATGTGGACTGGCGGACGCTGTCCGGCATGCCCGGCATGGCCGGGCTCGACCCGGCGGTGCTGCAGGAGTCCGGGTCACCGATCCCGCGGTCGGTCCTCGACCGGATCGCGTGTGACAGCGAGGTCACCCGGGTCTTGTTCGGTCCGCAGTCCCAGGCGCTGGACGTGGGGCGTTCTCAACGGACCTTCACCGGACCACGCCGACGAGCGTTGGACGCCAGGGACGGTGGCTGTCGAGCACCAGGCTGCAACGCTCCGCCCCGGTTGTGCGAGGGCCACCACACGACGCACTGGTCGCGTGGCGGTCGCACCTGCCCCGAGGAGGGCTGCCTGCTGTGCTGGGCTCACCACGCATGGGTCCACGAACGCGACATCACCATCATCGTGCTACCCGACGGCGGACTGAGGTTCGAGGGACCCGACGGACACTGGTACGGCACCACCTACCTCCGCCAACTCACCCTGATCAGCTAAGCCGGCTCAGGACGCCTCGATGGGTCAGGTTCCAGGTCTCAGATCGACGCACTGCTCAGTTGAACGAGGATGAGGCTGGGAGTTGGGCTGTCCACACGTCATGGTCCTGGGGCCAGGGGGACAGCACCTCGCGGTCGCCGCCAAAGGTCCACAGCTGGCCGTCGCGCACCTCGAGCAGGAAGTCGCTCTTGCCCTCGAGGTCGAGATTGTTGGCGCCGCCCCACGCGTCGTCACTGACCAGTTCCCAGCCCTCCATCCCCTCGCCGCTCGCGACTGGGTCCCACACCCAGAGGTCGCTGGCCAGAAACTGTCGGAAGCGTTGATCACGTGGCCCGCGAATATGCCCGCCAAGGCAGTAGGTCTTCTCCTCGTGGGCGATGCACTGGTGTCCCGTCCGCGCCGCCCAAGGCGCGTGGCCGAGCAGCTCCCAGCTCTGTCCGCGGTCCTCGGACTTCCATACGTCGTTTCGTCGCCCCGGCCAGTTGGCCTTGAACACCGGGCGGTCGTGGTCACCGCCCATGAAGTACAGCGTGCCGACGACCTCGACCACCTGCATACCGGCGCGGCCCATGTCCGTGGGCAGCTCAGCCCGCAGCTCCCATGTCTCACCGAGGTCCGTACTGACCCACAGCTCTGGGTAGAAGGTGCGGTTGAAGGAGTTGCGGGCTCCTCCGAAGAGCAAGATCTCACCGGCGATGGTGAACGTGTGGTGGCCCGCGCGGACATCCCACGGGGCCCGCTCGCAGACTTGTTCCCACGTGCGGCCTTGATCGGCCGACCGCCAAACATCGTTGTGAAAGGTCCGCAGATCCTGGCCCCCCATAAGGATCAGGTGGCCGTCGATGATCTCGACCTCCGGGTAGCAGCGCCGACCCCACCCCGTCCGATCTGACATCAACTCCCAGGTGATGCCATCGGGGCTGCGCCAGGTGTCGCCGTAGATGCCGAACATCCCTGTGCGACCACTGAGGACATAGAAGTAGCCGTCCATGAGGCCGCCACGGGGCATCGCCCGGGCTCCCCAGGGTGCGTGGTCGAGTACCCGTTCCCACTCCATCGGTCCGGACTCCTCTCACGCCGGTCCCGGACATTCTTACTCCAGCCATGGCGTCGAGTCGCGGTCCGCGGTCCTCCGGAAGGCGCTGCGCCTGCTGCGTTGACGGAGTCGCGGTGGATCCTGCGTCTCGAGCTCGACCAGCTCATGAGGTTGGTCTTGAGGGCGGTTACCCTCCGAGGATGGCCATGCCTGATCGCCAACTGCTGACACTCCCGGACGCTCGGTCGTTGGCGTGGGTCGAGTACGGCGACCCGGCAGGAGCGGTCGTCCTCAATCATCATGGCGGTCTGCTCAGTGCCACCGACGTGGCGCCTCTCGACGAGGCAGCGCGGCAAGCGGGTGTTCGGCTGATCTCCTTTGATCGCCCCGGAATCGGCGGGTCGTCACCTCTACCGGGCCGCACGGTGCTCGACGGGGCTCGTGATGTCGACGCCCTCCTCGAAGCCTTGGGGATCGGCGAGGTCGGACTGCTCGGCTGGTCGATGGGCGGGCAGTACGCGTTGGCCTCCGCCTATCACCTCGGCCCGCGCGTGCGTCGTACGGCCGTGGTGGCTGGCTGCCTGCCGCTCGACGACGCCGTCGTACTCAGCGAGCTGAACGCCATGGACCAACGCTTCACCTCGATGGCGGCCGATCACCGGCGGCGGCTCGAGGTGGTCGCCTCGTCATGGGGCGACCTGGCGCGCTTCGCCCCCGGGACGTGGGCGAGAGTCTCGGCTGCGGGCGAGCCCGAGATCGACGTCGAGGCAGTGCGCGCGAGCAGTACCCAGCTCGCAACCGCGGCGCACGAGTCGACGGCACAGCGCGACGGGTGGACCGAGGAGTACCGCGCGTGGGTCCGTCCCTGGGGGTTTGCCCTCGGCGACATCGCGTCGGAGGTCGACGTCTGGCACGGGACTGAGGACCACCTGGTCCCCTTGGCCTGGGCGCAGCGGATGGCCGGCGGTTTGCCTTCAGCCACTTTGAACGTCCTCGAGGGTGAAGGGCACTTCCTGCTCCTGAACCACGCCCCCGACGTGCTCGCAGCAATCTGTACTACCGAGGTAGTACCCGGGTAGGGGCGTGTTCCGTCTACCAGCGGACGGACCACCGCCCTCACCGTCGGTGGTCTAGCACAAGATGGGCTCATGGCGGAGTCGCGGTGGGTCCTGCACCTCGACCTCGACCAGTTCATCGCCGCTGTTGAGATCCGCCGTCGCCCCGAGCTGCGGGGGCTCCCCGTCGTGGTCGGGGGAGACGGCGACCCGACGCGTCGGCGGCAGGTGGTCGCGACAGCGTCGTACGAGGCTCGCGCCTTCGGCGTCCGATCCGGCATGCCGCTGTCGACCGCGCTCCGGCGCTGCCCGGACGCAGTCTTCCTGGCATCCGACCGTGCTGCCTACGACGCCGCCTCAGCGGAGGTGTGGGACGTCCTACGCCAGCAGCCGTTGCTCGTGGAGGTGTGGGGGTGGGACGAGGGTTTCCTCGGCGCCGATGTCGACGACCCGATCGCCGTGGCGCACGAGCTGCGAGCAGTAGTGGCCGAAGCCACGGGCTTCACCTGCTGCATCGGCGTGGGCGACAACAAGCTTCGGGCCAAGCTCGCGACCGGCTTCGCCAAGGCGCCAAAGGGGGCGCTGCCGATTGACGCGCCCGGGGTCTTCCAGCTCACGGCTGACACCTGGTGGGCGCTGATGGCCGACCGACCGCCCGAGGCGCTGTGGGGCATCGGCGCGAAGACCGCTGAGCGACTTGCCGCCCTCGGCATCGGGACTGTCCGCGAGTTGGCGGATGCCGATAGCGATCAGTTACGGGCAGGGTTCGGTCTGACGACCGGGCCGTGGCTGCAATCCCTCGGACGCGGAGACGGCAGCAAGACAATCACCACGGAGCCGTACGTCCCGCGTGGCCACAGCCGAGAGGTCACCCTGACCGACGACCTCGTCGAGCGAGCCGACATCGAGGCGACCCTGCGCCGCGTCGCCTCCGACGTTCTCGGCGACGTGGCGGCCAACCGTGAGGTGACCCATGTGGCGATCAAGGTGCGCTTCGTGCCGTTCTTCACCGTGACCCGGGTCCACAAGCTGTCGAGCCCGACCCGCGATCTAGCCGTGGTGAAGGACGAGGTGGTGGCGTTGGTCGACAAGATCGAGCAGGGCCGTCGTGTACGCCTGCTCGGCGTTCGGCTGACGCTGACCGAACCGCCGGGGTGATCGAACCCCCTTCGAGGCTCCCGGTCAGGGGGCAGAGGCGCCGATGATCCCGAACTGCACACCCTGCGGATCGCAGATGGTCGCCATCCGTCCCCAGTCACTGTCGACCGGCCCGTGGGCCACAGTGCCGCCGGCCGCTGTCGCGCGTTGGGCGGTGGCGTCTGCGTCGGCGACCGAGAAGATGACCATCCAGGCGGGGGAGGCGTCAGGATTGCCCGGCTCCAGCGCTCCCATCCCGCCCACGGTGCCACCAGGGCCGTCGCCGTCGATCGTGGTCATCTCACCAGCGTCGGAATAGGTGAAGCCGAAGACCGAGGTGTAGAAGTCCTTGGCCGCGACCAGGTCGCCGGTGGCGAGTTGGTTCCAGACGACACCGCCGGGTTCATTGACGTGCCGGTAGCCGATGTGGTTGCCGGACTGCCAGATGCCGAACTCGGCGCCGGTGGGGTCCAGGGCCAAGGCCATCCGGCCCTCCGCGCCTACGTCGAAAGGTCCGGCATACACGGTGCCGCCGTGGGTCTTGATCGCGGCTGCAGTGGCGTCGGCATCGTCGGTGGCGAGGTAGGTCGTCCACCGAGCTGGCATCGGGTCGTGGTCCTGCTTCGCGGCGATCCCGGCGGTCGGCTGACCGTCGACCTCTGCCATCCCGTAGTGGCCGAAGTCCTCGCCGGTGTCGCGGACGGTCCAGTCGAGCACCTGGCTGTAAAAGGCGAAGGCCGCCTCCCGGTCGGTGGTCGCGAGGTCGACCCAGTTCGGCGTACCGGCGGGCCAGGGCTCAGTGCGTGTCGTCATGTGCTGATCCTCATGTGCTGCTCCTCCGGAGGGATGTGGCTAGTCCCCGTGGCGCGATCGGCGCTTGGTGCGGATGCTACGCCGTGAATACGCCATGACGTCAGGCGACGGTGGCCGCGCCGTCCTCGGACCAGGCTGCGTGACCGGTTTGCTCAAGCACGCGTAGAGCATCCGCGGGCAGGCGGACCCGGCAGGCGTCCCCTGATGCCCACGCCTCCTCCGTCACGGCATTGGTGACCAGCGACTGAACCGTCGAACCATCGGGCAGGCGGACGTGGACTTGCGTGGTCGACCCGAGGTAGACGAGTCGTTCGACCATGCCAGGGATTCGGTTTCCGCCGGTGGCGTCCCCCTCCTCTAGGTGCACGCTCTCTGGTCGGATCACCGCCCGACCTTCACCACGTGGGTAGCCGGTCGGGACCTGCGCATCGAGGGTGAACTCGCCGAGTTTGACTGGTCCGCCGCTCCCGCTTCCTAGGACGACTACGTCAAGCAGGTTGGCGACCCCCAGGAAGTCCGCGACGAACTCGCTGCGCGGGGATTGATAGATGTCACGGGGTGATCCGAGCTGCATGATGGTGCCGTTGTTCATGACGGCAAGACGATCGGAGATCTCCAGAGCCTCTTCTTGGTCATGCGTCACAAATACGAACGTGATGCCGACCCGGCGTTGCAGCTCCGTGAGCTGGGCCCGTAGCGAGTGGCGCAGCTTGGCGTCCAAGGCACCCAACGGCTCGTCCAGCAGAAGCACCGAGGGCTCGAGGACCAGTGCGCGGGCTAGGGCCACGCGCTGTTGTTGCCCACCGGACAGTTGATGGGTACGCCGATCGGCGTACTGGGTCATCTCGACGAGTTCAAGGGCGGCGGCCACCTTCGGCTTCCGCTCCCTCTTGGGCACGTCGCTCCAGCGCAAGCCGTACTCGACATTCTTGGCTACATCCATGTGGGGGAAGAGTGCGTAGTTCTGAAACACGGTGTTGACCGGTCGGTTGTTCGGCGGGGTGTCCCCGACGTCGACGCCATCGATGAGGATGCGGCCCCGGGTCGGCTGCTCGAAACCGGCGAGCATACGAAGTGTGGTCGTCTTGCCACAGCCGGAGGGGCCGAGCAGTGAAAAGAATTCTCCCGAGGGGATCTCCAGGTCGATGTCGTCGACGGCGACCGAACCGCCGTCGAATTCCTTGCGCAGCCCCTGGAGGGAGATCGATCCTCCGCTCCGCGTGGATTTCGGCTCACCTGGGGCCCCTGGAGGTCTCCCTCTGCTGATTTCCATGGCGGAAGTGTAGAGGCGAGGGAAGGTTCGGGGTCGCCTTCCGGAAACGCTTCGGATAGTCGGCTTCTCACATCCTTCTGCTTCGAGATTCGGCGTGCGAAACTGTGTTGGCCAGCCCCTTCAAGGCCGGACAGTGGTTCTATCGGTCGATGGACCCTCGTCACGCTGTGCTGTTCGAGCCAGTGCGGATCGGCCCCAAGACCCTGCCCAACCGGTTCTATCAAGTCCCACACGCCTCAGGATTCGGCACGAGCCGGCCGCGCACGCACGCGGCCTTCCGAGGGATCAAGGCCGAGGGCGGCTGGGGCGGGGTCAACGTGGACTATGCCTCAGTGTCATCGGACTCGGACGAATCTCCCGCGGTCGCCGGAGACTGTTGGGACGAGGAGGGAATGGCTTCGCTGGGCCACGTTGTCGCAGCCATCCACGCACACGGCTCACTGGCCGGCATCGAGCTCCACCATGGTGGCAGTGGCTCGGAAAACGGTTCGTCACGCCATCACCGGATCGCTCCCAGTCAGATCGGCTCCTACTATCAGGGCGGCTTGGCCAAGGAGATGACGCGACGGGACATTGTGCGTGTGCAAGGCGACTTCGTGCGCGCCGCCAAGCGAGCGCGTGACGTCGGATTCGACATCGTCTACGCCTATGGCGCTCACGGCTACCTGATGACTCAGTTTCTCTCTCCCCTCACGAATCGGCGGACCGATGAGTACGGCGGTTCGTTGACGAACCGGCTCCGGTTTCAGCGGGAGACCCTCGAACAGATGCGTGATGCCGTGGGGAGTGACTGCGCAATTGCGCTTCGGATGTCGGCTCACGGAGGTGATGACCTGCCGGGAATCGAAGTGGACGAAATGCTCGAGATGGTCCACATGATGACTCCACTGGTCGACCTCTTCGATGTCAATGTTGGAGGCTGGCCGCAGGACTCTGGATCATCTCGCTACTACCCGGAAGGCTCGCAGCGTCCGTGGGCGGCTCGCGTCCGGGAGGCCACGAGCAAGCCGATCGTCGGCGTCGGACGATTTACCAATCCCGATCTGATGGCAGCCATCGTGCGCAGCGGGGAGTTGGATCTGATCGGTGCGGCACGCCCCGCCATCGCCGATCCGTTCCTCCCGACCAAGATCCGTGAGGGTCGCCTTGACGAGATTCGTGAGTGCACCGGGTCGAACGTCTGCATCCTGCGTGAAGAGACGTTGAATCATGTGGGTTGCCTTCAGAACGCCACCGCAGGGGAGGAGTATCGCCGCGGCTGGCACCCGGAACTGTTCGCACGCCCAGCCGATCCCACGCCCGCGATCCTTGTTGTTGGTGGCGGGCCGGCAGGGATGGAGTGCGCCATGGTTCTCGGCCGGCGTGGCTACGATGCGGTGCACCTCATCGAGGCCGGACCGGCCCTGGGAGGTAAACTGCGCTGGACCCGAGAGTTGCCGACGCTGGGCGACTGGGGTCGTGTCGTGGACCACCGAGTGGTCGGCTTGGACAAGCTCGACAATGTGGAAGTCATTCTCGGTCGCCGCGTGACTGTCGAGGACGTGCTGGCCTACGGTGCCGAAATCGTCGTGGTGGCCACGGGATCGCACTGGGTGACCGACGGGACCCAACCGGATCAAGCAGAACCCATCCACGGCCATGAGGGCGCGTGGACGCCTGAGCGGATCATGTCCGGTGAGCGCCCTCCCCAAGGGAGCGTCGTCGTCTACGACACCGATCACTACTACGTCGGCCCGGGCCTTGCAGAGTTGCTAGTCGGCGAAGGCTATGAGACGCACCTGGTCACCACAGCCTCCCGAATCTCGCCTGTGTCGGACGAAACGCTCGAGGGCGACCTGCTTCGACAGCACCTGCATGACCTAGGGGTGGTCTTCCACCTCGGCATCACCATGCTTCGAATCGACGGCTCACAAGTCCACGGCGAGGACGAGTACGGCGAGGACTGGTCCATGGACGCCGATGGTGTGGTTCTTGTCACCCAGCAGGTTTCTGACGACTCGCTCTATAGCGCCTTGGACTCGGATCCCCTGGCCCTTGCGGCCGCCGGCATCTCGGCGGTCTACCGCATCGGTGATGCGGTCTCCCCGCAGGTGCCGAGCGAGGCGGTCTTCGATGGCCACAGGTTGGCTCGAGAGCTCGACTCACATGACCCCGAGGTTGCCCTCGACTGGCTGCGTGAGCAGCCGCCCAGCACGAGCAGCGCGACTTAGCCAGGGAGTGACCGAGTGATACCGATCGCCGCCAAAGACATCTCCGAGGAGATCCATGTCGGGCCGTTCCATGCCCGCCAGCGCGAACTGGGTGCCACGTTCTACGAGGACTACGGAACTCTGTGGACTGCATCCTTCGGTGATCCCGTGTCGGAGTACTGGGCGATCCGACGCGATGTTGGCCTGTGGGACACCTCCGCCCTGGTGAAGTATCACGTCACCGGCAGCGACACGCTCACCGCGCTCACTCGACTGTTCACCCGCCGCCTGGTCGATGCTCCGCCAGGCACGGTTCGCTACGGGATGCTCCTCGACCAAGACGGACTCATGCTCGACGAGGCAACTGTCGCGGTGCTCTCCGACGACGAGGCCTATCTCTTCGGAAACGATGGGGAGGCTAGTTTCAGTGACCACATGTCCTCACACACGCGTGGAATGGACGTGCAGTTTGCCAATGTCAGCAACGAGATTCCGTGCCTCGCGGTGCAAGGTCCTCGCTCCTTCAACGTCATGCAACAGCTGACTGGTGTCGGGCTCGAGTCGATCCCTTGGTTTCGGTGTCTCCCGGAGCCAATCCAGATTCATGGCGTCAAGTGCCTGTTGGTGCGGGCCGGCTTCACGGGGGAGCTCGGGTACGAGCTCTACTTGCTTGACGGTCCAGACGGGGCCGAGCAGCTGTGGGACGTCATCGCTGCCGCAGGTGCAACACCCGTCGGTCTCGACGCGATCCAGATGATCCGGGTCGAAGCCGGCCTGCTCATCGCCGAAGAGGACTACTTCCCCGGCCAGACCGATCCACTCGACTTGGGAATGGAGCGGTTCATCGACCTAGACGGCCACGACTTCGTCGGGAGGGAAGCACTGATCGCGCGGCTATCGAACCCGAGTCGGCGATTCGTGACGCTTCGCCTGGCCGGTGAGAACGCCCCGCCGGGCGGGTCGACTGTGGAGTTCGGCGGCGAGGTTGTCGGTGAGGTGCGGAGCGCGTACACCACACCTCGCTACGGAACTCTCGCGCTGTCTGTCGTCGATACGCAACACTCGGAGCCGGGCACTCGGGTGTTGGTCCAAGAGCGCGAGGGTGTGGTGCATCCGGTGCCGATTGACGATCCCCGCAAGCTTCGTCCGCGCAGCGATCCACATCACCCGTTGGTAGCCACCTAGTCAGGCGCGCCGCTTGGTCGTGCGCCCGGCGGCGAACGCGCTCCAGCGCCAGTCTTCCTTCTCCACACGCAGCACATTGAAGGTGTCCATGTGGACGATTCCAGGAATCGCCCGCACTTCGTCAAGCAGCTGAGTGAGGTCTTCGGTGTCTCGGCAGATCACCTCACACATCAGATCAAATCCGCCCGTCGTGCGCCCAACGAACACCACTTGCGGCAGGCGTGAGAGCCGCTCGATGGCCTTGGCCATCGTGTTGCCCTGCACTCGTGCGGCCAGGTAGAGAAACAACAGGCCCAGGTCGGCGGGGTCTACGTCGACCACAAACTTGACGCCGAGCAGGCGAACGAGACGGTCCATCCTGGTCCGCACCGTGGTGTCGGACACGCCTAGCTGGCGGGCCAGGTCCACGAAGGACATCCGGGCGTCTGCCTGGAGGAGGTCCAGCAGCTGCAGGTCGAGCTCGTCTATCCGGGGATCCATCCCTCGAATGTACTGTCAAATCAAGGCCGCGTCTGGGGATCTCGAAGCAAATCTGGCTCGATAGCCGAGTTATCCCGCAGACTTCGGCCGTACCCTCAGGACTCGAGGAGAAGGAGCCTGATGGGAACAACCAACACCTACGACGTCGTGATCGTCGGCGGAGGTCACAACGGGCTGGTAGCCGCCGCCTACCTTGCCAAACGCGGAGCGAAGGTGGTCGTCCTCGAGGCTCGACACAAGGTGGGCGGGGCCGCCGACACGTCGAATCCGTTTCCGGATCATCCCGAGATCAAGGTCACGACGCTTTCGTATGTGATGAGCCTGATGCCGCCGTCGATCGTTCGGGACTTGCGCCTTGCGGACTTCGGTTATCAAGTCATCCCCATGGCTGGTTCCTATGCGCCTCAACCCGGCTCCGGCGGGATCCGGGACGACGAAGGCAAGGGCAACCGATTCCGTGAGACCGTCTCTCGTTTCTCCAAGCGCGACGTCGACGCCTACGACGGCTGGCTCGAGTGGCTGTCCCGGAATGCCAACTTCCTCGGTCCCATGTTGATGGAGACCCCACCGACAGTTGGCTCCCTCGCGCTTGGGGATCTGGCTGACCAGGCAAGGTTCGCACTCAGGAATCGTTCGGGAATGAGTTCCCGGCAGGCTGCCGACATCACGAAGCTCTTCTTGATGAGTGCTTCAGACCTGCTTGACGAATGGTTCGAGTCCACGGAGCTCAAGGCGCTCATCGCGTGCAGCGGCGTGATCGGAACGTGGGCAGGTCCGGAGGAGCCTGGCACCGCGTACGTCCTGATGCATCACAGCGTCGGCGACCTCGGCGACGGTCAGCTCTCTGAGTGGGGGTATCCGGTTGGCGGCATGGGAGCGGTGTCTCAGGCTCTGCAAGGGAGTGCGGAGTCCTTTGGTGCGCACGTGTGCGTGAATGCACCGGTCGAGAGGATTCTCGTGGCGAACGGGGTGGTGCAAGGCGCGGTGACCAGGCAGGGTGACGAGTACCGCGCACCCGTCGTCGTTACCGCGTGTCATCCAAAGATCACGTTCCTGCAGCAACTTGATCGGCGGGACCTGCCGAGTGAGTTCGTCCGAGACATCGAGAACTACAGGACCCGCAGCGGGACCGTGAAGATCAACCTTGCCTTGTCGCATCAGCCGGCCTTCAGGGACGACCCTGACGGCGCGGATCCAGAACTCGCGGGCTCTTCGATGATGATCGCTCCGACGATGCGCTATCTCGAGCGGGCGTTCGAAGATGCGCGAGACGGCTCCGCATCTCGCCAGCCGTTCTCCGAGACGTGCATCCCTAGTTACTACGACAAGACTCTTGCGCCTGAGGGGATCCAGGTCGTCTCGATGTTTACCCAGTGGGTGCCCCACGAGTGGGCGCAGGAGCGCAACCAAGCTGAGCTTGAGGCCTATGCCGACCGAATGGTCGACATCCACGAAGACTTCATGCCGGGTTTCAAGGACGCCGTGATCGGCCGACAGGTCATCGGCCCATGGCAGATGGAGAACGAATGGGGGCTCATCGGTGGCAACATCTTTCACGGCGAGCTCTCGGCACACCAGCTGTTCCACATGCGTCCGGCGCCGGGATACGCCGACTACCGAACGCCCATCCGTGGCCTCTATCAGGCCTCATCTGCTACTCACGCCGGCGGCGGCGTGACCGGGCTGCCCGGACACCATGCTGTGCGCGAGATCATCAAGGATCGAAGCCGACGTCGGTTCCGCTCTCACTGAGCCTCGGCGAACGCACGGATCTGTGGCTCATGCTCGACGTAATGCCCGGTGGTGTAGTCCGCGAAGAACTCGATCGCCCGCTGGGGGACGACGCCGTCGAAGGCTCCCAACGCTGCCCGGGCAGCTGCCCGGTGCTGATCGAGGCGGTCGAGCACCTCCTGCCACGTCATCGTTCGTCCGATCTCTGCGATCGCATCGTTGTCAGTCTCGGTCGCGTCGTCGTCTGCCGGTTCGGGCTGGCCCTGGCGTATCGAGTCGATCGCGTCGGCGCCGTAGCCGACCCAATAGGCGGTGTGCCAGACCACATCGTGGGTGGACCACCCTGGCACGACACCTTCGACCTCGACTCGTTCGGCGCTCACGCGGCCGATGGTCGAGCCGAGTTCCGCCCAGGCCGCGTCCTCAATACCGAGCACCTCTTGCACGTCCAACATGGGGTTCCTTCCTGGTAGGAGAGTGTGCCGGCGGGCTAGAGCTCGCCTGCGGCGATGCCGTCCAGAGCAGATCCTCCCGAAGACCGGGTGCGCCGACGCTGGATCACGTACATGCCCAGCAAAGCACCGAACGTGCCGATCAGGAGCAGAGTCGACAAAGCGTTGAGCGCAGGGGAAGGTGATGCTCGCACTCCGTTGTAGAGCTTGACGGGGACGGTGATGGCCTCGGCGTTGCCAAACAGGAAGTTGCTCACGATGAAGTCATCGAGGGAGCCGGCGAAGGTCACCATGGCTGAGGCGAAGATCGCGGGGGACAGCAGTGGAAGCATGATCGTGCCAAGAGCCTGGATCCGGGTGGCGCCGAGGTCGCGCGCGGCGGCCTCGTACTCGCCGCCCACGCTCAGCAACCGTGACCGGACGATCACCAGCACATAGGAGACCGACAGAGTGACGTGCCCGAGCAGCATGGCACCAAGCCCAAGAGCGATCTGGGTGTAGAGCGTGACGATGACCAAGTAGAGGGCCGACCCAAGGACCAGCTCGGGGGTGACCAGGGGAAACAGCGAAACCGCATTAGCAGCGCTGCTGGTACGCGACCGCCAGCGGGTCAGGCCCAACGCCAGAGCCGTGCCCAGGGGAACCGCGACCACGACCGTAGCCACCGCAAGCACCAGGCTGTTCTGCAGGGAGAGCAGGAGCGACTGGTCCGACGCCACCGATCCGGCCTCGCCACCGCAGCAGTACCACTTGGTGCTGAATCCTTGCCAGACGCTTCGGGATCGGCCGTCGTTGAACGAGAACTGAATCGAGATCAATACGGGGACGAGGCTCCAAAGCACGTAAGCCCAGGTGATGGTGGCCATCGCGTACGGCTTGCGCCAAGCGCCGCCTGCTCCCGAACCGATGCTCATCGGGTCGCTGCCTTGGATGCACGGATGCTCATGAGCAGGTAGTAGCCCATGAAGAACAAGAGAACAAATGAGAGCAGCAGGACCAAGCTCGCCCCCTGGGAGCGTGTGGTGCCGCCAGCCAACGCGGTCTCAATCGCGTTGCCGATCATCGCCGTTGAAGGGGAGCTCGACACCAAGGTGTTCGTGTAGAAGTCTCCGAACATGGGCAGGGCGGTGATCGCCATGGCGGTGATCAGACCGACGCGAGTCAATGGCAGCGTGACGTAGAAGAAGGTGCGCGCTGAACCCTTCCCCAAGTCACGGGACGCCTCGATCAAGCTCTGATCGAGGCGATCCAAGGAGGCGTAGAGGGGCACGATGAAGAACGGCAGGTAGCCGTAGGCGAGCGCGATGATCACGACATAGGCATGCCCGCCCAGGAAGTCCACCGGCCCGATGCTGAACCAGCCGAGGAAGTCGTTGACGTAGCCGTCCTCGGCGAGGAGTCCGACCCAGGCCAACATCCGAGTCAAGTAGTTGATCCACCAGGGCATCAGGATGAGCGCCAGCAGCAGTCCTCGGCGTCGACCGGCCAATCGGGCGATGTAGTAAGCCACCGGGTAGCCCACGGCCACACAGATCAGCAACGCGAGGAAGGCATAGACGAAGGAGTGTTCCCAGGACTGGCGGTAGATCCCGTTGACCGACTGATCGACGGTCTTGAGGAAGACGGAGAAGTCCCAGCCGAGGGGATTCCACATCGGAATGGGCTGGCGAAAGCCGTTCAGTTCGGTACTGAAGGCGACGGCGAGGATGCCGTAGAAGGGCACCAGAAAAAGCGCGACTAGCCAGGCAGTACCGGGAAGTGCGAGCAGAGGGTAGAGGAGGCGGGCGCGGAGTCCCGAGGTTTCGGCCTCAACCGCCACTGGCCTGGAACTCCTTGAAGGCGTCAATCCACAAGGCTGTGGTCTCGATCGGCTGCTCGTAGTACTGCAGCCCGGTTGCGAAGTCTTCGCGGACGACGACTGTGCTCAGCAGGTTCTTCGGGATGAGTCCGTCCGAAATCAACGACTCTGCCGTCAGCTTGGTGATCGGTGGCTGGTAGCCGGTCCACTCGAAGTTGGTCTTCCCGATGTCGTTGTCGAGGAGGTCGTTGATGAACATGTGAGCGAGGACAGGCTTCTTAGCACCGCTGCCGATCGACATGGTTTCGTTGCCCACCAGAGTCTCACTCGACTTCGGCGTCCAGTACCCAAGCACCTCGGCCGTCTCTCCCTCGCCGAGGTAGTAGGGCGCCGCGACCATGTCCCCGGACCATGCCTGATGAACCGTGTATTTCCCGTTGGGGATCGTCTCGTACTGGTCAATGCTGAGCTTGACCGAGACGAGGTCGATCAGCTCGATGAGCCGGTCCCTTGCAGCGTTGATGAACTCGGGATTGCCGGTATTGACGTCCTTCGTGATGTTCCACGCGAGCATCGCCATGGACAACGCGTCGCTGGGATCATCGAAGATCCCTGCCTTGCCTTTGTACTGCTCATCCCAAAGCATCAGATAGCCGTTGTCCGGGACCGCACTGACCTTGTCGGCGCGGTATCCGATGCCCGTGGAGAAGATCCCGTACGGCACGGTGTACTGAGCGCCCTTGTCGTACCACGGGTCTTGGAACTCCGGCCACACGTTGGCGACGTTGGGGAGGTAGGACTTGTTGAACGGCTGGAACAACTTGTTGTAGACCTGCTGGCTGATGATGCTCGGACCGCTGTAGACCACATCGAAGTAGGCGCCTGGGGCGGTGAGCTTGTTCATCATCTCCTCGAAGTCGCCGTAGGGGGTCACCTCGATCTTGACGCCGTGCGTCTTCTCGAAGGCCTTGATGACGTCAGGGCTGATGAATTCCGCGTAATTGAGAATCCGGAGGGCACCACCCTTCTCGGGAGGCAGGCCATCGGCGATCGCCGGGTTGTCGTCGTAGAGGGGGAGTGTCAGTGGGGCATCGGGTCGGGCGAGCGGGAACTCACCGACGATCGCTGCCGAGCTGCCGCCGCCGCAGGCTGAGAGCAGCGGTGCTACTCCGAGTCCGACGGAGAGCCACATGCCGCCGACGAGCACATCTCGGCGGCTCATGGTCCGGGGGATGGGTGAACGTTGGGGACGCCTACGGAACCCTGGCCACAACGGGTCTGACTCCACGTGTTCCTCCAAGTCGGACGACTCAGGGAAGGCTAATCGGGGGCAGGCTTTCCAAGGAAGGTGTCTTGGCGGCAATAGGACCGGAAAATGCGGAGAACTGGCGCTTGGTTCGGGATTATCGGTCTCGTAGCGCGAAGGGTTCGAGATATCGGTCGAGGGACCTAGGCGACGATAGTCAGCCTCTGAGTGCGCAGCGACAGGATCAACGCCCAGATCCAGCCGATGATCGTCCAGCCGAGGAGCAGGTTGATCCAGAACACGCTCCAGTGCCGAACGTCGCGGACGGCGGCAAGGGCCCAGGGCAGCAGGTAGCCCGCTGTGAGGATGGCCGCGATCACAGCAATCACCTTGGTGGTGGTCCAGGATCGGTCGGTCGGCTCGACGTTCACTGTGCTCATGAGGAAAGGCTATCGAGGCGAAGGTCTACAAGTCGCGCTTCACTCGATGAGTGATAATGGTGTGGTGCTTCACATCATCTCGCCGGTCGACTGTTCCTGGGAGAACCCATGAGGAAGACCCCGCGCCGGTCTGCGTTCTACGCGGCTACGGCGACTGCGGCTGCTGCCGACGGTCCGCTGGGGTTCGCCGAGCGGATCGCGTCCATCCCCGGCCTCGCCCACGACGTCCTGATCGGTCGCTACGAGGGGATGACCCGCGGGCGGTTGTTCCTCATGCTGGCGGCGGCTTTCTACATCGTCTCCCCGGTGGACTTCCTGCCCGAGCTGCTGCTCACGATCCCGGGCCTCGTCGACGATGTCGTGGTCGCCGGATGGCTCGTGGCATCGTTGTTCGGTGCGACGACGGCGTACGCCGCGTGGCGGGGTGACCAGGCTCCCACAACAGCCGATGACCCGCGGGTCGTGCCCGGTGAGGTCATCCGTTCCTGACAGCCCCGTGGTCGCAGTCCGTCTTGCGCAGCTGGTCGGCCAAGGCGGTGTGGCCGTCCTCAGCGGAGCAGGGCTGTCGACGGAGTCCGGGATCCCCGACTACCGCGGCCCCTCGGGCGCGACGCTGCGGCGACACGTTCCTATGACCTACCAGGCCTTTGTTGGTGACCCGGTGGCCAGGCGGCGCTACTGGGCGCGCAGCCACCTCGGCTGGCACACCATCGCTGAAGCGGTCCCGAACGCCGGCC
The DNA here is from genome assembly GCA_031430645.1 of Actinomycetes bacterium. Taxonomy (GTDB): domain Bacteria; phylum Actinomycetota; class Actinomycetes; order DATJPE01; family DATJPE01; genus JANPBY01. The sequence goes on from JANPBY010000125.1 coordinate 28,336, forward strand.
ACCGGGCGGTCGCGGAGCTCGAGCGGCTCGGCCTGGTTCGCGGCACGATCACCCAGAACGTCGACGGCCTGCACACTGCGGCCGGATCGCAGACTGTGGTGGACCTGCACGGTCGCCTCGACCGAGTCCGGTGCCTGGACTGCCAAACTCTCTCGACCCGCGCCGAGCTCGTTGAGCGACTCACCGCGGCTAACCGAGCCTGGCGCACGACCATCACGACGGCGTTGGTTGCTGCGGTGAATCCCGATGGGGACGTGGACGTGTCCGACGACCAACTCGATGCCTTCGTGGTGGTCAGCTGCACCAACTGCGGGGGCGTGCTCAAGCCGGACGTCGTCTACTTCGGTGAGACCGTCCCCGCAGAGCGGGTCACGGCCGCCTACGCGTTGGTCGCCGACGCATCGCTGCTGCTCGTGCTCGGGTCCTCGTTGACCGTCTTCTCTGGTCGACGGTTCGTCGCGCGCGCCGCGGCCGACGGCATTCCGGTCGCGATCGTCAACGAGGGGCCGACCCGCGGCGACGACGTCGCCGTGGTGAGGCTGAGCGCCCCCTTGGGCGAGACGCTGACCGAGGTCGTACGACTCGCGCAGCCGCTGAGTTGTGGCACCGGATGACGTCGCCAATCCCTGACCGGGCCGAGCCGGTGGCCTACAACCTCGCCCTGGTCGGACTGGGCAACGTCGGCACGGCACTGGTTGCCCTGGTGCAGGAGCGAGGGGAGCAACTGCTCCAGGAGTACGGCCTCGACCTACGGCTCGCCGGGGTGATGTCGCGCCGCCTGGGGATGGTGGCCGACTCCAACGGGCTGGACCTAGCCGAGGTCGAGGATGGTCGGATCCCCGTCGGAGAGCCGTACGACCCTGCCGAGGTCGGGGCTTGGCTCGAGAGGTGCGGCGCTGATGTGCTCGTGGAGGTTTCCTCCCTGGACCTCGCGACTGGGCAACCCGCCATCGACTTTCTGCGGGAGGCCCTGGCGCGCGGCGTCCATGGAGTCACCGCCAACAAAGGTCCACTTGTCCATGCCTACCGCGAGCTCGACCAACTGGCTCGCGACCACGGCGTGCAGTTCCGTTTCGAGTCAGCCACCGCCGACTGCCTGCCGGTCTACTCCCTCTATCGCGAGTCGCTCCCGCTCGAACGTCCGACTCGGGTGCGCGGTCTGCTGAATGGGACGACCAGCGTGATCCTGGCGACGATCGAAACGGGGGGCACCTTCTCCGACGGTGTGGCTGAGGCGCAGCGCCTGGGGATTGCCGAGACCGATCCCAGTCTCGACGTCGACGGCTTCGACTCGGCCGTCAAGGTCGTCGCGATCGCCAACGTGCTCATGGACGCGGACCTTCGCCTCGACGAGCTGGATGTAGTTGGCATCCGGGACATTGACCTCGACGAGGTACGCGCGGCGGCAGCAGGCGGGACCCCCATCCGCCTGGTCGCTGTCGTGGAGAACCGGGACGGGACGATCCGCGGGAGTGTCGCTCCGATACGACTCGCACCCGATGATCCCTTCGCCGGGATGGGGGTGATGGCGCTCGGCCTGCACTTCGAAGGCGACCTGATGCCCGGCCTGACGGTCATCGGCCACGACCTCACGCCCCGGCAAACGGCGTACGGCGTACTCGCCGACGTGATCTCGGTGCTGCGCGCCCGCTGACCCACGGCGGAAGTCCAGAGCCCTTCGGTGCGTCGCATCAAGGCGACGTCGGGGGTGGTCGAGGACTATCGGGTGACCGAATCACCTTTGCTTGAGCTCGCCACGCTCCGCCGGCCGCCTCAGCGGCGCCTTGGTGACATCCTCGTCGAGCGCGGGTACGTCAGCGAGCACGACCTGCTCGAGGTGCTCGAAGACCAGCGGCACTGGGACGACAACGACCAACCCGGGGCCGTCCGGCTGCGGCTCGGCGCCCTGGTCGTCCAGCACGGCCTGGCCGGCGAGGAGCAGGTGGCTTCGGCGCTGGCCGAACTGCTGGGGCGCGAGGTCGTCGACGCCTCTGACCTGTCACTCGACCTTCCTGGGCTCGACTCCTCCCGCGTCACCTCGCCGAGCGCTGCCAGATGCTCGTCCTAGGTCCGGGCCCGCGCGGGCTCAGGGTGCTGGCTGCGGACCCCACCGACGTGCTGGCGCTGGATGACGTACGGCGGCACAGCGGCGCCCAGCGTTTGGACGTGCTCGTCGCCATCCCCTCGCAGTTGCGCACCCTGCTCGACCGGGCCTGGTCGCTCGAGGACGCCTCAGACGCGATCGCCGCGGTCAGTCCCGCGGCTGAACTGCCGTCACCTCGCGACGAAGAGGCGGCCGTCGTCGACGCCCCTACTGTCCGGCTGCTCGACTCGGTGTTGGCCGACGCGGTTCGCTCCCGGGCCAGCGACGTCCACATCGAGCACCAGGTGGACTTAGTCAGGGTGCGCTATCGCGTTGACGGGGTGCTCCGCGACGTCATGAACGTGCCGATCTCGATGGGTCGGACCCTCACTGCGCGAATAAAGATCATCGCCGGCATGGACATCGCCGAACGTCGGGTGCCGCAAGACGGACGTGTGCGCCTCACCATCGATGGATGCCAGGTGGACGCGCGGGTCAGCACCCTGCCGTCGGTCCACGGCGAGAAGGCCGTGATCCGGCTGCTGCCCGCCGTCGGAACCATCAGCCGGCTGGCAGACCTAGGGATGGATCCCGCGCAGCGCGAGGTTCTGGTCCGCACCCTAGAGTCGCCACAAGGGCTGGTCCTGATCACGGGTCCGACCGGCTCGGGGAAGACCAACACGCTGTACGCCGCGATCGTCGAGACGATGACCCCCGAGCGCAACGTCGTCACCCTCGAGGACCCCATTGAGATCGAGCTGCCCGGGATCACCCAGGTGCCCATCGACGACAAGACTGGGATGACCTTCGTCCGAGGGCTACGGGCGCTGTTGCGGCAGGACCCCGACGTCGTGCTCGTCGGGGAGGTGCGCGACACCCAGACCGCAGAACTGGCGCTGCGCGCGGCGATGACCGGCCACCTGGTCCTCACGACGCTGCACACCAACGACGCCCCAGCTGCGCTGCCCCGCCTGGTCGATATGGGCGTCCCGCCATACCTGGTGGCCTCCGCGCTGAGCCTGGTCGTCAGCCAGCGGCTGGTCCGGGTGCCCTGCCGCGACTGTGCCCAACGGTATGAGCCAGACGAGGCAACGCTGACGGCACTCGGGGTCGGTCGGGAGGTGCTTTCTGGGGCGACGCCGGCGCAGGGCGCGGGGTGCTCGCGCTGTCGACGGAGCGGCTACCTGGGCCGGAGTGCGATCTTCGAGGTGCTCGAGGTCACTTCCCATCTGCGCCGCGCACTACTCGCAGGAGCTGACGAAGCCGCCCTGGCCGACCTGGCCACCGAAGACGGGTTCAAGGGTTTGCGGGATCAGGGACTCGCGCTCGCTGCCCGTGGCGGGACGACGTACGAAGAGATTCTGCGTGTCACGCGCGCCCAGCTCTGACGGGAACCTCACGGTCGAACGATGTTGCGAGGCTTGTCAGCCCGCGCGCAGCCTGGCGTGCATCCCGTCCATCACCTTGGCTCCCCGAAGGTGAGCCTTGGGCAGCTTGGCGACCACGGTGTAGTTGGTGTCGACGACGTTGGCGATAGGAGTAAGGGCGGTTTGCGACACCAGCTGGTAAGAGTCCATCGGTGTCAACCCAGTCAACTGGCACACCCACCTCACGAGCTCGGTGTGAGCGATCCGGAAGGCGTCCTCCAAGGGCCGCGCCGACCCAGCGGTCATGATGAACGTGTCGTCCTCGAGTCGGGGCCACGCAGTCGGCGGACTGCCTTTGATCAAGTCGACGACAAACACGGTGTCCATGGCGCACTCCACGGCCACACCGCAGGTTTCGCCCTCACCCTGACGGGCGTGCCCGTCGCCGATGCTGAGCAGCGCCCCTTCGACGTTGACTCCCAGATAGCACGTCGTCCCTGCGCGCATCTCTGGGGTGTCCATGTTTCCGCCCCAGTCCCCGGGCGTCAGTGCTGAGCGGACCTCACCCAGGGCGGGCGCGACCCCGACCGTGCCGTGCATCGGGTCGAGCGGCAGGTCGACCTGGTAGAAGGAATCCAGGGCGTCATAGCGGACGAGCCCAGCGGCGTTGTCGATCTCGTACACCCAGGTGCGTTCCGGCAGCGGATCGTGCAGCATCGCGGTGAGGTGGGTTGCGGTCAGCGCACCGAAGAGCGGCACGGTCGTGCTGAACCCGCGAGCCTCACGCGGGGTGATGCTTTGGAAGTGGATCGCCAAGGTGTCGCCGGGCTGTGCTCCCTCGACGAAGAACGGCCCGGTCTGTGGGTTGAGGTACCGCGGATCGCACACCTGAGACACCAGATCCGAAACCCCTCGGACGCGGCCGGCGAAGCAGTCGAGCGTCCAGGTTGAGACGACCGTCCCGGGTCGGACGCTGACCCGGGCCGGCGCGCCCCCGAAGGTATAGGCGAGGGCGGCCAGGTCCTCTCCGTCGGGCTCGAAGCGCAGCACGTCGCCCCGGGTCACGCTCCAGCCCAAGCCCTAGACGTTCTCGCGCTCCTTCGCGTCATCGAGCACGGTCTGCCCGATCGCCTGGAACACCCCAGGCTTAGCGCTGCGCAGGTACAACGCCCCTGCCAGCCCAACCAAGAAGGTGACAACGACGATCCAGGGGATCGCCTTGAAGAACGGCGACACCGACCCCGCTCCACCCGCGAACTTGATGTTGCTGAGGAGCAGGTAGCACACGAAAGCCATGCCCGCCGCACCGAGCGCCGGGATGATCCCAGTAGTGATGACGTTGCCCGGGTGCACCTTCTTGACGTGGAAGTACCAGATGACTGCAACCGAGCAGATGGTCTGGACGATCAGGATCGCCAAGGTCCCGAGGACCGCGAGCAAACCGTAGGCGTAGATGTAGGCGCCCTGCAGGGGGTCGTCGCCGCCGACGGTGAGGAAGTAGAAGCCGGCCGTCAGGAGCAGCGTGATCACGCTCTGCACGGCGGAGGCGATGTGCGGCGTGTGGTGCACATTGTGTGTGGCGCCCAGCGTGTTCTTAGTGGCCGGCAGCTCTCGGCCGATGGCGTAGAGATAGCGGGACGCGGCGTTGTGGAACGCGAGGGCGCAGGCGAAGGAACCCATGACGATCAGGAACTGGTAGGCGTAGACCGACCAGCCACCGAGGATGTCCTCAGCCTGACCCGTGAACAGCGCGATGCTGTCGGTGAACGCAATCTCCTGGGACTGTTCGGCGCCGTTGCCCGAGATGACCATCCAGGACACAAAGGTGTAGAAGAGGCCGAGGCCGATGACGGCGATGATCGTGGCTCGAGGCACGATGCGCTTGGGATCCCGGGACTCCTCGCCGTAGACGGCGGTGGTCTCGTAGCCGACCCACGACCAGAAGGCGAAGAACAGCCCGATGGCGGCCGAGCCGGCGGCCAGGCCCTCGATGCCGAACGACACACCGTCGGGCAGCCCGCCGCCTTCGGGCAGGGGCTTGAACGCGTTAGCGGGATTGACGGCCTCGTTGATGATGCCGTCCGGACCGCCGCCGTTGAACAAGATGCCGAAGGCGATCGCGCCAAGTAGGACGACCTCGGCTATCAGGAAGACTCCGAGGACGACGGCAGCGATGTTGATGTCGTAGTAGCCGAAGACCGCGATGGCAGCGATGCCGATGACGGCGAGGAGCAGCCAGTTGATGTTCCAACCGAACCAGTCATCGAGCACGTTGTTTGCGAAGTAGGAGAAGATCCCGATGAGGGAGCCTTCAAAGACCACATAGGCCATGGTGGCGAGCGCGCCGGCAGCCATGCCCCAGACCTGCCCAAGCCCCTGAGAGATGAAGCCGTAGAAGGCCCCGGCGGTCGTGACGTGCCGCGCCATCGCGATGAACCCGACCGTGAACAGCGTCAGCACGACCGTGGCCACCAGGAAGCCGGCAGGAGCGCCGATGCCGTTGCCGTAGGCCACCGCGAGCGGCACATTGCCAGTCATCGCCGTGATCGGCGCGGCGTTGGCTAGGGCCATGAACAAGACGCCGAACAAGCCGATGGCGCCAACCTTGAGCTTGTTGCTGCTGGCCGCGCGGGGGACAGGTGCCTGTTCGAAGGTGTCCCGATCGAGGTTGTCGCTAGTTGCCACTGAGGTGACTCCCGTTCCTATTCGGATTCCTTGGCGCACGCGGACGGCTGAGCAGTTCTTGTGACCCAGATCACAGGGCGAGGGCATCTTGGCAGCACGATCGGCGGCTGACAAGTACCGGCACGTGTGGAAATCAGCTTCGCCGCAGACCATTGACTGGACCAGGCGATATCTGATACAAACCAAAACAACCAATTAGGTTTTTTGGTATGCACATTTGGTATGCGCCTCCCAACAGGGTCCCGAACCGCGAGGTGGCCGATGAGTTTCGACTACGGCGAGTTCTCGTTCGCGTCCAAGGACGAGGTACTCGAGAAGTCCCGAGAGTTCTGGAACCCGGGCAAGACCGACTTCTGGGTCGAGTCGGGAGTCCCGCTGGTCATCGATCGTCGGGAGGAGTACTTCATCTATGACATGTCGGGCAAACGGCTGATCGACGTGCATCTCAACGGTGGCACCTACAGCCTCGGGCACCGCAACGCGGAGGTCGTCGCAGCGGTCACTGCGGCGATGGCGCACTTCGACATTGGCAACCACCACTTCCCCTCCCTGGCCCGCACTGCGTTGGCGGAGGCACTGGTGACCACAGCGCCCGAAGGCCTGACCAAGGTGATATACGGCAGTGGCGGCGGCGAGGCCATCGACATCGCCATCAAGACCGCGCGACACACCACGCAGCGGCGCAAGATCGTGTCGATCGTCAAGGCCTACCACGGGCATACGGGTCTCGCCGTCGGCACCGGCGACGAGCGCTTCAGCACACTCTTCCTCTCCGATCGACCCGAAGAGTTCCCCCACGTCGTGTTCAACGACCTCGACGCCATGGAGGAGGCGCTGCGCGGCCGGGATGTGGCGGCCGCGCTCATGGAGACGATCCCGGCGACATACGGCTTCCCGCTGCCCGCGCCCGGCTATCTCGAGGCCGTCAAGGCCCTGTGCGAGCAGTACGGCGCGCTCTATATCGCCGACGAGGTGCAGACCGGTCTGATGCGCACTGGGGAGCTTTGGGCGATCACCAAGCACGGCATCACCCCGGACATCCTGGTGACCGGCAAGGGCATCTCGGGCGGGATGTACCCGATCTCGGCAGTGCTCGTCACCGAGCGGGCCGCTGGTTGGCTGACCGAGGACGGATTCGGTCACATTTCGACTTTCGGAGGCGCAGAGCTCGGTTGCATCGCCGCCCTGAAGGCGCTTGAGGTGTGCAATCGGTCCGAGACGCGGTCGATGGTGCACTACATCAGCGATCTCATCGGTCGTGGGCTGCGCGAGATCCAGGCCGACTACCCCGACTGGTTCGTCGGGATCCGTCAGCACGGAGTGGTCATGGGTTTGGAGTTCGACCACCCTCAGGGCGCCAAATACGTCATGCGGCACCTCTACGACAACGGGGTGTGGGCCATCTTCTCGACCCTTGACCCGCGGGTCCTGCAGTACAAGCCCGGGCTCCTGTTGCGGCCCGAGTTGTGCGAGGAGCTCCTTGATCGCACCGAGGTGGCGATCCGCAAGGCTTGGGCCGAGGTGCGGAAGTCGACACCGCGTACCGAGAAGGTGCCCGCGTGACTGTCTCCATGAGCGACGTCGTCCAGGGGGTCGAGGCGACTGGTGTGCCGCGAGCCCGGCAGATGCTGGAACGCGCGCGGTGGGCCTCGCGAGCCTTCGCCACCTACGACCAGGCGTCGGTGCTCCGTATCGCCGAGGCTGTAGCCGAGGCGGCCGAGGCCAAGGCCGAGCACTACGCCGCCTGGGCGGTCCGGGAGACCGGATTCGGCGTGGTCGAGCACAAGGTGATCAAGAACAGGTTGTGCTCTCGGGGCATCTTCGACGCCTACCGCGACCAGGACTACGTCACGCCTCGAATCGACGAGGCCCGCAAAATGGTCGAGGTGCCGCGCCCGGCCGGCGTCATCTTCGCGCTGACCCCGTCGACGAACCCGGTCTCGACGGTCTACTTCAAGATCATGTTGGCCTTGCTCACCCGTAACGCCCTGGTCCTCAGTCCGCACCCCTTTGCCAAGGAGTGCTGCTCGGACGCAGCCCGAACCCTCGCGGAAGCAGCCGTCGCTGCCGGCGCTCCCGACGGCGTGATCCAGGTCGTGGGAGAGCCCTCGATCCCGCTCATCGACGCACTGATGACCGACCCGCGCACGGACGTGATCCTCGCCACCGGCGGAGTACCCGTCGTGCGGGCCGCCTACGCGTCCGGCAACCCAGCGATCGGGGTTGGCCCTGGGAATGCCCCCGTATTCGTCGATGCCACCGCAGATCTCAAGCGGGCGGCCGACCGGCTGGTCACGAGCAAGGCTTTCGACAACTCCATCCTGTGCACCAACGAGAGCGTGCTCATCGTGGAAGAGCCGGTCGCCGACCGGTTGCTGCATGAGATGGAGCGCCAGGGCGCCTACGTGCTCAAGCCCGACGAACGTGACCGGGTCCGCGACACGCTGTTCCCGGACGGCCGCTTCGACGTCGCGTGGGTCGGCAAGAGCGCAGCCGACATCGCCGCGCACGCCGGGGTCCCGATCCCCAGGCGCACCCGGATCCTCGTGGCACCCTTCGACCTCGCGGTGGAGGAGGAGCCGCTCGCGCACGAGAAGCTCTGCCCGGTGCTGGGGCTCGTGCGCGTGCCGTCGGCCCGGCGAGGTATCCGGACTGCTGTCGCGGTCTTGCGCATCGGCGGGGCGGGCCACTCCGCGGTCATCCACAGCAACGACGCCCGGACGGTCATGGCTTTCTCGGCTGCCGTCCAAGTCCTGCGCGTGACGGTCAACGAAGGGGGTAGCACCGGCAGCTCGGGCTTCGATACCCACCTCGCGCCCTCCATGACCATTGGCACGGGATTCGTCGGACGCAGTTCCCTCGGAGAGAACCTCGAGCCCAAACACCTGGTCAACCTGACCCGCATTGCCTACAGCACCGATCCGGCCCAGGCGCTCCCCTCCTTCGAGGGGATGGTTCCCTGGCGGGCTCCGCAGGGCGCGGTTCCGCCGTACCCGGTGGCGAGCAACGCCGAAGACGGTGCGTCCGGCACGGCCCTCCGGCCGGGGCCACTCAGCGCTCCCGAAGGTGAGGTGACCGAGCTCCGGGAGGAGTTGCGGCGCCTGATCATCGAAGAGCTCACGACCATCATCAGAGGCTGATGTGGCCGAGCTCAGATCGTTCATCTTCCTCGACCAGCTGCAGCCGCAGACGATGTGCTATCTCGGCACGTGGATCAAGGGCAGCCTTCCGCGGGCCGGCATGGCCGCACAAATCATTGAGGTCGCGCCGGGACTGGACATCGAGGCCCTCACAGACGTCGCCCTGAAGAACACCGACGTGCAGGCGGGGATCCTGCTCGTCGAGCGCCAGTTCGGTTACCTGGAGTTCCACTCGCGCTCCATCGAGGCGGTCCGTTCAGCGAGCGCCGCCGTGCTCCAGGCGCTCGACGCGAGCGCCTCGGACGCGACCAAGCCGACGGTCCTCGCCTCGCAGGTCGTGTCGAGACTCGACGCGCAGCATGCGTTCCTCATCAACCGCAACAAGCTGGGGTCGATGGCCCTTCCCGGCGAGTCCCTGTTCGTTCTGGAGATGCAGCCGGCCTCCTACGCGATCCTGGCGACCAACGAGGCGGAGAAGGCGGCGACGATCAAAGTGGTCGACTATCGCATGGTCGGTGCCACCGGACGCGTCTACCTCACCGGTGACGAGGCTGACGTCCGCGCGGCCGCCGAGGCGGCCGTGCAGTCGTTGGGGGGTGCGGCGTGACCGCCTCAGGGGTGGGGAGCAACGGCGCCCTCGCCGCTTTGACGAGTGCGGACCTGCAGGCCTTGGTGCGCGCGGTGCTGCGCGACGTCCTGCCTGCCGCGGTTACTGACGCGCCGCATGCCGCTGCCGGGGCGATGGACGCAAGCGTCACCGAGGTCACGCTGCGCACTCCCGCCGACCTCGATGCGTTCGTGCGCCGGGTGGCGGCGTTGTGCGACGACCCCACGCGGCGGCTCGCCCTCCAAGAGGGCCGTCATCATTTCCTGATGACCGCCCACGAGGACGGCGCGGTGCCGGCGGCCGTACAACACCTCGCCGGGGCTGCCGTCCGTATTGAGCGCGGGGCGGTCACCGAGCGCGCGGTCGCGAAAGCGGCACGAGACGGAGCGCGGCTCGTCCTTGGACGGCGAGCGGTGCTGACGCCCCTGGCGCGCGACAAGGCGCGTTCGCTCGGCGTCGCCATCGAGAAGGAGGGCTGATGCTCAAAGCGACAGTGGTCGGCAACGTGTGGGCGACCAAGAGGGTCGAGGGACTGCCCAGCGGGGCGTTTCTCGAGGTGGAGGTTGAGGGCGACGGCTCCAGGCTGGTCGCTTTCGACGTGCTCGGCAGCGGTATCGGCGAGCGGGTGCTCGTCGCGACCGGCTCGGTCGCAGCAGCCTATTTTCCTGACCCGCATCCGCCTGTGGATGCGTTGGTCATCGGTTCGATCGACGAGTCCTAGGAAGGGTCAACACGATGGCGAGCAACTCAACGGCAGCGATTGGCATGATCGAGACAAAGGGCTACGTGGCGGCGCTGGCCGCAGCGGACGCCATGGTGAAGGCAGCGAACGTGACCATCGTCGGCCGCCAGGAGGTCGGCGACGGCCTCGTGGCGGTGACCATCGTCGGTGACGTTGGAGCCGTGAAGGCCGCGACCGAGGCCGGTGCTGAGACCGCAGGGCAGGTCGGCGAGCTGGTGTCGGTGCACGTCATCCCGCGTCCACACACTGAGTTGTCGAAGTTCTTCGACACCGCAGGGCCGGAGGCGTGACGACGGCCTCCACCAAGCGCCCGGCAGCCGCCGACTCGTCCAGCACGGCCAAGCCGGAGTTGCGCGTCTACCTTCTCCTCGAAGACCTGCAACGGCAGTTCGCGGCCTACCTGGGCACCCCGACCCGGGCGCGTGGCTATCCGCCGTTCGAGGGCCAGCACTCGCTGATCGTCGAAGTCGCACCCGGCCTTGCCATCGAGCGGGTCATCGACCTCGCGCTTCGCGCAGTTCCGTCCGTCGAGCCCGGGATCCTGTTCGTCGAGCGGCAGTTCGGCGTGCTCGAGATCCACGCCAGTGATCTCGACGACGTCCGGAGGGCCGGCGCAGCGATCCTGACCGGGCTTGGGGCCTCGCCGGCCGACCAGCTCCGGCCTCGGGTGCTCTACAGCGACGTCATCGAGGATGTCACCGACCAGCACGCGGTGATCATCAATCGCAACCGGCAGGCGTCGATGCTGATGCCCGGGCAGACGCTGCTTGTTTATGAGATGACCCCGGCGTTGTTTGCGACAGTTGCCGCGAACGCCGCAGAAAAGGTGGCTCCACATGTGACGCTGGTCGATGTGTCCATGATCGGCGCGGCCGGCCGCGTCTATATGAGCGGCTCGACCGAAGATGTCTTGCGCGCCCGGGACGAGATCACCCGCGTGCTGGGTGAGGTGGAGGGCCGGACTCAATGACCGGCCAGGAGTATCCCTCCCGCCCTCTGCGCTGCCGGTGGGCGTGGTGAGCACCCATGACCTGTCGGGTGACGATTCGGCGGCGCGGCTCGAGCCGATCGCTCGCCGGGCCCTCGTCGAGTACGGATTGCCGTACGACACGACGTTGACCCTGCTCAACATCAGCGAGAACGCGACCTACGCCGTCGACCAGCCGGGCACCGGCCTACGCACCGTGCTGCGGGTACACCGCCACGGCTACCACGACGGCGTCGAGATCGAGTCGGAGCTCGCCTGGCTGGACGCGCTGCGCGCCGAGGCAGGCGTGCGCACGCCGCGCGTCCTTCCGACTGCTGACGGCCACCAGTTGCTGGCGATGGAGGACGGGTCTCCGGACCCGCGGTACGTGGTGCACTTCGAATGGCTGCCCGGCGTCGAGCCGACCCCGTCCGACGAAGGACTCCCCGCTTCCTTCGAGCTGCTGGGTGAGATCACCGCGACGATGCACCAGCACGTCCTCACCTGGTCGCGGCCCCCAGGGTTCCGCCGCTTCGCTTGGGATTACGACGGTTCTTTCGGTGAGGTGGCTCGTTGGGGGCGCTGGCAAGCGGGTGTCGCGGTCGGCCCTGCCGAGCGCGAGGTCCTCGGTCGACTGGACGCCACGCTGAAGCGTCGCCTCGCCGCCTTCGGCCAAGGCCCGGACAGGTACGGCCTGGTGCACGCCGACCTCCGGCTCGCCAACCTGCTCGCCCACGACGGCGTCACCCAAGTGATCGACTTCGACGACTGCGGCTCCAGCTGGTTCCTCTATGACTTCGGTGCGGCCGTGAGCTTCTTCGAGCACGACCCGCGGGTGCCCGAGCTGGCCGATGCGTGGGTCCGCGGCTACCGGACCGTTCGGGAGCTCCCCCTCGCCGATGAGGCCGAGCTCGAGACCTTCGTGATGATGAGGCGTCTGCTGCTCGTCGCCTGGATCGGCTCGCATTCGGGTACGGATCTGGCCCGCTCAATGGGTGCTGGGTACACCGCCGGGAGCTGCGACCTTGCCGAGACCTACCTCACCCGCCACGGCTGACCCACCACCACTTGAGGAGGACAGATGTTCACACCCATCGAGGGGCGCTCGGTCATCGTGACCGGAGGCAGCAAGGGCATCGGCAAGGGCATCGCCCGCGTTTTTGCCCGCGCGGGGGCCAACGTCCTGATGGCCGCGCGCGACGAGTCCGTGCTCCGCGCCGCCGCCGCGGACCTCTCGGCCGAGGGCAGCGGACGGATCGAGACCTTGGTGGCCGACGTCGCCAAGGTCGCGGACTGCCGCCGGATCGCTGAGACTGCGGTTCACCACTTCGGCGGAATCGACGTGCTGTGTGCCAATGCCGGGATCTTCCCCGACAAGCCGTTCGCCGAACTCACCGAGGAGGACGTCGACACGGTGTTCGCCTGCAACGTCAAGGGCATGATGTTCGCCGTGCAGGCCTGCCTCCCTGCGCTCGCAGCCAGCGGACACGGCCGCGTTGTGGTGACGTCGTCGATCACCGGCCCGATCACCGGCTACCCCGGCTGGTCCCACTACGGAGCCAGCAAGGCCGCCCAGCTCGGCTTTCTCCGCACGGCCGCCATCGAGCTCGCGCCCTTGAGGGTCACCATCAACGCGGTCATGCCCGGCAACATCGCCACCGAAGGGCTGGACGAGATGGGCGAGGACTACATCCGAGCCACCGAGGCAGTGATCCCCCTGCACCGGCTTGGCACCGTCGAAGACATCGGCCATGCCGCCCTGTTCCTGGCCAGCGACGAGGCCGGCTTCATCACCGGGCAGACGATCGTGGTCGATGGCGGACAGGTGCTGCCCGAGTCACCGGCCGCCTTGGTCGGGATCTGATCCTCGTGACGGAGCCTGATCCTGATGACCGAGTCTGAGCTGCTCGGCCCGGCGGCTGAGGAGGTCCGTCGGCAGCTGATGGACCAGCTCGCGCTCGGCCAGCTCCGGCCGGGCGACCGGATCGGGTCCGAACGAGACCTGGCGCAGGCGCTCGCCGTGAGCCGGTCCACGGTGCGACAGGCCCTAGCGGCCCTCGAGGAGGCCGACGTGGTGCGACGCGTTCCTGGCCGTGGCGGTGGCACCTTCGTACGTCAACGGAAAGTCGAGCGCGACCTGTCGAAGGTTGTCGGGGTCCCGGCACTGCTCCGCCAGCAGGGTATGACCGCCGGCTCCCGCATCGTCAGCACGGCCATGATGGCCGCCGATGAGGTCACCCTGGCGGCGCTCGAGCTGCCCTCGGGCTCCTACATCACCGACGTCGTGCGCATCCGCCTTGCCGACGGGACCCCGATCTCGCTGGAGCATGTCCGTCTGCCGGCCGCGATGTTCCCCGGTCTGCTTGACCTGCCCCTCGGTGGGTCGATGTACGACTTGCTGCTGGAGCATTACGGCACCGTCCCGGGCGAGTCCATCGAGCACATCGAGGTCGTCCAGGCCACCGCGGACCAGGCGTCCATTCTCGAGGTCGAAGCCGAGCTGTCCTTGCTGTCGATCAGTCGCGCGACCAGGGACGCCGACGGGAAGCTCTTCGAGTACTCAAACGACCTCTTCCGAGCCGACCGTACGGTCATCACGGTGCGGACACCGGCGGCGCCCCCCGGGCGTAGGCGCACCCTCCAGACGCGTCAGACTTCCACCCGCTGAGCCGGCTCGCTCAGCCCCCACCGCCTTCCAACACCAGCAAGCCATAGGCCACCGCGAACCGGTGACCGAGCACAGCTCCGACGTCTCCGCGTCCGACGGCGGTCCCGGCCGGAAGTGCAGCGCTCAGGGCTGAAAGCACCTCGTCGTCGCCCGCGGGTCCACCGACGACCACGACGGTCTCGGGCGACTCGCCTAGGGTTCGCAGCGCCCGCAGGATGTTGCCACCGACGAGGTCCACCTTCAGCTGCAGCCGCAGAGCGCGCCACTCGCCCGGCGCCAACGACCGGCCGAAGGGTAGCCAGCCGGCTGGGCCTGGCACGACGAGTGACCCCACGGTGTCCGAGGGCGCGGGCCGGTCGAGGAAGGATCGAGCCCCGTCTTCGCCCAACAACACTTGCGGCGCCTCAACCCGGTGCGACGGCCCCCGCTTCACCCACTCCGCAGCCGCGGCGGTGATGCCGGTCATCGCCGCGACCGACACGGTGAGTAGCTCTCCAGCTCCCGCCGCGACGACGATCGAGGTGGGTGATATTGCGTCGATCGTCCCGCCTCCGAGATCGATGACCACAGCGTCGTCGTCGGCCCTCGGCGTGGACAATCCGCCCGCGCGCGCGGCTGCCGCTTCGGAGGTCACCAGTCGGACGGGCACCGCGAGCAGGTCGGAGAGCACCGCTGCCGGCGAGGTGTAGGGCGCGTCACTGCGTAGAGCTGCCGCGCCGACCGGGCGAACCCGCATTCCGGCGCGGCGGGCGCGGACGGCCGCTCCAACGGTGGCGAGGTCGACCGTCCAGAGGTCGTCCACGTGGTGCACGCGGTCCGGCGGAAGGGCGTAGGCGCTGGCGAGCCCGACCGGACCCGCGCTGATCCGCGGATGCCCCTCGAGAAAGCTCACCCGACCCTCGTCACGAACCTCGATCCACGCCTGCTCCCCGGCGGGCGGGCTCGTCGCCGCGGCCCCGACGGCCACCACGCCGTTCGTTGAGTCGCGCAAGAGCGCGGCCAGCCTCGCCGCGTCACCGAGCTCGTCCCGGGCGAGGCCGAGAGCCTCGACCAGCTTGAGCGGGTCGGAGAGCAGGCGCAGCGGGCGACCGCCCTCTGACACTTCGACGGCCACTCGGTCAGCGGCGAGGACCGGTCCCACATCGATCTCGTCCACCACCGGGACGCCCGCGGTTATGCGGTTTGCGATGAGAACGGCCTCGTCGTCCTCGACGAGTACGGCGGCGACTCGCCCGCTGGTCAGGAGTGGACCGAGCCCGGCCACTGCGTCGACGTACCCCGTGCCCGCGGGCACGACGACCACGATCGGCTCGCGCTCCGGCATCGGGTCACCGAGGCGCACCGGACGACCGACGCCCACACCAGGTCCACCGGCCGTACCGGCTCCCGCGGACACCACCCACAACCGACCAGTGTCGGCTGTCTCCTCGGGGACGAGGGCGGTACCCGTCGCCACGGGGCGCAGGGGCGCCACGACCGCCGTCTCGACCAGGACATCGTGCTGTCGCTCCAACTTTCTGACCAGGGCGGCCGCGCCCTCGAGGCTCTCTCGAGACCCTTTGGCCCGGCGCGTGGGCGCGCGTCCAGTGCCGACAATCTCGACGCCGCCCTCGCCGACGACGGCGACCACCACCTCAGTGGTGGAGTTTCCGACGTCGATCCCCGCTTCGATCCTCACCTGAGCAGGCCGCGTCGGACGTACACCTCGCCGGCCTCTCGGACCAGAGCGGCACAGAGGGGAGCCGGGTAGCCCTCGAGCCGTGCTGCGAGGGCCTCGAGCTCTGCGGCCGTGGACCGATGAGGTCGTAAGGCTTCGTACATCGCCATGAGCTCGTTGTCGGGCACCCGCGCAAGCTCGGCGCCGCGCCGGAAATTGGCGGCGAGCTGGGGGTTGCTGTGCGCCTCCGCCACCCGGGCCTGCGCCTCAAGAGTCTCGGGGTGGATCCGGACGTCGTCGGTCGCGAGCTCGCCGCGGGCCAGCCGGTCAAGGGTGAGCTCGGCTGAGTCGCGGCCGGAGTAGGCCTTGGTCACCGTGCCAACTCGAGATCCTCGTTGCCCAGCGACCGGTCGACGCACGCCCGCTCCAGCGCGACGAGGGCGACCACACTGGTGTGGTACCTCGCCTCGACGGCCTCATCCGTGTAGGGGTTGCGAGCCGGGACGGGCGTCGCCCCTTTGGCATGCCGACCGGCGTTGGTGCCCAACAGGCGGTACATCGCCGGTGTGATGATCGGCGCCATGCTGTAGAGCTCGAGGTTCGCCAGCGGGGGCAGGTCGCGCCGGTGGATGAGCGCCGTGCCCTTGCCCTGCAGGCCGATGCCGATGCCTGATCCGGCCAGCCGCGCCGCCGTGAGCCCGATCATGCCTAGGTCGAGGGTTCCGTTCACGCGCACGATGCGGGCCCGGCATCCCTCCTCCTCAAGGCCGGCCATGAGCTCCTGGAGCACTTCGATGACCGCGCGACCCGACAGGGTGCGCCATACGGTCCGTCCGACTCCTGGGGAGACGCCGATCACGACCTCGCGCGGGTCGCCGCCCTGGTCGGCCGGTCCGATCACCACCAGGTCGTCGGTCGCCCACTCCTGCTGGTCGGCCCTCAGGTCAGCCACCCCACGGGCTTGCCGGATCCCGTCGATCTCCGCCTGTCGCGCGGGTGAGGGCTCGTAACCAGTTCCCGGCCCGGCGTAGTCGTTCGGGTCGGTGACCAGGCTGAGGACCCGCATCGACTCGTCGAAGATCGCCGCGGTCTGCAGATGATCGCCGTGCACGCGTGCCTCGAGCATGTCCAACACCCGGCGGGCTTCGAGGTCGTAGCCGCACTCGAGCAAGGCCCGAGCTACATCCAACGAGCCCAGGCCAGAACTTTGGATCGCGTGCGCGGCGCCGAGCACCACCATCGGATCGAGCTCCCCGAGGTCCTTCGACCCGACCGCGTCCACCGCCAGGTCCACGTGCGCGTCGTCGAAGTCGGCCAGCCCGAGCCATCGGTAGACGTCGCGACAGGCTTCCGCGGCGCGGCGCCGGAGCCGCCCGACCTCGGCGGGGTCAGCGGTGCGAAGACCGCCGTCGACACCCCAGTCCCGCTGCATCGCGAGCCAGTCGTCGAAGTCCTCGGCATTCCATTGAGAAGGCCCGAACATGTTGTCGTAGCGCTGGATCGAGCCGAACCCACTGCACACGAAGTCACTTCCGGCCAGCAGGATCGGCAGGGTTCGTGACGTCCTACGGACGTCGGACTCGGACATCAATGCGTCGTTGCCTGTGCACGCCTCGAGATTCCGTGCCATGACCATGACGTTCTCCGCCATCAGCTCGCGCACCCCACGCGGTACCGCTGAGGCCACGCTTGCCCCGTCGATCCCTCCGTTCTGGACCCCTTGCACCCCCATGGCGCGAGCCAGCGACACGCAGCGCGACTCCAGGTAGAGCATCGAGCACTGCTCGGCGCCGCCCATCAGCACCTCCGAGCCGGCTCCCGACGACACGCGCATCTTCACGCCGCGGCTGGCGTAGCCGGCGGCGAGGAGGGCCTTGCTGTAGGGGGTGTCATCTCCGTCCACGAAGACTGACTCGGTCCCGTAGAGGCTCACGGTCTCGGCGTAGGACACCAGACCACGGATGCCCATCTCGAGCTCCATCGCCTCCTCGACCGAGCACTGGACAAGGACGCCAGCCGCCGCCACTGCGGCGCCGACCGTGACCGCCACCGCGTTGGACGGCGCGTCGGCCAGCACCGGAACGGTCGTCTCCACCTCACGAAAGCCGTAGGCAGCCGCAGTTGACGCGTCGGCGGCCAGCAGGAGTGGGTCGTCCAGCAGATTGGTGACGTGTGCTTGGTTGCTCGGGGTGCGCCGTGCCCTCATTTTGGTCATCGCCATGGTCAGCTCGGGCGGGCGGAGTAGGGCCACGACCCGCGCGAGCTTGGCCGGGGTCGTACCCGCGACCAGCCGCACCACCTCGCTGCGCGGCACCGAAGGGTCGACGAACAGCCGCGCGAAGGCCACGTCGTCGAGCGCCATGGCCTCACGGGCGACAGTCAGGTCGAGGCCGTGGGCCGCGATCAGTGAGTCCAGGGCATCAAAATCAGCCGCAGCTCGGCTGTCCATCTGTACGACCTGGCCGTCCTCGATGACCAGCGACGGCTCGGGGTCGTGCGGACTGTTCATGGCGACAAGGCCCAGCGTGACGTCTTCGTGGGCGAATCCGTCGAGATTGACCCGCTGTTGATCCATGAAGCGGATGCGTCCGACCCGTTGATCAGTCACGACCGCACCCTAGCCAGCGTCGCATCCGGCTGCAGCGGTCACGAAGACCGCATGGGCCGCACGGGCGCAGGCGATGTCCTGAGCGGCAGAGCCGCCGCTCACTCCGAGCCCTCCGGCGACGACGTCACCGGACCAGCAGGGCAGCCCCCCGCCGAACACGACGTAGCGCCCTCCTCCGTTGGCGTGCAGGCCGGCGAGCTCACCCCCGGGCGCGGCCAACTTGGTTAGTTCCGCCGTGTCGATGCGGTGGGCGACGGCTGTGAAGGCCTTGTCCACGGCAAGGGTCGGTCCGGCGATCTCGGCCCGGTCCATGCGCTGGAAGTGGACCAGGTGACCGCCGGCGTCTACGACGGCGGCAGACACGGCCGCACCGAGCCCCGCGGCGCACGTGACCGCGGCATCGGTCATCTGAGCGGCCACGGCCAGGTTGATCACGAACACACCGGTCACCAGCACACTGTGGCACCGCTGAGGCGTCGAGGAGGGGCATCCGATCAGTTGGCGGCGGCCTAGTCTCCGGGTGTGCACCGGAGGCAACTGTTCGACTATGCGAGCTTGTCCCTGATCTGGGGGCTGTCGTTCGTTCTGGTTCTCAAGGTCGTGGCAGCGTTCGGGTGGATCGGTGCTGTGACCTTCCGCGCGCTGATCGCCAGCGCGCTGCTGCTGCTCATCGCGGCGGTCACCCGGCGGAGGCTGGTGTTCGGTTCGTGGGTCCCTATGGCCGTCGTGGGGGCGACCAGCGTCGCAGGCCAACTGGTAGGCCTGTCCTTCTCTGTCCCGCGGATCGGTACCGCAATGGCTGCCATCTTCGTCGGCACGATCCCGTTGTTCTCGATGCTCATCGGTCAGGTCTGGGGGCTCGAGCGCCTCACCGGATCGGGGCGGCTCGGGCTATTCCTAGGGTTCGGCGGCATCGTGCTTCTCGTTGGCTTCCCCGCCGTTCCCGTGACCGGCTCCTTCGTGGTGGGCTGCGTCGCCTCGTTGCTCAGTGCTGTGTCGGCCGCCTTCGGCAGCAACTACTCTCACCGGTTCTTGCGCGAGGTCGGCTCGTGGGAGCAGACCATCGGGGCGTTCTTCTTCGCCGGCGTCATGACTCTCCCGCTGCTGTTCGTCGTCCCGATACCAACGGCGCCGGTGCCGATCGACTATCTCTATCTCGTGGTGCTGGCTGGGATGTGCAGCGCCCTGGCCTATGTCCTGTATTTCCGCCTTGTTGCCGAGGTCGGCGCCACCTTGGCCATCAGTGTGGAGTTCGTCGTGACGGTCATCGCGGTGGGTGTGGGTGCGCTGATCCTCGATGAGGCGTTGTCCGTCGTTCAACTGGTCGGCGCTGCGGTGATCATCGTCGGCTGCTCGTTGGTGCTCGGCCTGATCCCCGGTCGTCGATCAGAACCGCGCAGCGCGGTCGAGTGATGGTGTCGGCACCCTCCGAGGGAGCGCCGCGGGCCCTCCGTTGGCGCCGGTAACCACGGCCGTCGTGCCGGTCAGGTCAGGGATCGAGTCGGTCGAGTACGTCATAAGTGAGTGTCTCCGCGGTTGAGGAGGTCCAGTCTCTCTTGGGCAATCCTCGGCGGTCGCACGCCTTGGGCCTTGTGTCCGGTTAGATGATTGCGTGCCGAGCGCCAGCGAGGAGTGGACGTGCCTGCGCTGTGGCCAGCCCTACGCGGCTGAGCAGGACGAGCCCTGGATGCTGATCTGCCCGAGCGGGCATCGGGCCTACTCCGGCTACGTTGCCGAGGCGGCCCAGAGCCGTCCCCGGCTGCAGTGGCTGGACGACCGAATCCTCGCCGGGGACCCGGCGCCTGATGCGGAGACTGCTAGGCGCGGGGGCATCTGGCCCGGAGCCACGGCCGCCGCGCCGCACGGCGCCTCAGCACCGCCGGAGGCGTCTCCCGTCGAAGATCCTGGCCTGCAGAATGTGTTGCTGGCCCTAGGCGCAGGCCTGCTCCTGATTGCCGGCATCGTGTTCACGGCCGTCGTGTGGGATCGACTTGGCGTCGGTGGGCACGTCACCGTGATGGCGTTGGCGACCGTGGGGTTCGGAACGGCAGCCGTACGTCTGGCGCATCGACTGCCCGCCACGGCCGAGGCTCTCGCAGTCGTCGCGTTTGGCCT
The DNA here is from genome assembly GCA_031430645.1 of Actinomycetes bacterium. Lineage (GTDB taxonomy): Bacteria > Actinomycetota > Actinomycetes > DATJPE01 > DATJPE01 > JANPBY01. The sequence continues at coordinate 48,975 of JANPBY010000125.1, forward strand.
CGCGGTCATCGACATCATCGCCGCGCCCGCCCTCGGCCTGGTGCCGGAGTCCTGGCTCGCCTTCGACGTGATCTATCCGACTGCGGTCACGGCTGTTCTGGCCATGGCGGCCTTACTCCTGGGCAAACGGTTCGGATTGGCTGCGTGGGTCTGGTTCGGCTGGGTCACCGTCGCTGTGACCAGCGCGCTGCTGACCTGGTTCCTTGCTCTCGGTCCTGCGGGGAGCAACCAGCCTTGGGCGGCTATCTCGGTCACCGTCGTCGCTATCACCACCGTCGCGCTGGCGGCAGCACCCTTCGTCAGCGCCAGGCTCCACCTCGACCAGGGCGAACTGCTGAGCGCGGCCGTCGTTGGCTTCTGCCTGACGGTGATCGCGTGGCTCGGCTACCTCGTGGACCTGGACACCCCAGCCATCGTTGGGACAGCTATCACCACGATGATCACCGCGACGGCGACCGACTGGGTCTGGCGTCGGACCGCTCAACCACTCGCCGGAGTCACGACCGCCAGCCTTGTCGGTGTCGCTGGCGGACTCGTGCTGCTGATTCCGCGGAGCCAGTCGGTGTGGATGTCGCTCGCGGTCGCCCTTGCCGGCGCCGCGCTGCTCGTGGGCCTGACGAAGGCAGGTCACCTCAGGGTCGGGCTGCTGGCCTCCGCCAGTCTCTGGGCCACCTGGCTGGTGGGGCGGATCGCCATCAGCGTGGATCAGAGCTCCGACTTCGCAGTCGAGGACGCCGTCATCCTCCAGCTCTCGGTGTTGCTCGCACTCGTGGCGCTGAGCTTGTTCGTGGTGGCTGGGTTGGGCCTCGAGCCCTGGCTCGCCTGGGCCGCAGCACTGATCGCCGAGATCGGCTGGCTCATTTCCTCGCCGAACCGCCCCGAGCTGCCCGATCTGGTGGAGTCCTGGTCACTCCCATTCGCCGTCCTCCTGCTCGTGGCTGGGGTGATCTGGCACCACGGGTCGACCTCGACCAAGGAGCCATCCCTGAGCTGGCTCGGACCGGGCGTCTCCATGGCGGTCATCCCGTCGGCGCTGTGGTGTTGGGGTGCCCCGTGGGTCGACGGCGCTTCTGAGCAGTCCAATACCGAGGCGCTGGTGCGACTGGCTCTGGTGCTGCTCGTCGGTGTTGCCCTGGTGGTGGCCGGCGTCCGGCTGCGCCTCACTGGGCTGTTTGCGCCCGGCGCCATCGCGCTCGCCATCGCCGGTGCGGCGCAGGCGTTCGGCACTCTGTCGGCGTTGCCGCGGTGGCTCGGCATCGGTCTCGCCGGAGCGACCGTGTTCATCCTGGGAGCCCGCATCGAGTGGCTTCGGGGTCGCGGTCGCAGAGTTCGCAGCTTCGTCGGCGCCCTTCACTAGCCCGCTAGACGATTGGGGACTGTGGAGCGGGGATATCCTGCGGCGATGCGGACGAGGGTGGTGGTGCTTGGGGCCGGCTTCGGTGGGCTCGAGCTGACGACGGTGCTGTCGGAAGCGCTCGGCGATGAGCTCGACCTCGTGCTCATCGACAAGGGCGAAGGGTTCGTCTTCGGCTTCTCCAAGCTGGATGTGATGTTCGGTCGGTTGCTGCCGGAGCATGCGTTGCACCCGTACGCCGACGTGGTGAAGCCTGGCGTCCGTTTCGTCTCCGCCGAGGTGACGTCCATCGATCCGGTCGCTCGGCACGTCGAGACGAGCGCCGGCCCTTATGACGCCGACATCCTCGTGGTTGCGCTGGGCGCGGACCTTGATCCAGCGGCGACACCCGGTCTGGTCGAGGGCGGGCATGAGTTCTACACGGTGGCTGGAGCGTTCGCGCTGCGCGACGTACTGGTGGGGTTCGAGGGCGGCCGGGTCGTCGTCGGGGTCACGTCCGCCCCGTTCAAGTGCCCACCGGCTCCTAGCGAGACCGCCCTGCTGGTCCACGACTTCCTCGCCGAACGAGGGCTACGGGAGGCCAGCGAGATCACCCTCGTGATGCCGTTCGGCGTCCCCGTCCCGCCGTCTCCCCAAGCCTCCGCCGCGCTCCTCGCTGCTTTCGCCGAGCGGGGGATTCAATGGGTGCCCGAACGGCTCGTGCGGGGCCTCGACGCGGAACGCAGGGTCGCCCTGCTCAGCGACGGCAGCGAGCTGCCGTACGACCTTTTCCTCGGCGTGCCAGTGCACCGCGTCCCCGCCGTGGTCCTGGCGTCCGGCATGGCCGTCGACGGGTGGATCCCCGTTGACCCGCTGACCTTGGAGACTGCCTTCCCGAACGTCTACGCCGTCGGCGACGTCACCAGCGTCGGGACCCCGAAGGCCGGAGTCTTCTCCGAGGGTCAAGCCATCGTGGCGGCCAGCCGGATCATCGACCGCCTCAGCGGTCGGACCCCGACGGTGACCTACAGCGGGAACGGCCTGTGCTACTTGGAGTTCGGGCACGACATGGTGGCCAAGGTCGACGTCACGTTCCTCAGCGGTCAGCGCCCGACCGGCGAGCTGTATGGCCCGTCGGCCGAGCTCGTCGCTGACAAGGCCGACTTCGGCACCGAACGAATCGGCCGCTGGTTCTCCCCCCGCTGGGTGTGGAGTTGAGTAGGCGGCACGCCGCCGGTCGCGAGCAAAACCTCACACACAACGGGGGGGAACGGCGCGGGGGGCCCCCAAGCGCACGGGCGCGCGGGGGAACGCCCCGTGGTCCCAGGGAGCCGGGCCG